>JALOLC010000073.1 GCA_025456175.1 Acidobacteriota bacterium | reverse complement strand
ATCATCGCCGTGGTCACATATGGGCGCAATCCGGATCCCATCGTTCGCCGCGTCTGACCGCTTCGGCTAGGCCAGCGCATAATCCACCGCCGCGCGGGCGTGGATCTCGGTGGTGTCGAAAAGGGGGATGGCGCCCGGCTCGGGCTTAACCAGCAGCGGGATCTCGGTGCAGCCGAGAATGACGCCCTGGGCGCCCCGGAGAGCCAGGTTATTGATCACCCGCCAATAGGCGTCCCGGGATGCCGCGTTGGTGACTCCCCGCGACAGCTCGTCGATGATGACCTTGTGCACCCGTTCGCGCTCCTCCTTTTCCGGCACCAGCGCGGTGATGCCGTGCTTCTCCAGCAGCCGCCCCCTGTAGAAATCCTCCTCCATGGTGAAGCGCGTCCCCAGCAGGCCGACCTTCTTCAGTCCCGCTTTCTTGATCGCGTCGGCGGTGGCGTCGGCAATGTGCAGGATGGGGATCGTGACCTCGCGGCCGATCTCGGCGACGAACTTGTGCATCGTGTTTGTGCACAGTACCAGGAAGTCGGCGCCGCCGCGCTCGATGGCTTTGGAGGCGGCGATCATGTGCGCCAGCACCCGGTCCCACTCGCCCCGCTCCATGTGCGGCTCGACCTCGGCGAAGTCGACCGAGACCATGACGCTCTTGGCCGAGTGGTTGCCGCCCAGCCGCTCCCTGGCTATTTCATTGATCCGCTTGTAATAGACCAGCGACGACTCGCTCGTCATGCCGCCCAAAAGCCCGATGGTCTTCATTTGCGCCCTCCTCTCCAGCGGGGAGCGAACCGCGGCACGCGGCGGCAGTACTCCTCGTACTCTTTCCCGAAGCGCCGCCGCAGTTCCCGCTCCTCCAGTGGCACCACCCAGAGCATGAGCAGCAGGCTCAGGACCGCGACCGCGTACGCGCCCGTGTAATTGGCGAACAGCGCGTAGGCCAAGACGAAAAAGTGGACCTCGACGTAGCGCGGGTGGCGGAGGCGGGAGTAGATCCCCTCGGTCAGCAGTCTGCCGGGATAATGACGCAGCGACAGCTCCGCCATGCCGGAGAGATTGGCAAACGTCAGCTGCTTCCGCCGCTGGCGGTTGAGCCATGAGCCGGTCACGGCCAGGATGGCCGCCAGAACCATGAGCGGAGGCGAAGCCCCCAGGTCGCGGCCGAGCAAAAAATCGCGGAGAACCCAGGCAATGGCCACATAGCCCGCCACCGGGATGCCCAGCAGGGAATAGGTCCATGCCGGACCCAGGCGTCGCCAGAATGAGGCAAAGGGATGGATGGCCACCCACAGCAGGACGGCCGGCGGCTGGAAAGCGACAACGAAAAAGGCCAGGACGAATCGCGCCGCGTTTAGAGCCTTCATGCTTCTCCTCCCCGCTCGAACCATGAAATGGCGTGGCGTTTCATCCGGGCCTCCAGGAAAGATTATAGCAAAAACGCCGACAAAGACGAGAGTGGATGCCTGCATGACCGTGGCGGGTTTCACCCAGCGTCAGCGGACCGCCTTCTTCAAGATAGTGGCTAGGCGGGTGGTGGAGATGTAGCGATCGGCCAGCAGCTTGCCATTATGGATCAGGCTGAAGACGCCATAGAGGGACGGCGCTTGCTGCGCCTGGGCAGCGGTCTTGAGCTCGGTGACGATGGGCTGCAGATCGAATTTCGCGAAGATGGGGCGCGCCTCCTCGATGAAGCGGGCCACCCAGGGGCACTGCTTCGAATAGATGATGGACCACCCTTGGCGCTTGGTCAGCTCGGCTCGCCAATCATGGATGGCGGGCAATGGCCCCTTCTTGAACCGCTTGGATAGCAGCTGTTCCGTCCCCGATTCGGCGACCACGGCGTAGCCGTTTTTCAGGAAGATCTTCTGCTTGGCCATGAACGATCCGTCGCTGGCCAGGGCGGCGACGCCGCGCATGCCGCGGGCCTCCCTCTCGGCTTCTTGCAGCAGCAGGGACCCCAGTCCCTGGTGCTGGATCTTGCTGCCGGTGGTCCACAGGCAGTGGATGAACAGGTAGCCCTCCGCCTTCACCGCCCGCCAGCACGATTCGCCCGGGACGGTCTCGATGAAGCCGGCCGGCCGCCCCGCCCCGCCGTGACGGGGCCGGTTCTCTCCCGGCAGGTAGAGCAGCCGGATCCGCAAGCCCTCGCTGAAGCGCTTTCTCAGCCATTCGACCTTCGGCCGGTAGAGCGGGTGGCGGGGATTGATGAAGCAGATCGCCCCCGGGTGTTCGGCGATGTTGGCCTCCGTCACCTCGACGACGCGTGCCGCGACCGGTTTCATGCCGTGTCCCTCAGGATCCTACTCAATTCCTCCTCCCTTCATCGCTCGCCGCTCAGTGCAGGGCGAGATCCACGGCGGAGCGGGCGTGGATCGCCGTGGTGTCGAACAGCGGCACGCCGCCCTGGTCCTGCTTGATCAGCAGCGGCAGCTCGGTGCAGCCGAGAATGACGGCCTGCGCCCCAGCCGCTACGAGGCCGTCGATGGCCTTCCAGACCGCCTTTTCCGCCTGGGGATCGACGACACCGAGCGCCAGTTCGTCGATGATGATGCGGTGGATGCGTTCGCGCTCCTCCTTCTCCGGCACCAGCGCCTCGATGCCGTGCCTCTCGCGCAGCCGGCCCTTGAAAAACTCCTCTTCCATGGTGAAGCGCGTCCCCAGCAGGCCGACTTTGCGAAGCCCGACCTTGCGGATCTCTTCGGCGACGGCGTCGACGATGTGGACAATGGGGATGGAGACGCCGCGGCCGATCTCGTCGGCGAGCTTGTGGGCCGTGTTGGCGCACAGCACCAGCAGGTCGGCGCCGCCGCGCTCGATCCTCTGCGCCGCCTGCAGCAGGATGGCCAGCACTCCCGCCCAGTCGCCGCGCTCGGTCAGGGGCTGGACATCGGCGAAATTCACCGACACCATGACGCTCCGGGCCGAGTTGTGGCCGCCGAGCCGCGCCCGGACCAGTTCATTGACCAGCTGGTAGTAAACCAGCGACGACTCGCAGGTGATGCCGCCCAGAAGCCCGATTGTTTTCATTTTTAATTCACTCCCTGATGATCTTTCATGAACGCGTCCAGCTCTCCATGCCAGGCGGCGGGATCGCTGGTCCCGGGCACTGTCTCTTCGGCGAAAAGCAGGTCCAGCAGATAACCGGGGCGCTTGCCAGCGACAAACATCGCCTTGCTGCACGAGACGCAGTAAACCAGAATGTCATCCAGGGGCATTTCGTTGCCCCTGGCTTGCATGCGCTCGACCACCTCGGCGACGGGCAGTGCGGGATAGAAGGTGTCGCCGCAGCAGGCGCCTTTTTCCCGCGTGTGCGCCGGCTCGACGATGACGATGTTCATGCGCGCGGCCAGGGCGCGCACCGCATCGTGAATTCGCCTCTGGTCGCGCGTGGGGCAGGCGTCGATGATCGTCATCTTCCGCCCCCGGTGGTCGGGGAAGGGAAAGCCGTCGTCGCCGGCGAGCAGTTCCCAGAGGGAGACCGATCGCGGTTCGGGGTAGTTCTGGCGGTACCTGCGGTCGCAGCCCGGACAGGTGGTGATGACCTGGGTGCCGGGGGGAAGCCCCGGGGTATGATGACAGCAAGCGGAGAGCAGCGGCAGCGGACCGCGGCGCGCCTCCAGGTAGACGCACAGTTTCTCGACCAGGCTGGGCTTGTACAGGAAGAGCGCGCACCCCGGGGCGAAGACGAAACGGCTCGCGGGATCTCCCATTCGCTAGTTCCAGCCGTCGACGTGCAGCCGGGCGTCCAGGTCTTCGGCCTCGTTCTCGCCCGGCTCCTCGCGCGGATAGCCGAAGGGAATGACCGCGGCGATCTCCCAGCCAACGGGCACGCCAAGGAACTCCTTCAGCCCCCGGGATTCGTAGGGGGTATAGGTGCAGCCGAAGAGCTCCTCGGCGGCCAGCGCCAGCATGATGTTTTCGATGCACATCCAGACCGAGGCCAGCGGGTTGAGCTCGAACAGGGTGCGGACCTCGCTGAGCGGCTTCATCCGGTAGCAGACGAGCAGCAGCTCGGGGGCCTCCAGCATCATGCTCTGCTGGCGCGGCAGCGAGCGGCGGTAGACCTTTTTCAGCTCCTCCTCCTCGAAGCGGCCGACAAAGCGCTCGATCTCCTCGCCTCCCTTCATGTCCCGGGCCTTCAGCTTCTCGACGACCGCCTGGTCGCGCCGCTCCAGGTCGCGCAGCAGGATGAACTGCCAGCTCTTCAGGTGGGCGTTGCACGGCGCCCGCAGTCCGGCCGCCAGCACCCGCCGCAGCGCCTCCTCGGGCACGGGCCTATCCGCGAACTCCCTTACTGTTCGCCTTCTCCTCACCGCCTCATGGAATTCCATGCCTTTCTTCTCCTCGGTTGGGATCATCCCTCATGGATTCGCTTCTTCTCCATTATCCGTTTTAGGTTAAGCAGCGAGCTCTCTATGATCTTGATCCACTCGGGCTGGATGAACATCCTTTCGACCAGCTTGCCGCCAAGATACAGCGGGAGCCTCTGTCGCTGGATGAAAGTGAACGCTGTCCCCCCGTTTGATTTCCTGAACATCCACTGCGTCTGATGCTCCAGGCCCTTGAATGATCTCCCCAACCAGCCTTCATTCTCCCTGAATTCCCTTAGCTCGGTTCCCACTGTGAATTTCATGCCCAGCGCTTGCACCCGGTAAATGAACCTGGCCCTGTTGCCGCGGGTTGTTTCGGTTACCGGCCTGACGTTGGAGACCCCCACGAAAAATTCCGGCCATTTTTGATAGTCAGAAGCAAACCTGAAGACTTCGGCGAGCGGAGCCGCGATGGTCACGCTTCGCTTGATTTCCCCCATGGCCACCCCCTTGTTTATCTTACAGCGCCATTTTACCGCAAAGCCAAATCAATCCGCAATGAAAGGGAACTCGCGATGGGTTGGCAGATATCCCCGGCTCGCTCCCTTTGGGCTCAGCGAATGGCCTGGATGTTTTTCAGCCAGTCGATGACCGTGCGGGCCAGCTGCTCGCCGGTTTTCTTGAAATAATGATCATCCTGGAATGCCGTGATTGTCACATTCCTTGCACCCGCCTTCTCCAGCGCCCGGTAGAAGGGCAGGACATACTGGTCGATCGTCACTTGGCGGTCGTTCCAGCCGCCGATCAGCAGAATCTCCTTGCCGGCCAAGCGCGGGGCGCTGGCCCTCAGGTCGAAGATCGGGTCGAGTTTGTCGAGCCCCGCCTCGACGATTTCCTTCGGATGAGCCCCCTTGGCTAATCGCACGCTCAACGGGGGCGCGGTCCAGGAAGCGAACATGCCGTCGACCATTTTTTGAAATTTTGGATTGCGCGCGTATTCGCGCAAGAACTCGCCGTGGTCGTTGCCGGAAATAGAGAAGACGGCGTTTATTTCATCATGGCCGGCGGCAAAGCCCTGAGCCATACTTCCGCCAAAGCACCATCCACCCAGGACGATATGATCGGCATCGACCTTGTAGCGCAGGGCGTTCTCTCTCCGGCGAATGAAGTCGAATGCCGCTTGGATCTCGCGTTGCGCATTTGCCATGCTTGACTCCCCCGGGCGTTGATGGCTGCCGCCAAAGTTGAAGGTCAACGCGTTGAAGCCCGCCTCAGCCAGTTTGCCGCCGATTCCTAGGACATCAGCCTCATCGCTGGGAAAGCCATGCAGCAGGATCACGGTGACGAAAGGCCCTGCTCCCGCGGCGGAGAAAAGTTTGCCCTTCAAGATCACACCGGCATTGTCGATGTCGACATCCAGCGGCTTTGCTGCCTGACCGGACAGATAAATCAGAAAGAAACCAATGGCCAGGAATGACCGCAAAAGGCTTTTCATCTTACCCCTCCCTGGGAGCAATCCCCGGGGATAGTATCGGCTTCCTTTACATTATTTTCAAGACAGGAGCGGATCCGGAGTCACTGCTACCCGGCTTCTCCTTGCTTCGATCCAAAGGAAACCAGGGAGAAGGTCAGGAGTCGCCGTTCTCTTTTTTGCCGATCACCCGCCAGAGCGTCGCCAGGGTGAAGACCTGGACGGCGACGATCACCGCAAAGCAAAGCTTCAGGACGTTCCACTCCAGGCTGAGGTCCGCCTCGCCGTGGTAGATGTCGGTGAGCGCCAGGTGACTGACAACCACCGCGACCAGCGTGAAGATCCCCAGAACGATGGCGATATCCGCCTGCCGCTTCAGCGTCATTCTTCCCTCCCTTGTCCTGCTGTGGTTCCGACTTTCCCCGCGGGCGCAAGTCGGCCGCCGGCTGTTCATCCATTGTCGCCTGAGGGCAACAACCGCTGTCCATGGGCTCGTTTTCTCCGGCAGGCGTTTTTCTTGCGGCCTTTTCCGATCGCGTCTATCTGGCTTCCATTTCCACCGTCAGCGTCTCCCAGGCGCTTGGCTCCGGATGCCGGTCCGGGGGTTTCAGGCGCCGCAGCAGAAGCAGCGCCATGGTCGCTCCCGGGGCGATGCCGTCCAGCAGCAGGGAAAAATGGGAGAAGTTTTTCACCGGGACGCCGTTGACCGCAAGGACCGCGTCCAGGGGCCGGATGCCGGCGCGGTCGGCCGGGCCGGCTACGGCCACCCGCGTGACCAGCACGCCCGCGCCGGCCGCCCGGCCGTCTCGTCCTGGCCCTGCGGACCCCATATCGGCGGCCTGGGCGGGAGTGACGTTTTCCCACATCAGGCCGAAGCGGGAGAGCGTAAGGTCCAGGCCCCTTTGGCCAATGGCCGAGGCCACGGCATTGACGAAGGCGCGGGCCGTCTCCTCCAAGGCGAAGAAAAAACTGACCCGGATGCCGGCAAAGACGTTGACGTTCCAGTTGCGGCCGTCGGGCGCCTTGGGAAAGTGTTCGCGCGGGATGGTCAGGAAATGGAGGTCGAGGCCGCGGACGGCGTCGAGGGCGATGAAATGGTAGGTGGCCCCGCGGTACTGGTTCAGGTATCCGGTCTGCCACTCGGCCTCGATGCGCAGGTCGTCGGCCTTTGTCGGCTGATCCTTGTACCCCTTTCTCTTCTTGGCCTTCCCCGCAGTAATACGGATCTTTTTGGCAAAAAATACCGTGTCGGGAAACTCGGGGCTGATGAATGCCGTCCCCTGGGAGACGGCCCTCTTGAATGCGTCCTCGATTTTCTCCGCTGCGAGATCGGTCTGCGGCGCGACCCAGTACCACAATCCGCTCGCTGTTCGCGGCCAGATGCCGGGCTCCACTGCCTGCGCCGGGCACAGGTTCGTCCCCAGCCAGATGGCGATGATCCCGGCGGGGGCCCAGCGCAGCCACGTTGGCTTGGGACAGCGATCCATCTTAGTTTGCTTCATGGTTGATCCATGATATCACAATCCGCGTGCCGGCGATCGTACATTTCTGCCGCCAGCGGTCGCCGGGCAGCCGCAGGTCAATCGCGTCACATGCCGGTGATGGCGCGCTGGACGAACGCCAGCACGGCCATGGCCAGGAACAGGACGATCGCCGTTATGCTCCAGGGCCGGCCGGCCAGCGCCGCCACACCCAGCATTCCTCCCGAGCCGGCGAAGAACAGCGTGACGTAGGCGATGGTCATCCAGCGCACATGACGGAAATCGACTTTAAAAACATAATCAAGCAGGGCCTCGACGGCCAGGTAGGCGAGCAGAAGTACGACCTGGACATAATAAAGCGCAGGCCGCCGCAGGCCGGGCGCCGTGACCAGCAGCAGCACCAGCGGGAATCCCAGCAGCAGGACCGCGAACCCCAAGCCATGCTCCCAGCGCGGCCGGTTCAACAGCCGCGCGGCAAATATCGAGATGACCAGAACGTAGTAGACGATCGCCACGACCGCGCCGAGCAGGTTCATTCTTTCCAGCATGAAAGTTCTACGAAAATCGGGCCCGGTCCGTTCCCGCGCCGCCCGCCATGGCCGCCAGTGCCCGTACGAACTCATTGCGTTTCATCCCTTACCTCCCCTGCCGAGTCTCCATCAGGCCGCCCTTCTCTCCATGTGCCGGTTTCCCAACCCAAGGAACTTGGTCAGTCCTTCCTTGCCGGCAAGATTTCCCTGCCAGCTCTTTCTTTCCGCGGCCATGCCCGCGCTCCTTTGTCATCTCGGGAAACAGGGATGGCTAGCGAACTGTAAGCTCCACGGCGATCTCCCTGGCCCAGGACTCGATGGCCGGCCAGTCGCGGAAATCACCGTACTCCGCCTTGACCTTCTTCATGATCCACCTCTCGAAGAAGTTCGCTTTCGCGGCGTCGAATGCCCCGCGAAAAACAGCGATCCCCCGCGGCTTGACGCGGTCGGCGACCGGCTGCAGCCCCTTGGGAAACTTCCAGCCGCCCAGCAGTTTTTCCAGGTCGCCCGTGCCGGTGGGGCCGCTGGAAAAGAGCCAAACGGGCTTCCTGGCCAGCTCCGCCTCGTGGGCCTTCAGGTACTTCGCCGCGTCCCGCCGCCACATGCCGGCGTAGACCGCGCTGCCGAGCACGACCGCCTTGTAGGCAGAGGGATCGCTGGCCTTTCGGGCCGCCACCACGTCCACTTCGAGCCCTGCCTTGCCCAGGACCTTGCCGATCCGCTCGGCGATCTCCGCCGTCATGCCGTGCTTGCTGCCGTAGGCCACCAATATTCTGTCGCTCATGCTTCCTCCCCTTTTTATTATTGCCATCCTCCGTCAAAATTGCAAGAACGATCCTTCCGGACGCGATCTTCAGCGGCCGGCGCCCGAGTCAGTTGCCGCCCGATTTTTTTCGCGCCGGCACCGGAACGTTGCAGACCTCGACGCGGCCGGGCTTGAAAAGGAACCACTCCTCGCTGCGGACGCGGCGGGCCTCGATCAGCTTGCGGAACGTCTCCGTGTCGGTGCGCAGGACTTCCCCGCGGCGCGCGGCAGCGCGGAGAGGTGCTCCATGCCCTGGACCACGCGGCCGAAAAGGGTGCAGTTGCGGTCGAGATGGCGCGGGGCATGGCCGATCACCACGTAGTCCTCGGCGCCGCCGCCGGAGTCGGCCGCGTCGCCGCGGCCGGCGCCGACCATGCCGTAGCAGTGGACGAGCCACATGCGTCCGCTGGCCTTGTCGCGGGCGGCGGGGAAGCCGCTGGAAAACCCGATCTCGGGGGCATGGACGTCGGCGTCGGGAAGGGGCGTGAACGGCACATCATCACCACAGGCACGGTCGAACTCGGCGGGCAGGGTCGGCTTTCCGCTCACGATCTTGCGCGCCTTGGCCGGATCCTCGGCAAAGGGATCGCCCCACTGCACAACGTAGTTGTCCTGCACGCGCACGATGGCCAGGCCATCGAAGTATTTTTCGCGCGCCAGGGCCTTGATGTTGAACACATGCCCAGGGGCGAACACGGGCGCCAGCTCGATGACCACCCTGCCGCCGGCCAGCTCGAGATAAAGCGCGTTCTCCGGGTCCAGGGGGCGCCAGTCGTCCGCCTGGGCCGCGGCCAGCACCTCGGCCGTGGTCGGCGCCTTCGGCACTGGCGGCTCCTCTGTCCAGCCTGGGACGGCCGCTGCCCCAAGCAGGCGCAGCAGGCAGAATCCAAGAATCACTGTTTTCCACTCATGCCGCTCGGCACATTGTCCCTTTTCGTTTGTTTTCACCTTGAACTCCTCATCGCCAACTCGAAGAATGAGCCAAGCAATTGAGCGAACAGCAAAAACCAGCGCATTCTTCATGTGCCATTTATTTCTCAGCTCGCGCCTCGTGGACCAGGGCCGTTATGCCTTCGACCACCAGGTCGGGCGCGTCCAGGTAGACGTAATGTGAGGCGTTTTCCGCCAGCACGAATTTGCCTGCGTTCGACTTGTTGGCAATGGCGCGGCTCTGCCCGATCCAGTACTTCTGGTATTCCTCCGCCCCTGATCCAAAGGCGGGGTTGGGCTTGCCCGCGGCGATCACCAGCAGCGGCAGGCGGTTGAAGGTCGAGATGCCGGCGACGTGGAGCGCCGAGGCAACGAACATCTGGCGGTGCTCCGAGGCGATCATGCGGAATAACGCGGATCGTGCCCGTTCCGCAGCAGAATCGGATTTTGCCGAGGCGTCGGCGATGGCCTGCCACTCCGATGTCATGCGCTCGGCCAAGGCCGCCAGGTCCCGGTATTCCTTGCCGAGGATGAACGAAAGCGGCGGCGGGTCCAGCAGCACCAGGGCGGCGACGTCGCCGGGGTATTTGGCGGCGAACATCTGCGCGTTCAAGGCCCCGAGCGAATGGCCGAGCAGCACGTAGGGTCCGGGCACGGGAATTTTTTCCAGCAGCGCCTTCAGTTCCTCTGCCTCGCGCCCACAGTCGCGGGGCAGCGGCCCGGCTTCGCTCCGCCCGTAGCCGGCGCGGTTGTAGGTGATCACCCGGGTCACCCTGCTGAGGCGCTCCTGCAGCGGCCGCAACTTTTCCAGCGTGTCGCCGATGCCGGAGTCGATGACCACGACCGGCGTACCGTTCCCTTCGCTGCGGTACTGGAGTCGGTGTGTCCCGATGTCGACCATCCCGTCAAAAAACGGCAAGTCCTGCCTGGCGCACGACATGAGGACCAGGCAAACTGCCGCCAGGATCGCAATTGCTTTCATGTTCCTCCCCGCAACCTGGGCCTATCGTATGAGCGATTCGATGAATTCCTTGGCGTCTTTCAGGCTGGCGCCGGTCTCCTCCCTGAAAGCCTTGATGGCCGCGATCTTGTCTCCCCTGGCCGCCATCTCCAGGACCGCCGCCGAGGCGTGCCCGGGAGGAGCTTGCCCGGCGGTGATGCCCATGCTCCTGAACAAAAAGCCCAGCTGCGCCTCGACCTTTTCCAGCCGCGCCTTGATCTCGGCTATTTCCCGCCTGCTGTCGGACATTTCACCACCCCCCCACCGGCCTTTGGCCCGGGCAGAACCATTCTATTCGGGCGCCAAGCCCAAGTCAATCGCGGATGCATTGACAATCGCTCATTGCCTGCATAGAATTCCCTCACGACCAAGTGAGCATGAAAGGATGAACCAATGAAAATCCTGTCAAGATTCCATTTCCGCTACGCGTCGAAGCTGTTCGTGAGCCACCTGCTGGCGGTCTTCCTGATCTCGGGCAGCGTGGGGACTTTTTTCTACGTCCGCGCCCTGGACAACCTGACGCGCAGCCTGAGATCGCGCCTGCAGAACAGCGCCGCCCTGCTGAGCCAGAGCATCGACGCCCGCGATCTGGAGGCGATCCGCAGCGAGGCCGACACGGAGCTCCCGAACTACCGCCAGTCCCTGGAGAAGATGCGCCGCATCCGCCGCACCAACCCCGACATCTCCTTTCTTTACGTCATGCGCAAGGAGGGCGACCGGGTCTCCTTCGTCCTCGATTCCGACGAGACCGATGCCCAGGCCCTGCCGGGACGCGTCTATTCCGAGGCCAATCCGCAGATGCTGCTCGGATTCCACGAACCCACGGTCGACGACGACCTGGTCGAGGACGAGTGGGGAGTCTTCCTCTCCGGCTATGCCCCCCTGGTCAACGGCGACGGCCGCTACCTGGTCGGGATCGACATGCGCGCCGACGAGGTGCAGAGCAAGCTGGCGGAACTGCGCCTGACCGGGCTGCTCTCTTTTTTCGTCTCCATCCTGCTGGCGCTGCTGTTCGCTCTTTACCTCTCCCGGGGACTCACCCGGCGCATCGCCCATCTTTCCGCCCAGTGCAACGAGCTGGCTCTGGGCAATTTCGACTCCCGCATCAAGAAGCGCTCCTTCGACGAGTTCGACGACCTGGCAAACGCCTTCAACGTCATGAGCGGCAAGGTCGCCGCCGCGCGCGCGGAATTGATGCGGGCGATCGCCGAGCTGCGGCAGGCGCGCGGCGAGCTGGAATCGCGCGTCGCCGAGCGCACCCGCGAGCTGCAGGAGTCGATCGACCGCATGGAGGTGATGCGCGGGCTGCTGCCGATCTGCGCCAGGGCTACTGGAAGCAGCTGGAGCATTTCATCAGCGCGCATAGCGAAGCCCGCTTCAGCCACAGCATCTGCCCCGACTGCGTCGTCAAGCTATACGGAGGGTTGTTCGACAAGACCCAGGGCGAAAAGCCCCGGAAGTGAAAGCGAAAACGCCGGCTTCAAACCTGCATCATTCGATTTTCTTAATGAATCGCTGCGGGTCGCCGGCCCGGTGCGCCTCGCCGGCCAAGTATCCCTGCAGAAAAAGCTGCTTGCAGCGGAAGCCCGATTGATAAGCCATCTCCAGCCACTGCTGCGCCTCGCCCTCGATCATGATGACCCCGGCGTCGGAGCGCAGCCCCTGTTCGAAGTACTTCATGTAGGGCCCGACCTTCTCCGCCGGGAGCAGCAGGGCGATCTTTCTCCGTTCCAGTTCGACGAACTCCATCGCGTGCTCTTTCGCGAATAGCTCGCCCACCGCCTGATGATGCCCCTGCCAGTCGTAGGAATAGGTTTCCGGACGCTGGCCGGCGGCCGCCCCCATGACAGCGCAACCGAACGCCACGAATGCCCAAGCGATCCATCCTTTCACGGGACCCCTCCTGTCACGAACTCATTTCTTTATCGCGATGTATGATTTGGTGAACCCGACTATCTTTTCCAAAAGGATCGTTGCTTCCGGGAAGAGGATCTTCATTTCGGACTTCGTCAGCAGCCGGTATTCGCTGACCGTGCGCAGCGCATCTTCGCGCGACGGCTTCTTGGCGACGAATCCCAAGGAAAACTTCCTGATCAGGAATATTCTGAACCGTATGGGCAGCCAATGGAAGAAGGGAAAAAGAAAATGAGGCTCCAGCGGGAAAAAGAAGCTCGGTGTCTGGATGAAATATCGCCTTCCGACCCGGCGCACCTCGCTGGCCATTCGCCGTTGGTCTTCGAATGTACCCAAATGCTCGATCACCGAGTTGGAGAAGACCACGTCGATGGAGTTGTCGGCAAACGCCCGAAGATCCCGCGCATCGCCAACGACGGAGGAAATGCTTTGATGCCGGGTCGTCACCGCGTACCGGTTCAACAGGATGACCTGGTGCGGGGTTTCCGCAAATCCCATAACCTCCCAAAACTCCTGCCAGCCGCCGATGTCAAGGATCGTAATCGGCTGTTCATCGATCCCGGCGATCAGCTCGCGGAAGTGCTTGAAGCGCCTCTTCCTGAAGAAAGCGGCCAGGGAAGTCGGCGATGTGCTGCTGGCCAATGATATGAGGAAGCGTCTCATCGAATAACGGCCGGGCGCAACGCCGGCCGCTGGAACCGGCTGTCAGGCATATGCATCGAGCTTGGTGACGATGCTGGCGACAAGACAACTTGGCGACAGGTCTTTCATTTGCACATTATTTTGGACGGTAATTTGTCATATTGCAAGATCCGACACTCTTTCTCCTCGCAGCCGCAGACCTTGCCCGAAGAGAACAGCAGCGGATGAATGGCCGCCTTTCCGATCAGTTCCATGTTTGCTTCTCCATTTTGATTGGGAAGCGCGATCAATAGGAATTGAAACCGCTCATCAGGCCGGCGTCCTTGCGTGCCTTGTCCCGCAGCGGGGAGCCCTCCACGGCGTAGCCCAGGGTGATCAGCAGGCCGATCCGCTTCCCGGCCGGAACGCGCAGCAGGCGCTGGATCCTCTTTTCGTCGAACCAGCCCAGCATGCACGTGCCCAGGCCCAGCTCCGCGGCCTGCAGGCAGAAATGGGCGGCGGCGATGCC
>JALOLC010000007.1 GCA_025456175.1 Acidobacteriota bacterium | reverse complement strand
CTGGCTGGTGTTCAAGAAGGAATAATAAGGCAGGGAGATCGGTTTACGGTAGACGGTTCACGGCAAGTGAAAGAAACGGCAGTTACTGGTTCCATAATGGCTTTGCCGTCCACCGTCGACCGTACACCGTAAACCGAGTGCGATCCTTGCCGGTCGCGCTCGTCGCGCCCAACCCGCCTTGCCAGGCGTGCGTTAATAATCTATAATGGGGCCCGACAAGGAGAAAAATGGCCGCTGACAACGATTTTGTGAAGGAGATCACGAAGAAATCCGTCGATTTCTCCGCCTGGTACGTCGACGTGGTGCGCAAGGCCGAGCTGGCCGACTATTCGCCGATGAAAGGCATGATGGTCATCCGCCCCTACGGCTATGAAATATGGGAGCTGCTGCGCGATCCGTTGGACCGCATGTTCAAGGAGAGCGGCCACCGCAACGCCTATTTCCCCCTGTTCATCCCCGAGTCCTTCCTGAAAAAGGAGGCCGAGCATGTCAAGGGCTTCGCCCCCGAGGTCGCCTGGGTCACCAGCGGCGGCGGCGAAGTACTCGAGGAGAGGCTGGCGGTGCGCCCGACTTCCGAAGCGATCATCTGCTCGATGTACGCCAAGTGGGTGAAGTCGTGGCGTGACCTGCCCCTGCTGTACAACCAGTGGGCCAACGTCGTGCGCTGGGAGAAGGTCACGCGCCTCTTCCTGCGCACCACCGAATTCCTGTGGCAGGAGGGGCACACCGTGCACGCCACCGCCGAGGAAGCCGAGGAAGAGACATTGCGCATGCTGGGCACCTACCGCAAGCTGGCCGAGGAGTATCTGGCCATCCCGGTGGTCACCGGCCGCAAGAGCGACAGCGAGAAGTTCGCCGGCGCCGTGCGCACCTACGCCATCGAGATGCTCATGCCCGACGGCAAGGCCCTGCAGGCCGGCACCTCGCACAACCTGGGCCAGAACTTCGCCAAGGCCTTCAACATCCGCTACGAGAGCAAGGAGCAGAAGCTGGAATACGCCTGGCAGACCTCGTGGGGCTCGACCACGCGCCTCGTCGGCGCCCTGGTCATGACCCACGGCGACGACTCGGGGCTGATCCTGCCGCCGCGCGTGGCCCCCATCCAGGCCGTCATCGTCCCCATCTCGGCCGGCAACTGGAAGGAAACGGTGCTGCCGCAGGCGCAGAAGATCTTCAGCGACCTGAAAGCCGCCGGCATTCGGGTCTTTCTCGACGACCGCGACGCCTATACGCCGGGCTGGAAATACGCCGACTGGGAGATGCGCGGCGTGCCGGTGCGCATCGAGATCGGCCCCAAGGACATCGACAAGCAGCAGGTGGTGCTGGTCAGCCGCCTCGACCGCAAGAAGAGCTTTGTCCCTTGGGGGACCCTGCGCGCCGAGCTGCCCCGCCTCCTGGATCAGATCCAGGTGGACTTGTACGACAAGGCCAAGGCCTTCCGGGACGAAAACACCCGCGATGCCGGGTCCTACGCCGAGCTCCAGGAGATCATGGCCGGCCGCCGCGGCTTTGTCCGTTGCGGCTGGTGCGGCGGCGTTGACTGCGAGGCCAGGGTCAAGGCCGACATGGCGGCGACCATCCGCGTCATCCTGGACACCCCCGAGACCGGCTTGGGAAAGTGCTCCGTCTGCGGCAAGGAAGCTTCCCATACGGTCCTGTTCGCCAAGTCCTACTGAGCATGGCCGATCCCTTCGCCGAAAAGCGCCGCTGGATGGTCGAGCGGCAATTGCGGCCGCGCGGCATCCGCGACGAGGCCGTGCTGCGCGCCATGGACCGGGTGCCGCGCGAGCTCTTTGTCGAGGAGGGGCTGCGCGACAGCAGCTATGTCGACGGCCCCCTGCCCATCGGTTGCGGTCAGACCATCTCCCAGCCCTTCATCGTGGCCTACATGACCGAAGCGCTGGAGCTCAGCGGCCGCGAGTCGGTGCTGGAGATCGGCACCGGCTCCGGCTACCAGGCCGCCGTCCTGGCCGAGACCGCCGCCCGCGTCTACACCGTCGAGGTGATTCCCGGGCTGGGGGCCGCCGCCCGCGTGCTGCTGGAGGAGAAGCTGGGGTACCGCAATGTGTTCTTCAAGGTCGGCCGCGGCCAGGAGGGATGGACCGAACATGCCCCTTTCGACCGCATCCTGCTCACCGCCGCGCCGGCCGCATTCCCCCCAGGGCTCTTCGGCCAGCTGGCCGAAGGCGGCATCGCCCTGGCACCGGTCGGGGTTGACGGCCAGCGCCTGGTCCGCTATCATAAGCAGGACGGAGTCGTCGCCAGTGACGAGCGGATCGGCGTCATTTTCGTCCCCCTGGTATGAACAGGATCATCGCTGCCCTGTTGGCCATGACCGGCATGCTCGGTGCCACGCCGCGCTTTCTCACGATCTATGTCCAGAACCAGCCCTTTCGGGTCGAGATCGCCGACACGCCGCAGAAGCAGGCCCGGGGGCTGATGTTCCGCCGCTGCCTCAAGAGCGATTACGGCATGCTGTTCGTCTTCAGCGAAGAGGAAATGCGCAGCTTCTGGATGAAGAACACCCTGGTCGCCCTGGACATGATCTTCCTCAACAGCGAGAAGCAGGTCGTCGGCCTGCAGGAGTCGGTCCCGCCGTGCACCGCCGACCCCTGCCCGGGCTACGGGTCGGGGCGTCCGGCGCGCTATGTCCTGGAGGTCGCCGGCGGCACGGTGAAAAAACTGAAATTGCAGATCGGCGACAAAATATTCATCCCGATTGACTAAATTTTTTTAATGGTGCTATAATCTGGCCATGATTATCGAATGCCCGCAGTGCAAGGCCAAGTACGAGATCCCCGAGGACAAGGTCAAGGGCAAGAGCAAGTTGAAGTGCTCGCGCTGCCAGACGATCTTCGAAGTCATGGAGTCCAAGGCGGACTCCTCGAGCAAGAAGGACACGGCCAAGATCATCCAGCAGAAGGTCGAGGACTCGCTGTGGATCAACGAGAACCTGAAGCTGCCCGACGACCGCAAGATCTCGGTCGCCGTCATCAAGGGCGCCCGCGCCGGCTTCATCTACCACCTGAACAAGCCCTACGTCCTGATCGGCCGCGGCAAGGTCGACCTGATCATCCCCGACAAGGAAGTCTCCCGCAAGCACCTGGCCATCGAAGTGCGCAACGAGAAGATATTCCTGCGCGACCTGGGGAGCACCAACGGCACCTTCATCAACGACGACAAGGTTTCCATCACCGAAATCACCGACCAGACCGAGTTCAAGATCGGCCAGACCACGCTGATGCTCATCACCACCTCCCAGGCCTTCGAAAAGTAACTTGCTGCGCTCCGCCAAGCTGATCATCCTCTTCGCCCTCTCGGCCTGCCTCTTCACCTACTTCATCCTGTGCCTCATCGGGCTGCTGAACCCCGGGACGACGCTCGCCGCCGCGGACCTGCCGGCCCCCTACCTCAACCTGCTGGCCTACTACGGGCCGCTGGGTTTCATCCTCATCGCCCTGGCCTTTTTCATCGTGCAGTTTTTCGCCGAGCGCCGCTATCCCATCGGCTTCTTCTCGCCGCCCACGCCGGTTTTTTTCTTCTCCTTCACCATGCTGGCCGTTTCCATCGTCTTCTACGCCAACTATGACTACTACTATGAGTTTTTCAGCGCCGCCGCCCGCGGCCGCCTGATCAAAATCCTGCTCCTGCACCTGCTGCTGCTCATCCTGGGCATGGTTTTCATCTTCGTGCGCTCGCAACGCAAGAAATGGGTCCAGGGCCTTTTCCTGCTTTTGCTGCTGAGCGACTGCCTGGCCGGCTACGTCCTGCTCACCCGCTGGCAGCCGCCGCCGCCCGCGAAGATGAAGCACACGACGCCGACGATCGCTCCGCCGCGCCAGCTCAACATCGTGGTCATGGAGGGACTGTCGCTGAACCAGCTGCTCGGTGGCTCGCAGGAGCAGAAGCTGCTGAACCTGAACTGGATCCGCGAGAACGGCGTCGTCGGGCGCCTGAAGACGCACAAGCCCAACATGGACCTCTCGCTGCTCCACACCCTCCTGAGCGGCGAGCTTCCCGCCAGCGCCGCGCTGCGCTCGGCCACCAAGTTCCAGTTCGCTGAACTGCCGCGGGAGTTCGACATCTCCCCGAAGTACGTTTTTTTTCGCAACGCGGCCAGGCTGGGCGTCATCCGTTTTTACAAGAAAGCCGGCGCCGTGCCCGTTGACCGCATCCGCGAGTCCTATGAGTCCAGCGGCTCCAGGACGTTCACCATGCTGGCCCCGCCGGCCTGGCCGCCCTATGCCCCAAAGAACCTGAAGAAGAACAACACCTTCGTCCAGTTCTTCTCCGCCATCCTGGATGACGACGACCCCAAGCTGGACGTGTTGAAGAAGGCCTTTTTTATCGACGATTTCGTCCGCAAGCAGATCCCGGCGCTGAAAACCAGGGACTTCCGCTATTCGCTGGTGCGCCTCAGCGGGCTGGCCGCGGTCAACAGCCACTATTACCATTATGCCCGCCCCGAAAATTTCGGCACCTTGATCGCTGCGGAAAAAAGCCAGAAATACGGCTGGATCCTCAGCAAATACTACGAGTATTACGACTCGGTCATCGGCAAGATCATCGGCTCCATGGGCGACAACGAACTGCTGCTGGTGCTGAATTTCCATGAGAGCATCCCCATGCCCGTGTGGCGGCGAATTCTGGTCAATTACCTCGGCCGCCGCGACGTCTACGTCTATAAGCCGCTGGATGCTCCGGGTTCCTTCCTGCTGTATGAGAAAGCGGCGCTGAACAAGGGGCTTTTCCTGGAAAACGCCCGCCTGGCCGATCTCTTCCCGACCCTGCTCTATTATGCCGGCTTTCCGCTCTCCCGGGGGCTGGTCGGCGAGGTGCTGCGCGAGGTCTTCAACGACGCCTTCCTGGCCGCCAATCCCGTCTACTTCGCCACCGAGTGACCCCGGCGGCCCTTGTGCAATGCCGCGTTTTTATCTATAATTCCCCCACAGGCAAGGAGACAAGATGAAAATACTGATCATCGGTTCCGGCGGCCGCGAGCATGCCCTGGTGTGGAAAATCTCGCAGTCGAAGCGGGTCACCCGCATATTCGCCGCCCCGGGAAACCCGGGGATGATGCCGCTGGCCGAGCGGATCGACATCAAGCCCACCAGCATCATCGAGTTGGCCGACTTCGCCCAGGCGGAGAAGATCGACCTGACCGTGGTCGGACCCGAGCAGCCGCTGGCGCTGGGCATCGTCGATGAGTTCAACAGCCGCAACCTGAAGATCTTCGGCCCCACCCAGAAAGCGGCCATGATCGAGACCTCCAAATCGTTCGCCAAGGAGTTCATGCGCAAGAACAACATCCCCACCTCCGAGTTCAAGGTGTTCGTCTCCGCCGCCGAGGCGCTGGACCATTTCTCCCGGGCGCAGTTCCCCCTGGTGGTCAAGGCCGACGGGCTGGCCGCCGGCAAGGGGGTCTACATCTGCCGCAAGAAGGAGGAGGCCGTCGCTGCGATCCATGAGATCATGCTCGAGGGCAAGTTCGGCAAGTCGGGCGAGCGGGTCGTGGTCGAAGACTTCCTCAGCGGCCAGGAGATGTCGTTCATGTGCGTGTGCGATGGCCGGCGCATCTTTCCTCTGGCCACCTCCATGGATTACAAGAAGGCCCTCGAGGGCGACAAGGGGCCGAACACCGGGGGCATGGGCGCCATTTCCCCGGCGCCGCAGCTCTCCCGGGAGCTGTTCAACCAGATCATGAAGTCCATTATCCAGCCGACGGTCGCCGGGCTCAAGTTCGAGAACAAGGAATTCAAGGGGCTGCTCTACGCCGGACTGATGATCACCCGCGACGGACCGCAGGTCCTGGAGTTCAACGCCCGCTTCGGCGACCCGGAATCCCAGGTCGTGCTGATGCGGTTGAAGAGCGACCTGGTCGATATCCTGGAGGGTGCGGCCGACGAGAACCTCTTTGAGGTCGCCGCCGACTGGGACGAGGGCGTCGCCGGCTGCGTGGTCCTGGCCGCCAAGGGCTACCCGCAGAAGTACTCCAGCGGGCACAGCATCCGGGGGCTGGAGCGCGCCAAGTCGCTGGGAGTGGAGGTGTTCCACGCCGGCACGGAGCTGGCCGCGGATGGCCTGGTCACTGCCGGCGGCCGGGTGCTGAACGTCTGCGCCACCGGCCCGAGCCTGAAGGAGGCCATGGCCAAGGTCTACGACGGCATCTCCTTCATCACCTTCGATGAAATGATCTTCCGCCGCGACATCGGCTGGAGCCGCAAGTGAACGCCGCCGTTGCCTTCCTGCTGGGGTCCGACTCCGACTTCCCGGCCGTGGAGAAGGGAATCGCCCTGCTGCGCTCGCTGGGGCTGGGCGTTGTGGTCGAGGTCAGCTCGGCCCACCGCACTCCCGAGCGTACCCTGGAGCTGGTGCGCGGCTTCGAGAGCCGCGGCGTGGCGGTGATCATCGCCGCCGCCGGCGGCGCCGCCCACCTGCCGGGCGTCGTGGCCGGTCATACCCTGCTGCCCGTCCTGGGCGTACCCATGGCCTCGCCGCTCTCCGGCCTCGACTCGCTGCTGGCCATGGTGCAGATGCCCGCCGGCGTGCCGGTAGCCGTTTTCGGCATCGGCGAATCCGGCGCCGTCAACGCGGCGCTGTTCGCCGCCGAGCTGCTGGCCGTTGCCGACCCCGATCTGAAGGAAAAGCTGCTGGCCTACCGCGCCGAGCAGCGCCAGAATGTCCTGGCCAAGAGCCGCAAGCTGAAGGAGAAGCTGGAACAGGGATGAAATTCGTCGTCGAATGCTTCGGCTGCCGCAGCAACCAGGCCGAGGTCCAGGAGTGGATCGTCGAACTGGAAGGGCGCGGCTACGAACTGACCACCCGGGCCGCCGAGGCGACCTTCGGCATACTCAACACCTGCAGCGTCACCGAGAAGGCCGAGAAGGACGTGCTGCGCTTCATCGGCCGCACCTACCGCCATACCGGCGTCCCGTGGCTCGTCGCCGGCTGCACCGTCAGCCGCGAGCGGGCGGGACTGGACCAGAAGTACCGCAGCTATTTTTTTTTTGACAACCGCGAAAAACAGCGCCTGGTGGAGACGGCCTGCGAGCTGTTCCCCGTCGACAGCCGCCTGATCTACCACTCGGCCTTCCGTTCGCGGGTCTTCCTCAAGGTGCAGGACGGCTGCAATTTCCGCTGCTCCTTCTGCATCGTCCCCGCGCTGCGCGGCAAGGCGCGGAGCCTGGAGCCGAAGGAGGTGCTGGCCAAGGCCCGCCGCTACGCCGGCCTGGGCTACCGCGAGGTGGTGCTCACCGGCATCAACCTCTCCTCCTACGGCTACGACCTGTTCCCGCGCCAGACCCTGCTCGACCTGGTCGCGGCGCTGCAGCACGTCCGCGGCGTGGAGATCATCCGCCTGAGCTCGCTGGACCCGCGCTTCATCCGCTACCATTTCATCAAGGAGCTGGCCGCCATGCCCAAGGTCGCCGACAGCTTCCACTTCTCCCTGCAGAGCGGCAGCGACGCCGTCATCCGCCGCATGAATCGCGGCAGCCGGGGCGCCGAATACCTGCGGATCCTCTCCCATTTCCGCGACTATTTCCCTGAGGCCAACCTGGGGGCCGACTTCATCGCCGGCTTTCCCGGCGAGAGCGAGCGCCAGTTCCAGGAGACCGTCGCCTTCATCCAGGCGGCACCGCTGAACTACCTGCACGTGTTCCCCTTCTCGCCGCGGCCCGGGACCAAGGCCGCCACGCTCGAGCCGCTGCCGCCACCGGTGCTGCGCGCCCGCGCCGCCGAGCTGAAGGATCTGGGCAGCCAGATGAAACTGGCCTACCGCGACCGCTGCCGCGGCAAGATTTTTTCCGGAATCCTCATCGAGGAGAACCCCCATTATGCCCTGGTGGTGACGCGCAATTTCCTCTCGGTGCGCGTGCCGCCCCTGCGCGGCTTCAAGAAGCGCAAGCTGCACGTGCGCGTCGAGCGCGTGGTCAACGAGAACCTCTGCGAGGGCAAGATTGCGTAGGCACGCGGCGCTCCTCCTTCTGCTGGCGCTGTTTCTGGGGCGGTCCCTGCGCGGCGAGGGCAGCGGCGACAAGCCGCCCGAGGACCCGCGGCTGCGCCGGGCGCTGGAGAGGTCGCTGCTGTTTCCCGGCCTGGGGCAGCTGGCCGAGAAGCAGTACCTGAAAGCGGCGCTCTTTGCCGCGGCCGAGGTGGCCTGCCTGGCGCTCGTCGCCGTCAACATCGGCAAGGGCGGCGACGCCTACTGGAACTACCGCGGCGCGGCCACCCCCGCTGACGCTGTCCGCTGGCGAAGTGAAACCGAGCGCTACGACCGGCGGCGCAATGCCGCCATCCTGGCCGCCGCCGGCGTCTGGGTGCTGAACCTGATCGATATCTTCGTGCATGCCAAGAAAAAGTACGGCCGCGCCAAGTCGCTGGCCCTGCATCCCTTCTGCCACCGTGAAAGCCATGCGTTCGGCGCCGGCGTTACTTGCCGTTTTTAGCCTGGTCGGCCTGGCCGCCTGCAGCGACCGGCTCTTCGACAATCCCTACGATCCCGCGGCCGAGACGCGGGCGTACGAGATCCTCTCCACCCTGCAGACCGGGATCGCGCCGGTCGACCTCACCTTCAGCGGCGACGCCCTCTGGGCCGTCGATTCCCTGTCGCGGGTTCTGGCCCTGAACCAGAATACCGGGGCGCTGATCCGCGAGCTCGCGGCTCCGCTGCCGGCCGCCGGGGTCGCCTATGACGGGAAAGACCTCTGGCTGAGCGTCCAGGGTACGCCGCAGCTGGTGCTGATCAACATCATCAACGGCGCCCAAATCCGCCTGCTCCGCCTGCTGCGCGGCAGCTTCGGCCCCATAGACCACCACGCGGGGCGCCTGTATGTCCAGGACCGCCTGTCGAACTCCATCCTGGTCGTGGACCCGGAGACCGGGGCCGTCGAGCGCACGCTCCCGCAGCCCGGCTTCGGCGGCGACGGCATCTGCCACGACGGCACGAGCCTGTGGATCATCGATGCCACGCAGACAAAGATCTTCCGCTTGAGCGAGAGCGGCGCCGTGGAAGGCACCTACCAGGCGCCGACGCGAACGGCAGCGGGCCTGGCCTTCGCCGCCGGGATATTCTGGTGCGGCGACCGGACCGGCAAGATCTTCCGCTTGCGCTTTCCATGAAACGGCCGCTGCTGGCCCTGTTGGCCGCTGCCTGGACCCTGGGCCTGCCGGCCAAGGAGCTGCTGGAGATCCGGGGCGACTACCTGCTCTACAGCTATGACCACAACCATATTTTCGGCCAGGGCGGCATCCAGCTCAAGAGCCGGGAATGGACCATCCGCGCCGGCCGGGTGGAAGTCGACATGGCCGGCCGCAGGGCCCTGGTCAGCGGGGACTGCCGGGTCGAAGCGGGCCAGCGGGCGGTCGAGGCCGACACGCTGACCATCGACCTGGAGACCCTGGACCTGAGGCTCATGACGTTCGCGGAGAACATCGGCGCCTGGACTCTGCCGGGAAAACGGCCCGGCGCTCCCGCTGCCGGCGGCGCCTCCGCCCCATCCGCTTCGCCGGTCGCGGGCAAGCGCTTCGCGGCGTGGGATCTTGAGGCGCTGAAAAAATCCCTCGTCTATTTCCTCAGCCAGCGCATCGTCATCTCCACGCGCTACGGGGTCTATGGCTACCAGACCACCGCGTTCATCGAGGGCGTCCAGTCGCTCTCCTTCAAGAAGCTGAACCTGGACCGGGGGATGGACACCTCCCGCCTGCAGGGAGCCTGGCTTGACCGGCTTTGGTTCTATGCCTCGCAGGGGTTGGTGCTCAACAGCCATTTTTTGCTGGAGAAGCCGCTGGCAAACGGAACGGCCAGGTCGGCCAACGTGCTGGACGTCAAGTACGACCTCTTCCAGCAGATCGAGTCCGGCTCGGCCCTGCGCGTGGACTTCAGTTCGCTCAATTCGCTCAGCCTGACCCGCAACCACGAGGCGAACCTGGGCTTCAGCTTCCTGACCGACAACCTGTTTCAGGCCCGTTTGGCCCTCAAGTCCCAGTGGACGCCCGGCTGGAGCAGCGAGGTGGCTGCCGAGTTCAGGCGCACCGCTGCCAGGCGCGAGGAGCTGTGGCTGCACCTGGGTTCGCAGCTGCAGCAAAAAATCCTGGGCGCCGTCTCTCTGGACCTGGGCTACGAGAAAGAGAAGCAGTACCGCGGCACCCTCTCCCTGCGCAACCAGGCGCTGAAGAATGTCGCCTTCTCCCTGCAGCATTCTTTTTCGCGCCTGCTCTTCGGCGAGGGGGCTTACGCCAGGCAAAGCCAGTCGAACGTATCGCTGGCCTACACCCACCGCCTGTTCCAGCTGGCCGCCGATTACTCGTTCCACCGCGACCTGCTCCAGAACCAGAGCCAGGGCACGCCGCGCGTTACCCTGAACGCGACGCCGTTCCGCCTTTACCACGGGCTGCTGAGGGTGAACTTCGCCTCGAGCTTCTCGCTCAACCAGCTGACCCTGGCCGGCAGGCGCGACGACCAGAGCCAGGCGAACATCGCCCTCAGCCTGCAGAACGAGACGATCCGTCTCGGGCGGGGGCCGGCGCTCACCTTCTCCATGGCCGCCGAACAGTTCCTGGAGCCGGAGCGCTCCAACCAGTATACGTCCCTGGGCTGCGTGCTGCGCTGCACCCAGAGCCTCTCCACCTTCGCCGATCTCGATTTCCTGTACAATTACAATACCCGGCGCCGGACCGAGGCCTGGCTGATCCAGGGCACGACCTCCCAGGACTGGTCAACGGTGCTGCGGCTGAAGGATCGCGGCCAGCGCGTCCAGGGATGGGCCTCCGTCTCCTTTGACAGCAAAATGGGCCGCTTCACCAGCAGCTACCTGGATTGCGCCGTATCCCTGGGCAAGAACTGGCAGTTCCAGACCCAGATGAACTACGACTTCCCGTTCCGCAATTTTCACTACGATGTCTGCCTGGTCCGCCATGCCGGGCGCATCATGCTGCGGGCTTCGTACCGCTCACTCTCCAGGCAGGTCCTCGTCGAGGTCCTCCCCCGCTGATCCCGCTCGGGAATCATGATTCATCTGATTGAGATTCTCTCGGGGACGGCGCCCTACGGGTCGCCGGCCGCCGATTGACAACGGGGGGGGGCTCTGCTACTGTGTGCCCTCCCATGTGCTCACTGCTTGCGATCGACCCGGCGCTGCCGAAATGGACCTAGCGACCCTGCTGCTCGTCGCCCTGGGCCTCTCCATGGACGCGGTGGCCGTCTCTCTGGCCAGCAGCTGCGCCGCCCCCACGGTCGACCGGCGCCAGGCCTTGGTCCTAGCCCTTCTCTTCGGCGTCTTCCAGGCGCTGATGCCGCTGGCCGGCTGGCTGGCCGGCCTGGGCTTCAAGACCCTCATTTCCCGCTTCGACCACTGGCTCGCCTTCGTGCTTCTGGTCTTCATCGGCGGCAGGATGGTCCTTGAGTCGCGGCGGGGACCGGAGTGCCGCCTGGGCGGCCAGCGCCTGCGCCCGGCGACAATGCTGGCCCTGGCCGTGGCCACCAGCATCGACGCTTTGGCCGTGGGCCTGAGCTTCTCGGCGCTTGCCGTCGACATCATCCTGCCCGTGCTGCTCATCGGCGCGGTAACCTTCGTCCTTTCGCTGCTCGCCGCCCTTGCCGGCCGCCGTTTCGGCGAGCGGCTGGCAGGGAAGGCCGTGGCCCTGGGCGGACTGATCCTGGTGGCCATCGGCCTGAAGATCCTGGTCGAGCACCTGCGGGTAGGGTGAACCGTGAGGAGCGGATTCCGACCCGAAGCGCGTTTTGCCGGGCTGAAAACGGCCCTGCGCGCCTTCCGCTACCGCAATTACCGCCTGTATTTCGGCGGCCAGGGCGTCTCGCTGACCGGCTCCTGGATGCAGCAGGTGGCCATGGGCTGGCTGGTTTTCCGCCTGACCGGTTCGTCATTCTACCTCGGCGTGGTCGCTTTTTTCGCCCAGGTTCCGGTGATCTTCATGTCGCCCCTGGCGGGCGTGCTGGCCGACCGCTGGGACCGCATGCGCATCATGCTGGTGGCCCAGGTCCTGGCCATGGTCCAGGCCTTCGTCCTGGCCCTGCTGATGTTCAGCAAGGCCATCGCACCGTGGCAACTGCTGCCGCTGGCCATTTTTCTGGGCATGGCCAACGCCCTGGACGCACCGGCCCGCCATTCCATGGTCGTGCAGGTGGTGGAGAAGAAGGAGGACCTGGGCAACGCCATCGCCATGAACTCCGCCATGTTCAACGGTGCCCGCCTGATCGGGCCGCCGCTGGCGGGCATCCTGATCGGCTTGGCCGGGGAAGGTGTCTGCTTCCTGATCAACGGCTTCAGTTATCTGGCGGTGATCTTCGCCCTGCTGGCCATGAGGTTCGCTCCCAGGGAGAGGAGAAGAAGGGGCCCGGGCTTCTGGCCGGAGCTGCGCGAGGGATTCGCCTACACCTTCAGCACGCGGCCGATCCGGCTGATCATCGCCCACATCGCCTGGATCAGCCTGGTCGGCGTCTCGTACCTCACGCTGATGCCGGTGTTCGTGCGCCGCGGGCTCGACGGCGGGCCGCACAGCATGGGTTTTTTGCTGGGCGCGGCCGGATGCGGCGCCTTGCTGGGAGCGCTGATCCTGGCCTCGCGGCGCAGGGTCCACGGCCTGGAGGCCATCATGGCGGGGGGGGCGCTGCTTTTCGGCATCGTCCTGGTCGGCCTGGCCATGGCCGGGTCATTCTGGCTGGCCCTGCCCCTGATGTTCCTCGGCGGCCTGGGCATGATGGTGCAGATGGCCTCGGCCAACACCTACATCCAGCAGCGGGTGAGCGACGACAAGCGGGCGCGGGTGATGAGCATCTATACCATGGCCTTCATGGGCGCAACGTCCATCGGCAGCTTTTTGCTCGGCACGCTGGCCAGCGTCGTCGGCGTGCGCCTGGCCATCGCCCTCGGCGGCGCCCTCTCCCTGGCCGGCACCCTGGTCTTCGCCCGCAGCTTCCTGCCGTTATCCCGCAGCGAACAGTAGGAACCGCCATTTGGCGTTCCCGACTTCTTGCCCCCGGGGGTCTTTCCGTCTCGCCGGTTTTGCTTATCCCCGGATTTGCGGTAAAATGAATCCATGAAAGAAAGCGCGGTAGTGCTTTTCTCGGGAGGAGTCGACTCGACCACGGCCCTGCACTGGGCGTTGAAGAGGTTCGCTCCGGTACGCGCGCTCGTCTTCGCTTATGGCCAGCGGCACCGCGTCGAGGTGGCGATGGCGCGGAAGATCGCCGCCGGACTGGGCGTCGAGTGCGACGTCGCCGAGCTGCCGCTCCCAGGCCTGCTGACGTCGGCGCTGCTCGACGACGGCCGCCCCATCGCCGCCTCGCTGGCCGAATCGCGCCGCGAGCCCGGCCCGCCCTCGACCTATGTCCCGTTCCGCAACGGCGTCTTCCTGGCCATCGCCGCCGCTTACGCCGAATCGCGCGGCTGCCGCCGCCTGGTCACCGGTTTCAACTCCGTCGACATCCCCGACTATCCCGACACGACTCCGGCTTTCGCCAGGAAGATGGCGGCGGCGATCAACGCGGGCACCTCGGCTCAAAAAGGCGGGAAACGATTCCGCGTCCATGCGCCCCTGTCCAGGTTGAGCAAGAAGGAGATCATCGCCCTCGGGTTCGGGCTGGGCGCCGACTATGCGCATTCCGTCTCCTGCTACCGCGGCAGTGAGGTTCCTTGCAACCGCTGCCCCGCCTGCGACGTCCGGGCCCGGGCCTTCGCGGATCTGGGGCGGGTGGATCCGCTGCTGGAGCGGCTGCGCCGGGAGGGAAAGGCATGAGCTGGGAGCTGGTGGTCAGGCAAAAATTCTCCTCGGCCCATTTCCTCGAGAACTACACGGGCAAGTGCGAGAGGATGCACGGTCACACGTTCGAGCTGGAGGTGCACCTGCGGGCGGGCGAATTGGACGCCGCGGGCATCTCCATCGACTTCGGTCCGATCAAGGAGTACCTGCGCGGCCTGGTGCCGGACCACCGCGTGCTCAACGAAGCCTACGATTTTTCCCCTTCGGCGGAGAACCTGGCCCGCCATTTCTATGGGCAGATCAAGAAAAAATACCCCGTCGTCAAGGTGATCGTCTGGGAATCGGAGGACGCCGGCGCGGCCTATGCTGAAGGTCAGTGAGGTCTTCTGGTCGGCCCAGGGCGAGGGGGTGCACAGCGGCACGTCCGCGATTTTCATCCGCCTGGCCGGCTGCGCGCTGCGCTGCCCCTACTGCGATACGCGCCGCGCCTGGACGCGTGGCCGCCTCATGAAGGCGGAGGCGATCGTCGGCGCCGCGGCCGGGCTGAAAGCCAGCCATCCCCGGGCGCGGGTCGTGGTCACCGGCGGCGAACCCCTGGAGCAGGACCTGGGGGAGCTGCTGGCCGCCTGCCGCCGCCGGCGCTGGGTTACTGCCGTCGAGACCAACGGCCTGCACTTCCAGGACCTGCCGTTCGATTGGTGGACCGTCTCGCCCAAGGACGTCTCCTCCTTCCAGGTCCATCCGCGGCTGTGGGCCAAGGTCAGCGAAATGAAGCTCCTGGTCACGCCGGCGCTGGAGCTGGCGCTGCTGAAGAAATTGCGCCGGCGCACCGCCGCGCCGATCGTCCTCCAGCCCGAGCGCCACGACCGCGATCGCTATCGCCGCGCCTTCGCCTTTTTCAGGGCCTGCTCGCTCGCCGGCATCCCCGACATCCGCCTGGGGCTGCAGCTGCACGCGGTCTTCCGCGTCCCCTGAGCGCTGAAAAAAAAATTATTTTTCCTATTGCATTTCGGGACGACCTGGGTTATAATGCGCTTGATTGAGTACAGTGAATGGTTCAAGTATTTGAAAATTCGTTGGTTTGCCGAAGATCCCCGCAAGATTTGGACAAATCCCCCCGTCATCGCTGAAGGCGTGATTTCCATGATCCCAGGGTTCGGACTACCGAATTGAATTTTTAAGCTGAATGTTCACAAATTAAAAACTCAAATCGGAGGATTGAATGAACATTTACGTCGGTAACCTGCCCTGGGAAATCCAGGAAGAAGAGTTGCGCAAGTCTTTTGAGGAATTTGGCCAGGTGGCTTCAGCGACCATCATCAAGGACAAGTTCACGAACAAGCCCAGGGGCTTCGGCTTCGTTGAGATGCCGGAGAAAGAGGAAGCCCTGGCGGCCATCAAGGCCCTCAATGGCAAGGAACTGAAAGGCCGGCCCATGAAGGTCAACGAGGCCAAGCCCAAGACCGAGGGCGGCGGCAACCGCGACCGCGACCGCTTCGGCGGCAACCGCTGGTAAGCGCGAGCTTCCAGCTGTAAAGCCAAGAACTAGAAAATAGTTCGCTAACCAGGGGACGGACCCGCAACGGTCCGTCCCTTTTTTTTTATACGCCAGGCCTAGAGGTTGCCGCAGGGGAGGCGGAAGGGGCAGTAGGAGCAATGATGCTCGTCACCGGGGTTGGCCAGGAAGTATTCCCTGGAAAACAGGTCGGCGAGGACGGCTTCGAGATCGCCGCGGAACGCCTCCAAGGCCCCCGCTTTTTCCCCGGGGCTGAGTTCCTGCTTCTCTTTCAAGGGGAACAGGGGCTTGAAAAAATCATCTTCGCTGCGCAGCATGACAAAGGCACCGTCCAGCCTTTCCCGCTCCAGGCCCCGGGTCTGGGCCAGGAGCAGCAGGTAGAGCAAGAGCTGCATGCCCTGGTACTTCTTGTGGAAATCGTCCAATGACCGCAGGTAGGCTGCTTCGTCCTTGTTGGCCAGCCCTCCGGCGTCGAAATCGACCTTCAGCATGTTGTGGGCTGAGAACTTCAGGCTGCCTGTCTTGTAGTCGATAACGCGCAGCCGATCCCCCTGGGTTTCGCTGCGGTCGAGCCGGCCCCGCAATTTGACCGTGACCTGCCGCCCGGGGATCGAAAACTCCCCGCTCAGCCACTCTTCCAGCGATGCGATGCGGATGCCTCCCGCCGCCATCCTGACGCGGTCCATGCGGATGAACCGGCTGAGCTGTTCCTTCAGCGTCCAGGCCCGGATCCTCTCCAGCCCATGCGCGGGGTCGAAGTGATATCCCAGGAAAGCCTCATGGATAAACCGTTCCAGATCAGCATCCGGCGCTTCGTCACCGGCCGCGGCCAGCGCCGCGGCGTGACCGTATTTGCCGTAAAAGGCGTTCAGCGCCTTGTGGGCGATGGTGCCGATCGAGCTCCCTTCGCTTTCGCCGGCCAGCTCCTCCCGTTCCTGCAAGCCGAGGACCTTGCTGAAATAAAACTGCAGCGGGCAGCTGACGTACGCCTCAAGCGAGGAAGGGGAGAGCACCATCGCCTCCAGTTTGTCGCGAACGGCCTGGGTTTTCCTTGCTTTTTTCAACTCCCGGCCCGGCAGGGAAAAGTGCAGAGCCGCGGTTTCCGGCTGCGGGGCGCTGCCGGTTTGTTTCTCGACTTCGTAGACGATGCGCTCGATGAAGCGGCTGCGCTCGCGGTCCCGGCCCTCCTCGTTGTTGCGGGGATAGAAGATATGCACGCGGCCGGCGGATCCCAGCAAGGAAAAAAAGTTGAAGGCGTACACTGTTTCCCAATCGCCGTGGTCGCGTATCTTGAAGATGGCGCGGATGTCGGCGGGGAGGAGGGGGTCGTATTTCGCTGTGCCCGGCAGGATGCCCTCCAGGGCGTCGAGGACCAGCACCTCGTCGAACGAGAGGCCGCGGAATTCCAGCGGCCCCATCACCTGCACCCCTTTCAGCGGCGAGCCCTCGAAGCGGATGGTGCGGCCGCGGAAATGGGCGCGCACCAAGGCGGCCATGCCGGCCCAGTCGGCAGCCTGAAACGCATTCTGGCGGGAGGCGGCGAAGTCCTGCAGCTCCTCCAGGGCCGCCAGGGCGGCCGCGGCGTATTCGTTCAGGAACAGTTGGGCCGAGCGGTTGCTTCGGCTGCCGACGCTGGCGACGGCCCGGCGCAGGAAAGCCAGCAGGGACGCGAAATCATCGATCCCCAGCGGGATGAAACGCTCGTGCATGGCGTCCACCTGGGCCATGATCGCCGCCGCCAGCCCGGCATCGCCCTCCAGGTCACGCTTCGCGGTCTCGCCGGCGAGTTCAGCGGCCAGGTCGTGAATCGTGAAGCGGGTCAGGTTGCGGTCAATGATGATGTCCTCGAGGATATGGATGCCTCTCTTGAGCGGCTCGAGGCCTCCTTGTTCGCCGGAGATCTTCACGTAGGGGTGGCGGACGAGCTGCAGGTAATTCCGGGCCGCGATCCCGCCCGCAACGCCATTCTCCAGGACCGTGAGGATGGAGTCGAGCAGCTGCATCATGGGCGTCCGTTCCAGCGGATACCCCAGGGTGATGTTGAAGGGCACAGGGGACAGGTCCTGGTCGAAGCGCGAGACCGCACCCTGGACGAAGGGGATCAGCGTGGCCGGTGAGGGGAGGAGAACGGCGACCTTGCGCAATTCCTCCTCGCTGCGGCCGCGGCAGACTCTCTGCAATTCGCGGAAGGCATGGAACGCCTCGCTCTCCACGCCGTCGCATGGGTGCAGGGTCACCCGGCCCGCCAGGTCGTTCCAGGCGCGCGAGGCGGGCAGTCCGCTTGGCCGCTCCAGGTCCAGGGCGGCGATGGTTTCGGCTTGCAGGTGAAAAGGGGAGCGGGGATCATCCAGCGCCTTCGGGTCGGTGCGCAGGATGAGGCGCGCCCCGTGGCGGCGCACAAGGAAACGGAACAGCTTGCGTTCGCAGGCGTTGACGGCATTGAACCCGCAGAGGATCCAGGCGCGCGCCGCCTGGACCTGCAGTTCCCCTTTTTCGGCAAGGTCGGCGACCTGGCGCCACGTCATGCCCAGGGTGGCCTGGCGCTTTCCGTGCAGGTTCTGCTGCAGATGCTCGAGCAGCGCCGGGATGCCTTGGATGAACACCTTGTAAGACCGGTGGTATTCACCGAGTTTGGTGAATTCGCCGTAGCTCTCCCAGTCGATCCCCGCGGTCTCGCCGCCCTCTGACTGGATCTCCTCCAGGGCCGCCAGGACCTTTTGCGCCCAGGGGAAAAAGGAAGAGAAGTCGCCGATCCGCCGGCTGCCGTACATGCCCGAGGCAAAAACGGCCTGCGCGCTTTCATGGAGCGCGTGGGCCGCCTCCAATTCATCCAGGATCCGGAAACCGGGGAAGTTGAGGCGGAACAGCGTCTCGACGAATGCTTCGACAGGGAACATGGCCGGGGGGAAAAAGTTGCCGCCCATCTCCCGGGCAAGTTTCTGGCGCAGGAAGAAACCGAAGCGGCGGCTGGGAAACACCACGTGAACCGCGGAGAGGTCGCTGTGATCGCGATATTCGCTTACGGCGCGGCAGGTCCGTTCGACCAGGTCCTCGTGGAGGCCGATCAGCTCGAGCATCGGACCTCCTCGACCTCGTTGCGGTCGATGTAGACAAGAAAGCCGAGGCATTTCTCGCCCGGGTAGAGCGGGGCGATCGCTGCCATGTACTCGCGCACCTGGGAAATGTGCGCGGCACTTTTTTCACTGCCGGTCTTGAAGTCGATGACCAGTACTTCCCCCGCGCCGACCTGCAGCCGGTCCAAACGGCGAAGCTTCGGCAGCGGGCCCGAGTTGTCCAGCACTTCCTTCTCGCGATGGGTTTCCCGGCCGCGGCAGAGGAGGGCGAATACGTCCTCGCGCAAGAGGAAATCAACGATGCCGGCGGTATCTGCCGCCGGCCAGCCAGCTTGCGCTGCCAGCTGCCGCACCCGGGAGTCCAGCTCCCCGGGATCGCGGACTTCGCCGATGCGGCAGAGAAGGTCGTGTATCCGTTCTCCCCGCGCGGCCCCGGCACGGTCCCGCGGCTCCTTGATGTCGGCCTTGTTGAAGATCAGGTATGTCTCCTGCCAGGAGCGGGTCAGTGCTTTTTTCCCAGGGACGTCCACGGCCGCCGCGGCGACCATTCCGCCCGCTTGCCTTTCCTTTTTTTCAAGAACGCCTTGGAAGAACCGGTGTTGGGATTTTCCGTCAAGCCATGCCAGCAGCGGATGGCGGCCGACGACATCGCTCGCCTTGACCAGGCGCCGGGTCAAGCCGTCCTTTTCCGCCAGCGGCGACTCCGGCCCCTTTTTTGCCGCCACGGGGACGAACAGGGCCTCCTTGGCCCGGGTGAAAGAGACATAGAGCAGGTTGAGCAGGTCGATGCTGCTCCGGATGTTCTCCTCCTCGTATTTTTCCCTGAGCAGGGGGTGGGCCAGGGCGAGATCCTTGTCGATGTGGAACAGCCCCTCCCGGTTCCAATGGAGCGGGTCGGTGTTTTTTCCCCGGCGGTCGTCCAGGGGGACGATGACGGCCCTGAATTCCAGCCCTTTGGACTGGTGCATGGTCAGCACCCGCACCCCTGGCGTGTTCTCCGGGATGGTGACGGAGGGCATTTCCTCGTCCGCCTCCATTTTCCCCCACCCACGGAGAAAGCCGGCGATGGAGTGGCCCTCGTCGCGCTCAGCGCCGTGCAGGGCGTCACCCAGCGCCATGATGAACGGCGCGGCGCCGGGAAAATTCTCATAGATGCGGAACAACTGGGTCATGTCGGAAAAAAGGTCATACGGCGGCAGAAAGCCGACCGACTGGAAGAAAGGCTCGATCAAGCCCCGCCAGGCCCCCGGGAAGTGATCCTGGAAGAGCTTGTAGAAAGGCCCCTGGCTTCCGATGAATAGTTCCTCGCTGAAGGCCGACATTTCCTCGCCGAAGGACGCTTGCGCCGCCACCCGGAATATCTCGCCGTTGACGAAGGAAAAGAAATTCAGGTCGTCGGGGGGGTAATCGAGGAACCTGAGAAACGCGATGATCTCGTTGACCAGAGAACTGGAATCGAGCATCAGCGATTGGTCGGAAAGGGTCGGGATGGGGTTCTTTTCCCGGCCGAGGCGGCGAACGATGTCGCGGACCTGGGCGTTCTTGCGCACCAGGACGGCGATGTCGGAGTAGGCGAAGCCGTGTCGGCGCAGACGGTCGATGATCGCCTTGACCTCCCCCAGCTGCCGAGCGCCCATGGCGCTGCCTTCCTCTTCATCCCCGGCCGCTTCCTGCCCCTCGATCTGCAGGGAAATCTCGACGTAGCCCCCGGCCCTCTCCTCAGCGGAAGGCAGGACCTGCCGGGAATCCTGAAAATTGGCCCGGATGGCGGCCTGCAGGGCGGGCTCCGCCGCGATCCCCGCAACGGCTTCCGGGGCCCAGAAGCGGTTGTTGAAGTCGACGATTTCCCTGCGGCTGCGCCAGTTCTTGTCCAGGGTATGCGAGAACCCCCCTTTTTCCACGTGGCTGATGGCCGGGACATGCTCCCGGAGGCAACTCTCCTCCATCAATCCGCTGTTGCCCCCGCGCCAGCGGTAGATGGCCTGCTTGCGGTCGCCGACGATGAACAGCGATGCCTTCCTCTCCCGGGACAGCACTTCATCGATGAGAGGGGCCAGAGCCTTGAATTGCAGCGTGGAGGTGTCTTGAAATTCGTCGAAGAGAAAATTGTTGAAGCGGTCCGACATTTTCAGATAGAGGTAAGGAAACGCTTCCTCCTGCCAGGCGTCGAAGAGCCTGGCCAGGGTTTGGCTGAATTCCTCCACGAACAGCATCTCCTTGCCTTCGTTCCAAGCGGCCGTGAACTCACCCAGGTATTCCTGGTAGGCAACGGTTTTGAAGGCGCTGAATGCGATGGCCGCATCCTGCAACGCCTCCTGCGCCGGCCGATAAGCCGAAACGAAGCGCCGGCGATAGTCGTCGGGAGTTTTTTTGACCAGCAAGCCCGCCGGGTCCCGCTGGCGGAAAAAGGAGCTTGCGATGAGCGCATCCAAACCGGGGAAACCGGCTCCTTCCCCGAGGGCTGCCCGCATTCCCTGCTGCAGGCCATGCCGCGCCCAGGTCCCGCTCACGTATTTGTTTTTCCCATTCTCCAGCGGTTCGTCGCTCATCACTCCGTGCAAGGGGCGCAGCGCGCCCTGAAACCGTTTCCAGCTCGCCGCCATCCGCGCCCGCAGCTCGTTGGCAGAAGTTTCTGCACCCGCCTCCCCCTGCTTCAGCGTCTTGCGGAACAGGTCGATGATCCTTTCCACGACGGCGACATCGGTCTTCCAGCCCCTGGCGGCGCCCAGGCGCCTGAATTCCCGCAGGAACGGCTCCAGCCGTTCCCAGGCTCGCTCGTCGTCGGCCAGTCCGGCCATCAAGACCAGGCCCCGTGCCTGCAGCTCCTCGCCGGCGTCGACGGCGATCTCGTAGTCGGCGGGCAGGTCGATGTCGGGAGCGATGACCCTGACCATGGCGCTCATCAGCGAATCGATGGTCTTGACGTTGAAGTCGTCGTAGCTGGCCAGAACCAGAGTGATCAATTCGCCGGCGAGTTGGATGATCCTTTCTTCGCTTATCCGGGTCGCCCTGGCCAGAAGGCCGAGAAACTCCCGGTCCTCCTCAACCAGCTCCTGCCCGCCGTGGCTGAGGGCGAAGGTTTTCAGCTGCTTCAGGATGCGGCGCTTCATCTCCTGGGCCGCCTTGACGGTGAAGGTGATGGCCAGGACCGAACCCAGGAGCTCACGCTGCTTCTTGGGATCGATCGTTTTCCCGCCCTGGCCGGCAAAGGCCAGCAGCACTCGGCCGAGGTACTCCAGGGCCAGGCGGTAGGTCTTCCCCGATCCGGCCGACGCCTCGAGCTTCTGTATGGGCTTTCCCATCGTGTTGGTTGCCCGGATTATAGCACAACGCCCGCTGGCGGCGAGGTGAATTCTATTGATTTGCGCATGAAAATAAGATACTATGGACCGCGAGGAACGATGACGCAGCTCGAACACGCCCGCGAGGGAAGGATCACCGCCGAGATCAAGGCGGTGGCTGCCAACGAGGATATCGCTGGCAGCGGACTGGCCGCCGCCGTCGCCGCCGGGCAGGTCGTCATCCCCGCCAACCGCAACCACAGGAACCTGCGTCCCATCGGCATCGGCAAGGGGTTGAAGACCAAGATCAACGCCAACATCGGCACCTCGGCTGATTATCCCAATCTGGAGGACGAGACGCGGAAAATGGCGACGGTCCTGGACTGCGGCTGCGACGCGGTCATGGACCTGAGCACCGGCGGCGACATCACCGCCATCCGCCGCGCCCTGCTGGCGCAGGCCACCATTCCCTTCGGCAATGTGCCGGTCTACGAGATGATGGTCGACGCCCCGCTTCGGGGCGTGCCCTTTGTCTCCCTGACCGCCGCCGATATGCTCGCCTACGTGCGCCGCCAGGCCGAAGACGGGGTCGACTTCATGACCGTCCACGCCGGGCTCACCCTGAAAGCCATCGACAAGCTGAGAAAAAGGCCGCGTGTCGCGGGGATCGTCTCGCGCGGCGGCTCGATGCTCACTGCCTGGATGCTGCACAACAAAAGGGAAAACCCGTTTTTCGAGCACTTCGACGAATTGCTGGCGCTGGCCCGTGAATACGACGTCACTCTCTCGCTGGGTGACGGGCTGCGCCCGGGCGCCCTGGCCGACGGCAGCGACTGGGCCCAGCTGGAAGAACTGCTGACCCTGGGCGAACTGGTGCAGCGCTCGCGCCAGGCCGGTGTCCAGGTCATGGTCGAGGGGCCGGGGCACCTTCCCCTGCCGCAGGTCGAGATGAACATCCGCCTGCAGAAGGAGGTCTGCGCCGGCGCTCCGTTCTACGTCCTGGGCCCGGTGGTCACCGACGTGGCCCCTGGTTACGACCACATCACCGCCGCCATCGGCAGCGCGGTCGCCGGCGCCGCCGGGGCCGACTTCCTGTGCTATGTCACTCCGGCCGAGCACCTCGGGCTGCCCGCGGAGGGAGACGTGCGCGAAGGCATCATGGCCTCGCGTATCGCCGCCCATGTCGCCGACATCGCCAAGGGTCTCCCCGGCGCCCTGGATTGGGACCGGCGCATGGCCGCGGCGCGCCGCCGCCTCGACTGGTCCGCCCAGGAAAAGCTGAGCCTCGACCCGGAGAAGTTCAAGCGCGTCAGGGAACGGCGGTCGACCCGCACCGCTGCCTGTTCGATGTGCGGTGATTTTTGCGTCTACAGGGTACTGGAGAACCTCGGGTTATGAAAAGCGAATTCTCCCTGACCTTCTTCGGCGTGCGCGGCAGCTATCCGGTGCCGGGAACGGAGACCCGGCGCTATGGCGGCAACACCGCGTCGTTGCTCCTGGAGATCGCCGGCCAACCCGTCATCCTCGACGCCGGCACCGGCATCATCCAGGCCGGCCGCTATCTGAACGGCCGGCGCACTCGCGGGCAAACGATCCATATCTTCCTGACCCACCTGCACAGCGACCATATCATGGGCCTGCCGTTCTTCGCCCCCATGTTCGATCCGCAGGCGGAGATCGTCCTCCATTTTCCCGAGATCGCCGGGACCGATTCGCAGAAGGCGCTGCAAGCGCTGTTCCTGCCGCCTTATTCGCCGATCACCCTGAAGGGGATCAAGGCCCGCCTGGGTTTTGAGCCCCTGACCGTCGCGCGCGGGGTGGTTTCCCTGGGAAACGGAATCGAGGTCGCCCATTTCCAGCACGATTCGCACCCGCGCTTGGGCGTGCTCATCTACCGCGTCGGCCAGGGGGGAAAACGCGTTGTCTATGCCACCGATGTCGAAAGCCCTGAAGGCTTCGCCGCCGACATCCGTGATTTCGTCGCCGGGGCCGACCTGCTGGTTCACGATTCCCAGTACTTCGAGGAGGACTATTCCGGCGGCGCCGGTCCCACAGGGGGGACGGCGGCTTCACAGCCCGCCAGTCCCACAGGGGGGACGGCGGCTTCACAGCCCGCCAGTCCCACACGGGGGACGGTGGCCTTGCGGCCCACCAGTCCACGGCGGGGATACGGCCACAGCACCGTGGCCATGGCTGCGCGCAATGCCGCGACCTGCGGGGCCAAGCGGCTGTTCCTGTTTCATTTTGATCCAGGATATTCCGATTCCCTGCTGGGCGAGATGCTGCGGCAGGCCCGGGAAAAATTCCCAAGGACCTCACTGGCTCAGGAAGGGAAAAAAATAAAACTAAGGAGATAACCATGTCCGGACATTCAAAATGGAGCTCGATCAAGCATAAAAAGGCGGCCACCGACGCCAAGCGCGGCAAAATGTTCACCCGCTTCATCCGCGAGCTGACCATCGCCGCCCGCTCCGGCGGCGGCGATCCGAACTCCAACTCGCGGCTGCGCCACGCCATCGACGGGGCGCGCGCCGCCAACATGCCCAGCGACAACATCAAGAAGGCCATCCAGCGCGGCACCGGCGAGCTGGAAGGGGTCAACTACGAGGAATTCTCCTACGAGGGCTATGGCCCCGGCGGCGTGGCCATCCTGGCCGACGTCATGACCGACAACAAGAACCGCACCGTCTCCGAAGTGCGCCATGTCTTCAGCAAGTACAACGGCAACCTGGGCGAGACGGGCTGCGTTTCCTGGATGTTCACGCGCAAGGGTGTGATCCTCGTGCCGCAGTCGGCCATCGGCGAGGACGAACTGATGGAGATCATCGTCGAGAACGGCGCCGAGGACATGGCGAAGCAGGGGGCCGCCTTCGAGATCACCACCGCCACCGAGGACTTCGACAAGGTGCACGAGGCCCTGAAGGCGAAGAAGATCCCCGTCGAGTCGGCCGAGATCGCCAAGGTCCCTTCCACCTTCGTCAAGCTCGAGGGCAAGCATGCCGAGCAGATGCTCAAGCTCTATGACAAGCTCGAGGAACTGGACGACGTCCAGAACGTCTGGGCCAACTTCGACATCGCCGACGAGGAAATCGAGAAGTTCAACAGGGAATGATGCTGATCCTGGGCCTGGATCCCGGTTCGCTGCGCTTTGGCATCGGCATCGTCAACAAGGAGAAGCGGAGATTTTCCTACGTCCATTCCGAGACCATCCACCTGAAAAGCCGGGATTTCATCGAGCGCATGCGCGAGCTGCTTGAGCGGCTGGACCGGGTGCTCGCCGCCTTCCCGGTGCAGCAGGCGGCGATGGAAGAGGGCTTCCTCGGCAAGAACATCCGCTCCATGGCGCTGCTCTCCACGGTGCGCGGGGTGGCCATGGCCGCCCTGCTGCAGCACGGCCTGCCGCTCGGCCTGTATGCGCCGCGCCAGGTCAAGCTCGCCTTGACCGGATACGGCAGCGCCGACAAGGAGCAGGTGGCGAAGATGGCCGCCATGGTCCTGGGCATCCAGGGCCGCAATCCGGGGCTCGATGAGAGCGACGCCCTGGCCGTGGCGTACTGCCACGGGGTGAACGCCCGATGATCACTGCCGTGCGCGGGACGGTCTTCCAGCTCAGCCCCGGACGCGTCGCCGTCGAAACCGGCTCCGGCGTCATCCTGCAGCTGGCCGTTCCCGTTTCCAGCTTTGCGCGGCTGAAAACGGGGCAGGAGGTCCTGCTGCACGCCGTGCTCAAGGTCAAGGACGAGGACATCGTGCTCTACGGTTTTCTGGATCCCGAGGAGAAGGCCCTGTTCGAAAAATTCGTGGCGGTCTCGGGCATCGGCGGCAAGACCGCCATGGCCTGCGTCGCGGCCATCGCCCCGGACGAGTGGCGGCTGGTCATTGCCGCCGCCGACGTGGCGCGCATCAGCGCCATCCCCGGCATCGGCAAAAAAACGGCCCAGCGCATCATCCTGGAGCTGAGCGGCAAGCTGCAGGCCGAGCCGGCAATGACGGAAACGGCAACCCGCCTCAGCGGCGACCTGGTCTCCGGCCTGGTCAACCTCGGCTATGCCCCCAAGGGGGCGCGCGAGGTCGTCCACCGTGTCCTGAGGGAGAACCCCGGCCGCGATGACTTCGAGGGGCTTTTCAAGATCGCCTTGAAGAAGGCCAAGCCATGAACGCGGAAAACGTCACCAACCCGGTCGAGCGCAGCGACGACACGGCGCCGGAACAGAGCCTGCGCCCGGCGCGGTTGCGCGAGTTCACCGGCCAGAAGCAGAAGGTCGCCAACCTGAAGACCTACATCAAGGGGGCGCGCCAGCGCGGCGAGGCCCTCGACCACGTGCTGCTGGACGGCCCGCCCGGCCTGGGCAAGACCACCCTGGCCCACATCGTGGCCGCCGAGATGGGGGTGGGCATCAAGTGCACGTCGGGTCCGGTCCTGGAGAAGAAGGGCGACCTGATCGCCATCCTGACCGACATGGAGGAGCACGAGGTCCTGTTTATCGACGAGATACACCGCCTGCGCACCGCCCTGGAGGAGATCCTCTACAAGGCCATGGAGGATTTCCAGATCGACGTGGTGATCGGCCAGGGACCCGGCGCCAAGACCGTCTCGCTGCACATCCAGCCCTTCACACTGGTCGGCGCCACCACCCGCGCCGGGCTGCTCTCCAATCCGCTGCGCAACCGTTTCGGCATCACCTGCCACCTCGATTTCTACCAGCCCGGCGAATTGCTGGAGATCATCCACCGCAGCGCCGCCATCCTGGGGCTGCGCATCGGCGAGGACGCCGCCCGCGCCGTGGCCTCGAGGTCGCGCGGCACGCCGCGCATCGCCAACCGCCTGCTGCGCCGCCTGCGCGACTTCGCCCAGGCCCAGGGCAAGGCCGGCGTCGACCTGGCCGCGGCCGAGAGCGCCTTCACGGCGCTGGAGGTCGACGCGGCCGGCTTCGACGAGGTCGACCGCAAGATCCTGCTGGCCATCATCGACAAGTTCGCCGGCGGCCCGGTGGGCATCACGACGCTGGCCACGTCGGTGCAGGAGGAGCGCAACACCATCGAGGACATCTACGAGCCCTACCTGATCCAGGAGGGATTCCTGCAAATCACCTCGCGCGGCCGCCTGGCCAGCGAGAAGGCCTTCCGCTATTTCGGGAAAAAACTTCCCCCGCCGCAGAAAAGGCTGTTCTAGCGCCTGTTTCCCTCTGTCTGCCGTCCGCCGCCTGCCGGGTCGCATGCATCCCCGTTTTTTCCCTGCAACTTTTTCGCGCTCGCCTTCGTTTAGTTACCTGGAAGCAAGGCCTGGCCTTGCCGGAGGAAAGAATGAAAGCGAACAAAGAACGGATCGTTGCCAGCTGGATCGGATTGATTCTGCTGTGCGCCCTGGCCCTGCCGGCGGCGAAGGCCGTAGCGAATCCCGCCGGCCCGGCAGCGCCCGTCCCGATCCATCGCACCGAGACGCCGCCGGTCATCGACGGCAGGCTGGATGACGCGGTCTGGCAGAATGCCACCCGCTTCGATAATTTCCTCACCTTCAAGCCCGATTACGGCAAGCCGACATCGGAGAAAACCGCCGTCTTGATGATCTATGACCGCACGTACATCTATTTCGCCTTTGACTGCCAGGACAGCGATCCGGGCAAGATCAAGGCGGCGATGGCCAAACGCGACGGCATCGACATGGACGACTGGATCGGCGTGGTGCTGGACACCTTCGGCGACAAGCAGGGCGGCTACCTGTTCGAAGTCAATCCCTTGGGGGTGCAGATGGATGGCCGGATCAACGCCGACGGCAACGGCGACGCCAGCTTTGACACGGTCTGGGAAAGCAAGGGCTGCATTCATGACAAGGGCTACAGCGCCGAGATGGCCATTCCCTTCAAGAGCCTGCGCTATCCCTTTAAAAAACAGATCACCATGGGCCTGCTGGTCTCCCGCTTCATCGGCCGCAAGTCCGAGCAGACGAGTTTTCCGGAGCTCAGCCCCGAAGGCGGGGCGATCATGACCCAGGCGCAGAGGATCGAATTGAGCGACGTCAAGTTCGAGCGGCCGGTGGAATTCATCCCGGCCCTGACCTACGATCAGGGCAGCAGCCACAGCGAAGGGGAGATGCGCTCGACCGGCAGGAACACCGATTTCAGCCTGACCGGCAAACTCGGCCTCACTTCCAATCTGACGCTCGATGCGACCTACAATCCCGATTTCAGCCAGATCGAGACCGACGCCGGGCAGATCGACGTCAACCTGCGCTATTCGATCTATTATCCGGAAAAACGGCCGTTTTTCCTCGAAGGGATGGAGAATTTCAACTTCGCCACCGCCATGGAGGCCAATACCATCGGGGCAATCGTCTATACCCGTTCGATCACGGATCCGCTGCTGGGCGTCAAGTTGACAGGGAAGATCGGCGGCCAGAACGTCTTGTCCGGGATCTTCGCCCTCGATGAGTATCCCGGCCGCCTGGCGGCCGAAGCGGGCGATCTCGATCTGGCCGGGCGCGACGCCCGGTTCACCATCCTGCGCTACAAGCGGCAGATGAGCCAGGACAGCTACGTCGGCGGCTTCTTCACCGACCGCAGCTTCGCCGGCACGGGCAACAGCGTCGGCGGCATCGACGGCCGCTGGCGGCTGAACAACACGAGCTATTTTGAATACAGTTTTTTCAAATCCTTCAACCGCGAGCTCGATGCCGGCCGGGACAGCCAGGGCCATGCGCTCGGTCTGCGTTACTATTTCAGCAACCGGCACTGGGACGTTGACCTGGGCTTTTTCGACCTGAGCGACGATTTCCGCATTGACACCGGCTACGTGACCCGCACCGGCATCACCATGGTGCCGGCATTCGTCGCCTATTCCCTATTCCCCAAATCGAATTTCTTCCAGCGGCTCACGGCGTTCTGGTGGAGCTACCATTTGCTGGACAAGCACAGCGACCTCTTCGAAACCTACAACCACCTGGTGCTGCGCTTGAGCATGCCGCGCCAAACCCAGGTCCGCTTCGACGCCATCCTGGGGAACGAGGTTTTCGCCGACCAGCGCTTCAGCCTGAGCGGCTGGCGCGTGCGCGGCGTCACGCAGCTCCTCAAGCAGCTGTACCTCGAGGGCGGCTACCGGCGCTCGGACCGCATATACTACGACCCGCAAGCGCCGTTCCAGGGCCGGGGCAGCACCGCCGACCTGTTCCTGCTTTTCCAGCCGTTCGACAAGTTGAGCACGTCGCTGGGGCTCAGTTACTACGACATTTCCCGCTCCAGCAACGGGGAGAAGATCTACGATTACACCATCTGGCGCAGCCGCACCACGCTCCAGGTGAACCGCTTCCTGTTCTTCCGCGCCATTGTCGAGTACAACAACTATTGGCGGAAGATCAACGCCGATTTCCTGCTCGGCCTATGAAAAAGTGAAATGGCACAACGAGGACCGCGAGTATTTCCCCGCGGACGATTATCTCCAGACAAGGAAGAGCTTTTTCTTCAAGGCGTCTTACCTCTGGCGGTTCTAAGACAGAATAGCATGGTGCAAGGCGCAAGGTGTAAGGTGTAAGGCAAGAGGATTTTACGAAAAATTTCCCTGGATTCGGCTTTTCTTACCTTACACCTTTTACCCTAGTACCTTACACCGAGCTTCCGCTTTACTATTTCGTTCCACGCTCCTATAATCCCCCCATGGACCTGGAACGCGAGTGCCTGCGGAGGATCGTGCGCCTGGCGCTGGATGAGGACCGGGTGCGCGACGACGTCACCACCAATT
>JALOLC010000006.1 GCA_025456175.1 Acidobacteriota bacterium | reverse complement strand
TCCCGACATCGGCGTGCTGCTGCCGGCCATGGGCTACGGCGCCAAGCAGATGAAGGACCTGGAGGCGACCATCAACAAGGTGGACTGCGACCTGATCGTGATCGCCACGCCCATCGACCTGGGCCGCATCGTCAAGTTCAAAAAACCCACGGTCCGCGTCGGCTACGAGCTCCAGGAGATCGGCTCCCCGAGCCTGGAGGACATCCTGAAGAAGAAGTTCAAAAGCAAATAGGCCGGGGTCCCGCGCGGGACGCTCTCCGCGGGAGGGCGGCCATTTTTATGTTTGTGGGGCTGGAGAAATGAGAAAACAACTCGCTTTGATCGCCTTCGGCGGCAACGCCATGCTGGAAGCCGGCGAAAAGGGCACGGCCAAGGAACAGTACCGCAACGCCCAGAAGGCGGCGCAGCTGATGGTGGAGATCGTGCGCAAGGGCTACGAGCTGATCATCGTCCACGGCAACGGCCCGCAGGTGGGCAACCTCCTGCTGCAGATGGAAGCGGCGGCCCACACCATTCCCGCCTTCCCCCTCGATGTGTGCGACGCCATGACCGAGGGCAGCATGGGCTACATGCTGGAGCGGGCCATCCTCAACGAGATGCGCAAGCGCTCCATCGACAAGGAGGTGGCCACGGTGCTGACCCAGGTGGTGGTCGACCGCGAGGACAAGGCCTTTTTCAAGCCCACCAAGCCCATCGGCCCCTTCTACAACAGCTTCCGCGCCGCCCAATTGAAGAAGGAGAACAAGTGGCAGATGGTCGAGGACGCCGGCCGCGGCTTCCGCCGCGTCGTGCCCTCGCCCCTGCCCATCGACATCATCCCCAAGCGGGCCATCCGCTCGCTGGTGGAAAGGGGGATCGTGGTCATCGCCGCCGGCGGCGGCGGCATCCCGGTCTTCATCAATTCTTCGGGGCTGGTGGAGGGGGTCGAGGCGGTCATCGACAAGGACCACGCCTCGGCGCTGATCGCCCGCGAAGCCAAGGCCGACCTGTTCATCATCCTCACCGGCGTCGACCGCGTGTGGGAGAACTTCGGCAGGGAGAACGCCCGGCCCGTCGCGCGCATGGACGTGGAGAAGGCGCGGCGCATGCTGGACGAGGGGCAGTTCCCGCCCGGCTCCATGGGGCCCAAGATTATCGCCGCCATCGACTATATCCAGGGCGGCGGCCGCCAAGTGCTGATCACCTCGGCTGAGAAGCTCAAGGCGGCGCTGGTCGGGCGCTCGGGGACCCTGATCGTGCGCGGCCGGGGAAGTCATGAAAAGCAGGCCCAGCCGGTCGGGCTGGAAATCATCCAAGGGGGAGTGTAGAGTGGAAAACAAAATAGAGACGAGCATGGATATGGGAGCGCCGGCAATGGATTTCGTCCGCGAGTTCCTCAAGGGCAAGACGCAGCCGCTGGACTTCGAGGACGTGGTCTATCAGGTGGCGCTGTTCAAGACCCGTGATGACCGCAAGAGCCTGGTCAAGGTGTATGATCCCGGTTGCGAGTACCAGGGCGGCGACCTGATTTTCAAGGAATACCCGGGGCAGCTGCCGGTGGGCAACAAGAAATACATCGCCATCGACCAGGGGGTCATCCTCAAGGTCGAGGAGGCGCGCCACCGCAATGGCCGTGACGAGATCCGCCTCAGCTACGAAGGAACCTCCGAGTTCCGCAAGTACACCGAGTACCTGGTCAAGCAGAAGATCGAGCTGCTGCTGCCGCACAAGCAGGAAACGCCCTGCCGCCCGGCCGAGTTCATCGGCAGCGACATCGACCCGCGCCAGACCCAGGCGCCGCTGATCGAGCGCGACTTCAATGTGCTGCGCAAAAAGCTGACCACGGCGCTGAACAAGGAGTCGGCCATCGCCTTCATCAACGGCAAGGTGCTGCTCAAGGAGAACCTCAAGGGCATCTCCCCCGAGGTCTTCGCCGCCATCCGCGATTTCCTCAAGGGCCGGCCCTCCTCGGAGAGCACCGAGTTCCTCGTCGAGAACTTCTGCAAGGTCGATCCGGCCCGCGACGCGGCCGACTTCGCCGCCACCTGCTTCGCCCTGAACTATGTCATGACCACCCAGTACAAGATCGATTTGGTGCAGACCAGCGGCGCCGGCTGGGGCAAGTGGCACCTGATCTCGGCTCTCTACCAGATCCGCAAGAACTCCCTGGTCAGCGAGGCCAATCCGTTCCTGGCCCGGGTCAGCTACGAGGACCGCAAGAACCTGCCGCAGAAAAGGAAAAAGATCGAGGAGCAGGTTTTCAGCGAGGGCGAGACGCGCTACTACCTGACCCAGCGTGAAATCGCCTCCGGGGCCGTGCGCCTCAAGCCCGGCCTTTACCGCTTCGGCGACGCCAGCGAAATCGAGGCCGTCGACACCCTCACGCGCAAGAAGCAGATACTCTACTATTATCCCGAGGAGGGGCTGCTGCTTGGGTTCGACAAGGTCTTCGAGAGCTACAAGGCCCTGCAGGGAACGGTGCTCGTTTTCGAGCAGACTGCCGGCGGCGATTTCCAGTTCACGGTGAAGACGACCAAGAAGGGCGCCATCACCGACAAGATCGTCTTCGACCCCGAGCGCAACGTTTTCGTGGCCAGCGGCGAAAAAATGGCATCGACGGTGGCCCCCAACCGCTCGCTCTTCCTGGAAACCGAGATCTTCCAGGTCCTGGCCGAGCGCATGGAGGAGTTCCGCAAGGCCGAGACCTACAACAAGCTGTTCCACAAGGTGTTCCTCGAGTTCGGCAACCGCGAGAAGAATTACGAGATCCACCTCCTGCGCCTCTACCACATCCTCGACCTCATCGCCCCCATCGACCTGCGGCAGGTGGAGGAGGTCATCCTCAGCAACCCGGAGTTCATCCCCTCCGAGAAGCTGGCCGGCGTCTTTTACCTTGACTCCGACGCCGTCGTCGAGATCGAGGAGGAGGAGAAGCTGCGGCGCCAGGGGTTGATCGATGACCAGAAGCGCCGGCGCGAGGAGTCGCGTAAACTGCTGCAGGACGAGGAGTTGAAGGCCAAGGAGGAGATCCGCCTGCTGCGCGAGGAGCGACGCAAGAAGCGCGAGGAGGAGATGTGGCAGAAGGAGAAGCTGCGCCAGGAGAAGGAGTCGCAGCGCCGCGCCGAGGCCGCCTTTGCCGCCCAGGAGGTCGCCGCCAAGGCCGATGCCCCGTCGCGCCCCGGCCGCAAGGCGTATGCCGGCGACGGTTTCGCCAAGGCCCAGCCCTCCTTCGTGGAGCCCCCGGCCAAGCCCGAGGCGGTCAAAAAGCAGAAGAAAAAGCTTGAGCCGGAAAAGCCGGTCAAGACCGCCAAGAAAGGCCAGAAGAAGATCCTTGAGGAAAAGATCGAGCTCGACGAGATCAAGAAGCAGATCCTGCAGGAGGACCTGATCGATGCCGACGGCGCCAAGGATGCCGATGTGAAGAAAGAGCCGGTCAAGGAGGTCAAGGTGGCCTACAAGGACGAAGGCGCCTTCGGCGGCGTCTTTGCCAGCCAGCTTGACCAGATCGTCAAGAAGGAAGCAGACGAGCCGGCCAAGAGCGGCGCCAAGAAGGAAAAGAAGGCGAGGAAGAAAGCCGCCGACGGATGAAGATCCTGTGAAGATCCTGCTGAACTCCTGGATGCGGGCGATTGACCGCGCCGCCATCGACGGCCGCGGCATTTCCGCCGCCGAGTTGATGGAGAATGCCGCTCGCGGCTGCTCCGAGGTTTTCGCCGAAGCTTTCCCGCGCAACCTCTTTCCCGGCTGCCTGGTTCTGGCCGGCAAGGGCAACAACGGCGGCGACGGCCTGGCCGTCGCCCGGATGCTGCGCGAGCGCGGCTACGAAGTGCATGTCCTGCTCCTGTCCCGGCCCGGCGACCTCGGACCCGAGGCCAAGGCCAATCACGATCGTCTCCTGGAAGCCGGATGCGTGCCCGAGGCGGTGTCCAGCGCCGCCCAGGTGAAGAAATCCCTTGCCGACCTCGCGGCGGGCGAATCCTTCCTGGTCGATGCCGTGTTCGGCACCGGCCTGGACAAGCCGGTAACGGGCGGGCTGTTCGCCGAGGCGTTCGGGCTGGTCAACCGCGCGAACATCCCTGTCGCCGCCGTGGACGTTCCTTCCGGCCTGGGCGAGAAATTTTCCCCCGACCTGGGCGTGCACCTGCGCGCCCGGGTCACCGCCGCCCTGCATGCCCTGAAGTGGGTCCACCTGAACCCGGACGGCAATCCCGATTGCGGGCGCATCCGTATCGTGGACATCGGCATCCCGCGCGACCTCGATGAACGGGACGAGTATTATATCCGCCTGACCGAGCCGGCCGATTTCCGGGCGCTGCTGGCGCGGCGCCCACGCGCGGCCCATAAGGGCGACTTCGGTCACGCGCTGGTCGTCGCCGGTTCCGCGGAAAAACCGGGCGCCGGCATCCTCGCCTCCCATGCCGTGTTGCGCAGCGGAGCGGGCCTGTGCACCGCCGCCGTGCCGCCGCAGAATCGCGACCTGTCGGTTCTGGCCCATCCCGAGGTCATGACCCTGCCCTTCAGGAAGCCGGAGGACATTTCCGGCAGGCTCGACCAGTTTTCCTGCGTCCTGGCCGGCCCCGGATTGGGAGTGACGCCGGACACCCAGCGCATCGTGGCCATGCTGTTGCAGCGCCTGCGGTCGCCGCTCGTCCTCGATGCCGACGCCCTCAACGTCCTCGCCGGCCAGGCCGACCTGCTGCGCGGCCGCGACCGCCGGCCGCTGGTGCTGACTCCGCACCCCGGCGAGTTCGCCCGCCTGCTTGGCAAGACCGTTCCCGACGTCCAGCGGGACCGCTTGACCCTTGCCCGTGAGTTTGCCCTCCAGAATGGAGTCTACCTCGTGCTGAAGGGCCACCATACCCTGACGGCCACGCCGCAGGGACGGGTCTGGGTCAACCCGACCGGCAATCCCGGCATGGCCACTGCCGGCAGCGGCGACGTCCTCGGCGGCATGATCGCCGGCCTCGTCGCCCAGTTCTACCCCAAGCAGCCGCTGGAAGTCATCCTGGCGGCCGCTGTTTTCCTGCACGGCTTTGCCGGCGACCTGGCGGCTCGCGAAACCGGCGAAGCGGGGCTGACCGCCGGCGACATCTCCCTTTTCATCCCGAAGAGCTTTCTGAAGGTCCATGGATTTCACTCTCCTTTCCTCGGCGCCTGAGGAGACCTGGGAACTGGGCCGGCGCCTGGGTGGACTGCTGCGCGGCGACGAGGTCATCCTGGTCAGCGGCGAGCTCGGCGCGGGCAAGACCGTCTTCATCCAGGGACTGGCCTCCGGCCTGGACATCCCCGCCAGCGAAGTGGTCAGCCCCTCCTACGTGCTGATGAATCTCCACAGCGGCCGCTTCGACCTCTATCATTTCGACCTCTACCGCCTGGGCAGGATGCCGGCGACGCTGGAGAATCCCCTGGATGAGTGCATCGGCTCCGGCGTGCTGGCCGTCGAATGGGCGCAATACCTGGATGCCGGCTATTTCGACCTGCCGCAGGCCGTCGCCGTGGCCATCGACCAGGGCGCGGACAACCGGCGGCGGATCACCGTGCGCAGCCGGCTGGGGCATATCGCGCTGTCATGAAGACGATCTACTTCATCCGCCACGGCGAGACACAGGCCAACCGCGACGGCGTCTTCCGCGGCCGCAGCGATGTGCCGCTGAGCCCCGCCGGGATGAGGCAGGCCAGGGAACTGGGCGTCCGTTTCGCCGCCCTCGACGTCCAGCGCGTCTTCTCCTCTCCCCTGCAGCGGGCGGCGCAGACGGCGGCCATCTGCTTTCCCGGGCGGGCCGTCGAGATGCACGAGCTGGTCAACAACCTCGACCTGGGGCGCTGGGCCGGGCGCCGGAAAACGGAGATCGCCGCCGAGGAGCCGGAGCTGTGGCGGCGCTGGCTCGAGGAGCCCGAGCGCATGTCCTTTCCCGGCGGCGAGTCGCTGGCCGCGGTCAAGGCGCGCACCCGCGCCTTCCACCTCCTGCTGGCCGCCGCTCCCGAGGAGCGCATCGCCGTGGTCTCGCACCGCTCGGTGCTCAAGGCGCTGCTGGCCGAGGCCCTCGGNNNCCGGTCCGCGGCTCCGTCCTGGCCAAGCTCAACGAAACGGAGCACCTGTCACAGCACGTGTTCGAGTGGGACTGACGCTGTTTGCCGGCGCGGCCGCCCCCTTCGAAATACGGACCTATTTCAAGCAACTGGGTATTTATCTGCCTGCTCAGTCCAGGATCCTGCGCGCGCCGCAGGTGCGCATGAAATCGTCGATGCGGCGGGCGTGGTCGCCGCGGGCCACGACGTGGTGGTTGGCCAGCGGGGCGCGCAGGAAATACCCGGCCCGCTCCTGCAGCTGCAGGCGGACCTGGGTGCGGCACAGGCCGGGCCTGGGGCGGCCGGGAAGAACCTCGGCCGGGGAAACAAAATAGCTTTCCAGGTCCGGGCCCCCAACCTTGAAGACCGTGGCCGGTCCGGGAGCGAACGCCCCGCACAAGGCGACGCCCAAGCCGGTCTCGAAATGGGGCTGCAGGCGATAACCCGTGACCATGCGGCCCGGTACCGTGCAGTGGGCCATGACAACCTGGTTGCGCTCGGCGTCCACTTCGGCCGGGTTGGCCAGAAACGGGACCTCACCGGTCAGGGCGAAGATCAGGAGCATGGAGAACGCCGCCGGCATGTCGCCCTCGCAGCCGCAGACCCGACCCTCGTCGTTGAGCCGGGAGAGGGCCAGGCAGCCGCTGGTGTCGAGGGCCTCGATCAGGCTGAAGCAGCGCACGGTCGCCGCCTGCAGCCGGTGGCGGGCGAAGATAATCCGCAGCGCCGGCACCAGCCGTGCCGCGGCCCGCAGCGCCGGCTCGTCCACGCCGGACATACCCTGCGCCCGGGAGGTGAACTCGCGGGCGATGGCAACGGCTTCGGCGTTGCCTCGATGGCGGCGGGTCAATTCCTCCAGGCCGATGTCCACGAATCTCGTGCCCCAGCGCCGGCGCACGGCGGCGCGGTCGATTCCCGAGCCGATCAGCCAGTCCGACGGCTTACCGATGACGCCGATCCTGCCAGACAGGACGCGGCGCGCCGCTTGGAAGCGGGCCAGCTCCTGCAGGCGCGCGAGAATGAATCTCGGACGGCCATGGACGATCTCGACCGGCTCTCCCTGCCGCCGGACCTGCAGGTCAGCCTGCGCCTTCGCCCCGGGCACTATCTCAAGCAGCTCGAATTCCTTGCCCAGGGGAGCCAGGAATTCCCGGCGGTCGCGTTCGAATGCCGTCCTGTCGTGCCTGCCCGAATCGAAGCGGACCAGGGCGATTTTCGTCATGCCGTCCTCCCGGGCGCCCCGACAATGCCCGAGCGATTGTAGCATACCCGCGGGGCCAATTGAAGAATGCCATTGCCGGCGCGGCTGCAGTATTGTATAATCGCAAACATCGATGTGCCCTTCACCGCATGCTGCAGGGGAAGTATCTTTGAATAACACGCCCGCTCCAGGCCGGCTTGCCGAGATTGACGCTGCCAAGGGCCTGGCCTGCCTGCTGATGATCACGGCCCATTTCACTTCCGCGAAGCTCCTGCCCTTCGGCACCTTCGCCGCGCCGCTCTTCTTCGCCTGCTCGGGGATGAACACGATCCTGCTGATCGCCAAGACCAGGAACAACCGGCGCTATGACCTTTTCCATGTCCTCTTTCCGCTGCTCCTGTTTTTCGGCGGCAGCACCCAGGTCGTCATCATGCACGGCGGCCCCCTGCGCATCGAACCCGAGTTCCTGCAGTGCGTCGCCCTCTCCCTGCTGGCGCTCTTCCTTCTCGACAAGGCGTTCAGAAATCCGCTTGGGCTCGGCCTCCTTTTCCCCGTGCCGTTCCTCGTGCGGCTGCTCCTGCCCCTGGCCTGGCTGCAGCGTATTCAGGGAACGCCGCTGGAATATCTCGCTGGCAGCGGTTTCGCCCTCTTTCCCTGGCTCGGGTTTTTTCTTTTCGGCGTTTTTCTCCTGCGCTTGAACTGGCGCACGATGGTCTGGCTGCAGGGGGCGCTGGCTGCCGGCTTTGTCCTGAGTTACGCGCTGCTGCGCATCCCGCTGGACAAGTTCTCGACTTCGCTCTCCTACGTCTTTCTCGCGCTCCTGGCGGTCGCCGTCGCTTTTTCCCTGGCGCGCTGGGTCGCCGCCAAGGCCAGCTTGCGGTTTTTCAGAGGCATGACCGAGTTCTTCGCCCTGCCGGGGCGCAACGCGCTGATGTTCCTCTACCTGCATTACTTCGTGATACGCTATTGGGCCAGCAAGGAAATCATTCCTTCTCTTTTCCTGTTCCTGTTGCTCGAGACGCTGTACCTCTATTCTCTCTGCTGGGTATTGCTGCGGATCTACGAGAGCGTCCGGCACGAGATCGCATTGCTGCCCCCAGTCCTGTTCCTGCTGCTGGCTCTGGCGACGCTGCGCTGGGCAGGGTGGCTGACCCCCCTCTCCGAACTGCGCCTGGTCGACATGGCCGTCGGCATTCTCTTCGCCTTTATCTATGTTCTGCTGCGCCGGGCGTTCGCCTCTTTCTGCGCCCGCGGCCGGGCGCCGGCCTCCGTTTCCTCCCCGCGTTAGCCCCTGCCGCTCGCTGCCATGCGCCGCCGGTCACGCGCCGTGCACCGGGTGGTGGCCGCGGGTGAACAGCGAGCGCACCTTGTCCAGGCCCAGACGGAACACGTAGCGCAGGCCGCGCCAGATATGCTTCCCCGACCACAGCATGAGCAGGCCGAGGGCGGCCAGCATCAGTGAGATGATCAAGGTGAGGACGCCCGCGACCTGCGGGTGGTTCTGGAAGGGGCCGAACTGGAACACGGTTTCGCCGGCCCAGCGATTGATGTCGAGAAAGATGTCGGGGGAGATGATGGCCACCAGGCCGACCAGAGCGCAGACGAAGCCGCTGACCACGAAAGCCACGGCCGTGGCGAAATAGCCGATGAGCAGCGCGGCCAGTCCCGCCAGCAGGCCGACGACGACGCCCAAACCGCCCATCCCCAGCGGCGCGGCGAACAGGACGACCAGGGACCCGGCCAGGATGTAGAGCAGCGATTTTTTCTTCCGGCCCATCTGGGCGACGCTCGCGCCCACGCGGCTGGAGACCACGTCGGCCGGCTCGCCCAGGCGCTTCAGCGCCCGCAGGGCGCGGTCGATCTCGTCGCCTTCGCCATCGCCGGCGAAGGACTCGAAGAGATGCGAGCGGATCTCGGCCAGGACCTCCTGCTGGTCCTTCTCGTTCATCCCCTTCAGGTGGGCTTTCAGCTTCTCCAGGTAGTCGGCGACGATCTTCTCCGCCGCCGGCGGGAAATGGTTATTCATCTTTCTTCCTCCTGATCTGGATTTTCTCGCCCGCTGCCGCCTGCGGCTTGCCGTCCCCGGCGGCTCCCTCCACCAGCCGCACCAGCCGGTGGAACTCGGCCTGCAGTGACTCGTAGGCGCCCCGGCCGGCGGCGGTCAGCTCGTAGTACTTGCGCGGCGGGCCCTGGCTCGACTCGACCCAATCGGAGCGCACCAGTCCCTCGCGGGAGAGGCGGGCCAGGATGGGGTAGACCGTCCCCTCCTTGATCTCCACCGATCCCGGGGCGGTCAGGCTGCGGACCAGCGAATAGCCGTAGTGGCGGTCCTGGAACAATGCGGCCATGACCGCCAGCTCCAGGATCCCCTTGCGCAGCTGCGTGACCTTGTTGTCGCTCTCTTCTGCCATGATCTTGTTCATGCCTAGTATACGATTATACATAGTAGTTGGTTCAGGGAAAATGAATTTTGCAGTATTCCGATTTCGTCCGGGCGGCCGCCATTATACTTCCGCTCCGGGCGGCGATTGCGCCTGATAAAGCAAACGCCTATAATACTCTCCATGAGATTGAAGGAAACACTGGTCGGGCGGCTGTTTACCCAAGTGCCCGGTCTTGCCGACCCGGACAGGACTCTGATCGCCCGGCAGGTCTTCTTCATCGTCCGGGCGTTCGTCGTCTCCTCGGTCTTTCTGCAGATCGTGCAGATCGCCCTGGCCCCCAAGGTGACAGGCCGCTGGCTTATCATGCTGCTGGCTACCGTCTGCGTCAGCCTGACCCTGCTCGAACTGAACCGGCGCGGCCATGTGCGCTCCGCCTCTTTTATGCTGGTCGTGAGCCTGTGGCTGCTGGTCAGCATCTTCGCCTGGACGCGGGTCGGCCTGGGGACACGTGCGGCCTGGGGCTATTTCATCGTCGTCTTCATCGCCGGCATGGTCTTGGGCAAGTGGCCGGGAATCATCACGGCGGGCGTTTGCAGCGCCTCAACCCTGCTGATCGCTGTGGAAGCCCCGTTCAAGTCCTCCGACCCGATTCGTTTCTGGCTGATCAATACCCTCTTTCTGATCGTCGTGCTGTTGCTGCAGGACTTGGCCGGCCGCTCCATCCGTGAGGCGTTGTCCAGTTCCCGGCAAGAGCTGCACGAGCGGCAGAAGACGGAGGAAGCCCTGCGGGTCCAAAACCAGTTCATCTCCACCCTGCTGCGGGCCATTCCGGTGGCGGTCTTCTTCAAAGACAAAGACGGACGCTATACCGGGTGCAACGACGCCTTCACCGAGATCATGGGCTTCACTGCGGAAGAGATCAAAGGGAAGACGGTGTTTGAACTCTGGCCAGGCGGGCTTGCGGAAACCTACCACCAGAAAGACCTGGAATTAATGCGCAGCCGGGCGCACCAGGTATATGAATACCAGGTCAAGGACCGCTTCGGGCAGCTGCGCCCCGTGATCTACGCCAAGGATGTGATCTTGAATCCGGATGGCGAGGTCTCGGGCCTGGTGGGCGCCTTCCTGGACATCACCGAACGCAAGAAACTGGAAGGGCAGCTGCTCCAGGCGCAGAAGATGGAGGCCGTCGGCATCCTCGCCGGCGGCGTCGCCCACGACTTCAACAACATCCTGTCGACTATCCTGGGCTATGGCTCGCTGCTGCAAATGAAGTTTGCCGAGGAGAGCCCGCAAAAGGAATACGTGGAGCGCATCCTGATCGCCAGCGAGCGGGCGGCGAACCTGACCAGCAGCCTCCTGGCCTTCAGCCGCAAGCAGGAGGTCGAGCTGCAGCCGCTCGACCTGAATGACGCCATCCGCGGCTTCCACAAGATCCTGGCGCGGCTGATCGGCGAGGATATCGAGGTGCGCATCGACCTGGCCAGCCAGACCCTGACGATTGACGCCGACGTGCGTCAGATCGAGCAGGTGTTGATGAACCTGGCCACCAACAGCCGCGACGCCATGCCCCAGGGCGGGCGCCTGACGATCTCCACTCAGGCCGTCGAGTTCGACCAGGATGCCGGCGAGATTCCCCGCGGCTCCTACGCCGCCGTCATCGTGGCCGACAATGGCTCGGGGATGGCAACGGACGTCCAGACCCACATCTTCGAGCCCTTCTTCACCACCAAGGAGATCGGCAAGGGGACGGGACTGGGTTTGGCGATCGTCTACGGCATTGTCAAGAAACACAGCGGCTTCCTCACCGTGGCCAGCGTTCCGGGCCAGGGCACTGCGTTCACCATCTACCTGCCCCTGAAGCTGGCGACGATGAAGGAGATGAAACGCCGGAAAAGGGAGAAGATCCCGTCGGGCAACGAGACCATACTCCTGGTCGAGGACGACCCGGCCGTCCGCCAGGTGACTCGCGCCATGCTGGAGGAGTTCGGCTACACGGTCCTGGAGGCGGCCGACGGCGTTTCGGCCCAGTTTGTCTTCCAGGAGCACCGGCAGCGGATCGACCTGGTGGTGTGCGACCTGCTCATGCCCAGGCTCAATGGCCGCGAGACCCTTGTCGGGTTGCGCAAGATGAACGCCGGCATCCCGGCGATCTTCATCAGCGGTTACGCGGCCGACGTCATCGCCAACAAGGGCCTTGCCGACCCCGGCGATCACCTGCTGATGAAGCCCCTGAATCCGGCGGTCTTGCTGCGGGCCGTGCGCGCCGTGCTGGATGGCGCCTGAGAGGGCGGCCCGGCTAGCGCGAGCAGGCGATGCGGTTCTTGCCGGAGCGCTTCGCCTTGTACATCAGCAGGTCGGCGCGCTCGACCAGTGTCGTGGGGGTGTCGCCGGCGCGGGCGATGGTCGCCCCGCCCGAGAGGGTGACCTGCACCGGGACGCCCTTTGCCCAGAACAGCGCGCGCTGGACCAGGATACGCAGCTTCTCGGCGATGCGCCGCAGGCTGCGCAGGTCGGCATTGCGCACGATGACGAGGAATTCCTCCCCGCCCCAGCGACTCACCTGGTCGAAGCTGCGCAGGTTGTGCTGCAGGGTGCGGGCTACCGTCCGCAGGGCGCTGTCGCCGACGCGGTGGGAATGGCGGTCGTTCAATGCCTTGAAGTCGTCGAGGTCGAAGAAAATGACCCCCAGGGGCCAGTGGAAGCGCTTGAACTCCTCGAGCCTCGCCTGCAGGAAGATCTCGCCATAGCGGCGGTTGGCCACTCCGGTCAGCCGGTCGCTCATGGCCATCCTCTCCAGGTGCTGCAGGCGGGCCTCCAGAACCGGCTTCTCGGACAGGTCGACGAACATCTCGGCCGCCCCGGCCGCCTGGCCGTTGCCGTCGCGCAGCGGGAAGACGCGCACGTGCACCGGGACGCGATGCCCGTCGCGGTGGTGCAGGAAGACGTCGGCCCGGCGCCGCCGGCCGTCCCGCAGCGTACTGGCCAGCGGGCAGGCCCCGGTGCAGAGCGCCCGGCCGCGGTCATCGATGTGGATGAGGATATTGTCGGCGCAAGCGCGGCCCAGGACCTCGCGGCGCGAGTAGCCGCTGATCCTCGCGGCGGCCTTGTTCCAGAAAACGATGCGCCGCTCGGCATCGGTGAAATAGATACCCTCGTTGACCTCGTCCAGCAGCCGCAGCAGCTCCCCGTCCCCCGACCCCAGGGCAGCGCCTGCCGGCTTGGGGCGGCCGCGCTCGCTCATGGGATCTCGGGCAGGGTGGCTGTGTTTTCCTCGCCCTTGGTGGCGATGTTCAGGCGCATGGTCTTGTGGATCATGTCGATGTTGACGATGTGGATATCCAGGTTCTCGTTTTTCTCCAGCGTCTTGAGCTTGGTGGTGATTTCCAGCAGGTGATCTGTCGTGAGCAGCTCGTATTTCAGTTCGGCCCGGATCTTGGCATAGTTGCCGCGGTCGAATTGGTCGATGCGCAGGACGGCGAAGCCGTAGCGGTCGAACACATCGTAGATCAACTGCGGATCGTAAGTGCTTTGCATCGCTGCCTCCCGACCGGCTGAGGTGTCTTTTTACCAGCTGCAACCTGACGTAATAATATAGAATACTTCCTGGGCAAAATCAACGCTTGGGGGCGGTTTGACAAAAACCAAGCGATTGATTAAACTTTTTGCTCTGCATGGAGAAGGAGGAGAAATGAATAAACGAGTTTGCCGCGCCGGCCTGGCCCTGGTGTGCCTGGTCCTGGTTTTAAGCGTCCCTGCCCAGGCCAAGGAAGAATGGATCAACGATATCCTGATCGCGCCGGCCCGCTATTGGAACATGCAGGTCACCCTGATCGGTGAGGTGCAGAACGTCAATGCCAATCCCGCCGGGACCACCCGCGGCACCTACACCCTTCTGGACGACAGCTGCCCCAACGTCATCGTCATCCGCACCAAGGACCTGCCTCCTCTCGGCCGCGCCTTCCGGGTCACGGGGATCGTGATGCAGGACCCTGCCAATGCCGCGGTCCCGGTCATCAAGGAATTGGAAAGAACGGCCGCCGGCGGGCTTTCCGGGCAGACGCGCACGCTGCTGATCGTTCTGGGCGCCCTGATGGCGCTCCTGGTCATCGTGTTTTTGATCCTTCTCCTCAAGCCCAAGAAGGCAGCCAATGCCCCGCCGGCCGCCCAGGCGGTCATTACCCCGCCCGCACGCCGCGAAAGCCCAAAGGGCCCGGCCCCGACCATCGTCGTCCCCCGCGGCGCTCCCCAGGGCGGAGAGACGCAAATGCTGCAGAATCCAGTCGCCGAACTGATGGTGGAGCAAGGGAGCGATCGCGGCAAAGCCTTCACGGTGACGGCGGGCAGCTGCACCATCGGCCGCTCCGGCACGCGCCTCAATGATGTCCAGTTGAGCGACCCCACGGTCTCCAAGGAGCAGGCATCGCTGTACTACGATGCCGGCAGCGGCAAGCTGTCCATCGTGAACGAAAGCGCCAAGAACCCGACCCGGGTCAACGGTGTCGTCGTCGCGGGTACGCTGGCGCTCAAGGGCAACGATTTGATCGAGATGGGGAAGACCGCCCTGCGCATCAAGTTTCTATAACGTGCTGTCTCTGAAGGTCGGGCGGGCGGCCAGTTGCGCGGCCGTTTGGCTGCTGGGCGGGCTCTCCCTTGCGGCCGCGACGACGGCCGCCCACCTCACGTTGCAGCGCTTGGACGTTTCCAGGCTGCCCGAAATCGCATGCTACTTTACCGTCAGCGATGAAAAGGGCGATTCCCTCCTGGGCTTGGTCGAGTCTGATTTCCAGCTACGAGTCGATAACCTGCCCCGGAGAATCACGCGCCTGTCCTCAGCCATCGATGACGGCAAGTACCTGGCTGTCGCCCTGCTGGTGGACGGCAGCGGCAGCATGCGGCCGCACCTGGCGCAGATCCGCCAGGCTGGCACGGCATTCATTGAACGCACCAGCCGCCATGACCAGGTCGCCGTTTTCTCCTGCAACGAAGCTCTTACGCGCCACCAGGATTTCAGCTCCGACCGCGAACTGACCCGCAAGGCGCTGACCGCCATCAAGGCCCGCGGCAACACGGCGCTGCATGACGCCATCGCCGAGGTCCTTGCCATATTCAAGACCCACTCCGCCCAGCGCCAGGCCCTGGTCGTGCTGACCGACGGCCGGGACAACCGCAGTCGCTCCAGCGCCGACGAGAGCATCCGGCTGGCCAGGGCGGCCGGCGTCTCCCTGTACGCCGTCGGCTTGGGCCCAGGCAGTGACGATAACGCCCTGCGGCGGCTGGCCGTGGAAACCGGCGGTGAGTTCTTCAAGGCGGCGGCCGCCGCCGATCTCCTGTCGTTGTACCGCAGGATCGGCGCGCAGCTGCGCAACCAGTACATCCTGTTTTTCGACCTGGGCTCTGCCGGAGACGGTGCCCGCCACGAGATGCGTCTTGAGTTCCGTTCTCCGGACGGGAAGCAACTGGGAGTGGATCAGCCTTTTGTGGCCGCGGTCAGCCCGACCATGGCTCCGTCCGCCATTTCCTCCCTGCAGCGCCGTGTCCGCCGGCAGCGGCAGTACGGGCAGGCCTTGCCGGGAGCCCTGCTGGGATTGTTCTCCGGACTTCTGCTGCTGGGCTTGCTCAAGCTGCTGCGCCCTTCGGCGCCGCTATTCTCCTGGCCTGGCCTGGCCTTGGTCGGCGCTCTGGCTCTGCTTGGGGCAGTTCTTGCCGTTCTGAAAAATTGGATCTGAAATGCTTGCCAGAGGATCCGCCATTCTGGCAAACAACAAGGAGAGGGGGAACATGAAACGCAAAAGGTTTTTCAATGGCTTGCTCCTTGCAGGGGCGGTCGCGGTTGGAGGCTTGCTCCTGGTGCACGCACTGATGCCGCGAGCGGCCTGGGCCTGGGGCTCTACCACGTCGGCTCCCATACCGGGTGATTTTGCCACCCACCAGTTCCTCTACCGCCAGGCCTACGCCTGCCTGCAGGCCCTGCCCGGCTTCAGTCGCGACAAGTTCCCGGAATTGACTGCGATCGAGGCCAATGAAGGCAACACGGTCTCGGCCGGCGGCAGCGTGACCGGTCCCGGCCCCGATGCCGAAGGGTCGTCCCAATACGCATGGCACTGGTTCAATCCGGTCACGGGCGAGGGCGGGGCGCCGGGCCAGGTCTTCGAGAACATGAAAGTGCTGGCCTGGGACATGGTGCAGGCTCGGATTGCGGACAAAATGGCTCAGCCTGCCGCCGGGCAGTCGGCCGCTCACGCCGCCGCCTGGGGCAGTCATTTCTTTACGGACATGTTCTGCCCCTACCATGTCATCGGTACCACCGAGGCGCGCGCCCGGTCGCTGGCCGGCAACTCGCCCCAGACCCTGGCCGAAGCCATTAGCGGCGTCCCGCCGGCGGGCCGGGATTGGAGCAAGGAGATCGGCCGCTTCATCGCCGCCTCCGATGCCGCCAGGGCCGGCGGCGGCCGCGGCCATGTCGATTGGTTCGATCCCTGGTACTGGGACAGCATGCTGACGACCGGCAATTCCACCCACGCCGCCTGGGAGGAGCGCAACCCGCAGCATACCACACGCTTTCGCTGCGATCTTGGCTTCGATACCAACTGGAAGAATGGCACTCCCTCATTCAACAACTTCCATGCCGCTTATGGAGCGCAGGCCCAGAATTACGCCGAGGCGGCGGCGCTCAACACCCGCACCAACATGCAGGCGCTGATCGCCAACCCCGAACCGGCCGTGGACGCCGCCGTGCAAAGCCTGTTCACCCTGTGGCGTGGCTCGTATTCGATGCTGGAACCATTCGTGGAGATCTCGACGAAAACGGACCCGGCCAGCGGCAAGAAAGTGACCGTGGTCAAAGGCAAAGTTCGCAATCCCCTCGACGAGGATGGCGGCAGCGGCAGGATGAAACTGTCGGTCCAACTCGGCAAGATCCTGGTCGGCGATCCGGAGCAGGATGTCGGCACGGTCTTCAAGAAATCGGACCAGACCCAGCTGGAAGCCGTATGGGAAGTGGAGGCCGATGCCGCCGCCAATGACCGGAATCCCTGCCTCCTGCAGCTGGAGGTCATCGCTTCCTTCATCCAGACTCCTGACCTGCAGTACGCCGTATGCCAGCGTGAGCTGAAAAACGTGGAGAACTCCATCGTCCTCCTGATCGATTGCTCGGGCAGCATGCAGGGCAAAAAAATCGAGAGCGCCAAGGACTCGGCGCAAAAGGCGATCGACGCCATGGACGAGAAGACCGAGGTGGCCATCATCACCTTCAGGGATTGCCCGGGAAGCATCGCCGTCATATCCCCCTTCACGATGGTGACCGCCGCCAGCCGGACGGAGATCAAGGATAAAATCGCCGCCATCGGCGCCGGGGGCATGACCCCGCTGGCGAAGGCCGTCGCCTTTGCCGGCAACTATCTGCACAGCCAAGGCAGCGGCAAGGAGCTGAACCTAATCGTCCTGTCCGACGGTGAAGAAACCTGCGAAAAACCGGACGCGCCCGCTGCCGCCGTTCGCGCGATAAACCAATAGGGGGAGCACATGGCCACCGAAAAGAAACCCATTTTCCGCAATGTCTTCGGCAGTGTCGCTTTGCTTCTGGCCATCGTGCTGCCGGCACAGACTGCGGCCGATCCCAGCGCGGGTCAGGCGGCTCCCGTCGCCTCCACGGATAAGCGGAAGATCAACCTGATCCTTGTGGGCTACGACATTGAAAACAACGCGGCCGCAAAAAAAATGCTCGAGGAGATGGCCCAGGCCGCCCAGGCATCGGGCGCCAAGGGCCAGGTACTTCTGGCAGGCAAGGACAACGCCAGCGAATTGCAGCTGGCCATGTCCAAAGCCGTGAACATCGCCACCGGTCAGGCGCAGGCCGGCGGTGGCGGCGGGGGGGGAGGCGCTGGCGTCTTGGGCATCCCGTCCCAGGGGATCCCCTCCTGGGCAATCATTCTGCTGGCCGCCATGGGCGCCTTGCTGCTCATACTCGCTGTCCTTGTGCTCAGCCGCCGGCGGAGCACCGCCACGGCTGGCGGTCCAGCGCGGGTTCAGGCCAGCCTGGAAGTCCTTTTCCCTGACGGCAGGCATGTGGTCTTCGCGATTTCCCAGCCGCGGATCGTCATCGGTCGCGGGGTCGACAATCAGCTGATCCTTGACGACGGGGCCGTTTCGCTGCACCATGCCGAGATCCTGGCCGGCGAAGACGGTTTCCGCATCCGCGACCTGGGCAGCGCCAACGGCACGATGGTCAACGGCCGCCAGGTCGAGGAGTGTGGGTTGTATCTCGGCGACGAGATCGCCTTGGGTCCCGTGCGCATCACGCTGGGCAGGTGATCCGGCGCGCCTGGGATTGTTTTCCGGCTCCGCTTGCTTTAGAATAACGGGAAAAGCACCATGACCAAGATCGGCAAATATACCATCAGCGGCGAGCTCGGCAAAGGCGGCATGGGAATCGTGTACCGCGGCCTCGATCCCTACATCGGGCGGACGGTGGCCATCAAGACCATCCGCCTGGACATGCTGCGCCAGGACGGGGGCAAGGAGGAGGTGCTCAAGCGCTTTGTTCGCGAGGCCCAGGCGGCCGGCAACCTCTCCCATCCCAACATCGTCACCATCTACGATGTCGGCGAGCACGAGGAACTGATCTACATCGCCATGGAGTTCATCGCGGGGCACAGCCTGGAAAGCCTGATGCTGCAGGGCCGGAAGTTCACCCTGGCGGAGATCGTGCGCCTGTTCGCCCAGCTGGCCTCGGCCCTGGACTACGCCCACCAGAAGGGGATCGTCCACCGCGACATCAAGCCGGCCAACATCCTGGTCGGAGAGGACCTCAAGGTATCCCTCGTTGATTTCGGCATTGCCCGCACCTCGGCCTCGACCATGACCCAAACCGGCATGCTCATGGGCACGCCGCGCTACATGTCGCCCGAGCAGATCGCCGGCAAGAAAGTGGACAATCGCGCCGACATCTTCTCCCTGGGGGCGATCCTCTACGAGCTGCTGACCCAGCGCAACCCGTTCGAGGGCGAGAGCATCACCACCGTGATCTACAAGATCATGCACGCCGAGATCGAGCCGCTCGAGCATTTCAACAAGCAGCTGCCGCCCGGCTTGGAAGGCGTGGTGCGCAAGGCCCTGGCCCGTGACGCCGATGCCCGCTATCGTACCTGCGGCGAGCTGCATGCTGCCCTGAGCGACAGCATCATGCCCAAGAAGTGCGAGGCGACGATCATCGCCAGTGCGCCGCGCGCCCAGGAGACGCAAATGATCCCGGCCGCGGACGTGCCTGCGGCCCCTGCCGGAGCCAAGAGCCGGGTACCGCTTTTCCTCTTGCTGGGTGCGGTCATCGGCATCCTGGCGGTCATCATCGTTGTGGTCGTCCTCTCCGGGCGCAAGGAAGGGGCCCCGACTGCCCCGGGCGGCGGCTCGGCTGCCCTTCCGCTTGAGGCGCCGCTCGACCCTGGACCCCCGGCTGCCGGAGCCGGAATAGGACAGGAAGGCCGTTCTGCAAGCACAGAGTCCGTTGCCCCCGGCCCTGTCGCGGCGGAGGCTCCCGAAGGACGCGGTGCCGTTGAACCCGTTTCCGGAAAGCCCCTCCGCGTCCAGCCGCAGCCAACGGAGGTGGCAAAGAAGTCCGACACAGCGCCGGCCGCGGAGGCAGCGTTGCCCGCATTGGTGAGGCCCAACCGCCAGGGCTACCTCGAGGAAGAGTTGTTCAACAGCACGGTCATGGTGCAGGTCCCGGCGGGGAATTTCACCATCGGCTCGCCGAAAGGGGAGGGCGACGACGACGAGCATCCGGCCCACATGGTCTTCATCAGCGGCTTCTGGCTGGGCAAGACCGAGGTGACCTTCGCCCAGTATGACGCCTTCTGTCAGGAAACCGGCCGCCGATTTCCCGGCGATGAGGGCTGGGGCCGCGGCAGCCGGCCGGTGATCAATATCACCTGGGAGGATGCCGGCGCTTACTGCCGCTGGCTGGCGAAGAAATCCGGGCGCAGTTTTCGCCTGCCTACCGAGGCCGAGTGGGAAAAGGCGGCCCGCGAACGTTATCCCTGGGGCAAGCGGGATCCCGGCCCCTCCCTGGTCAACATGAAGGGCGACGGCGACGGCTATCCTTTCACCGCGCCCGTGGGCTCGTTCCCGGCGGGAGCGTCGCATTACGGCCACCTGGACCTGGCCGGCAACGTCTGGGAGTGGACCTCCGACTGGTACGCTGCCGGCTATTACCGGGCATCGCCCTTCCGTGACCCGTGCGGCCCCGATTCGGGCACGAAGCGCTCGGTTCGCGGCGGCTCTTGGAAAGGCGATCCAGGCACGATCCGTTCGGCCAACCGCGACAATCAGTCCCCGGGCATCCCCCTGAACACCCTCGGTTTCCGCGTGGCCATGGACGACCGCTGATGGCGGCGATCACGTCCCTGAACGCCCTGGTCGAAGCCCTGCGCGAAGGGGCGCCCGTCAACAAGGTCCTGATCAGCCGCTCGCCGCGTGACGCCAAGGTCGCCCTTGTCATCGATCTGTGCCGCCGCCGCCGGGTGGTCTTCCAGCTCGTGCCGGCCGAGGCCATCGACCGCAAGGCCGGCGCCCGCCACCAGGGGGTGTGGGCCGAGGTCGCACCGGTGAATTTCTGCAGCCTTGAGGAGATGCTGGTTGCCGCCCGCACCGGCCTGGTCGTCGTCCTGGACGGCATCGAGGACACGGGCAACCTGGGGGCGATCGTGCGCACGGCGGCGGCGGTCGCTGCCGACGGCGTGCTGCTCTCGGTGCGCGGTTCGGCCCCGGTCAACGATACGACGTGGAAGACCTCGGCCGGGGCCCTGGCCAAGGTGCGCCTGGTGCAGGCGCACAACCTGGCCCAGGATGTCGCGAAGCTAAAGGAAGGCGGCTACTGGGTGGTGGCCGCCGACCAGCACGCCGGGACGAGGTTCTATGATTTCGACTTCAGGGGCCGGACCGCCGTGATCCTGGGCAATGAGGGCAAAGGGGTCTCCCCGCTGCTGAAGAAGAAGGCCGACCAGCTGCTGGCCATCCCCCATGCGCCGGCGGTGGAATCGCTCAACGTCTCGGCCGCCGCCGCCATCATTTTGTTCGAGGCCTATCGGCAGAAGAACAGATGATCCGGGCCGGGAAGGCGCAGGCCGCGCCGCGCTGCCATGGCTCGCCTGGCCCTGGGTCGACAAATGAAAAAATGCTATAATTGGGACATGCAGCAACGAGGCTTTACCCTGATCGAGATGCTCATTGTCGTTACCTTGATCGGCATCCTGGTGGCCATCATGATCCCGCAGTACAAGTACTCCGTGCTGCGGGCCAAGGAGGCGGTGCTGAAGGAAAACCTGTTCCAGATCCGCGACGCCATCAACAAGCACTTTTTCGACAAGAAGAAATACCCGGCCGGCCTGGAAGACCTGGTGGCCGCCCGCTATTTGCGCCAGGTCCCCTTCGATCCCATAGCCAAGAAGAGCGAATGGCGGTTGCTCACGATCGAACCGCAGGAGGGCGAGGACCTGGACTCCGAGGAAGCGCAGGGAGTGATCGATGTCAAGAGCCTCTCCGAGGCCATCGCGCTGGACGGCACTCCCTATGCCGACTGGTGAGCCCATGAACCGGGCGGGCCGTCCCCGGGACGGGGGCTACGTGATGATCGTGCTGATGATCGCGGTGACGGTGCTGGCGGTGCTCCTGCTCATGGCCGTGCCGCTCTGGCAGACCGAGGCGCAGCGCGAAGCCGAGGCGGAGCTGATCTTCCGCGGCCGCCAGTACGCAAACGCCATCGGCCTCTACGTCAAGAGCCACAACAACCTCTTTCCGCAGTCTTTCGAGATCCTGCACCTGGAGAAGTTCCTGCGCCAGCTCTACCCCGACCCAGTCAGCGCCGACGGGCGCTGGGACATGGTCTTCAAGGACGCCGCGCCGGGAACGGCGAAATACCTGATCGTGCCGCCGCATCTGGCCAAGGCCTATTTCAGCCGCGCCGTGCTGGTCGGCGTTTGTTCCACCTCGCCGGAAACGGGCTTCCGCGAATACCGCGGCAAGAAGAAGTACAACGAATGGGCGTTCTACCTAGGGGAGAACGAGAACGAGAAGATGCCCGAGTTGCAGTACGAGGGCGTCGGGCCGTGAGAAACATCCTGCTGGTCGCCGCCGAGAACTCGGCCGAAACCTACGCCGTCCAGGTCGTCAAGGAATTCGCCTCCTACGGCGATACCCACTTCTGGGGCATCGGCGGCGACCGCCTGGCGGCCTGCGGCTTTGAAAACGTGGTGCACAACCGCTCGCTTTCCGTGGTGGGCATCGTCGAGGTCCTCGCCCACCTCTGGCGCATCCGCGGCATCATGAAGCGCATCCTGGCCCAGGCGCGGGAGCGCCAGCCCGCGGCCGCCCTGCTCATCGATTATCCCGACTTTAATTTGCGCCTGGCCCGTTGCCTGCGCCGCGCCGGCATCCCGGTCTATTACTACATCAGCCCCACGGTCTGGGCCTGGCGCTACGGCCGCGTGGCGCAGGTCCGCCGCTGGGTGAGCCGCCTCTTCATCATCTTCCCCTTCGAGGCGCCCATCTACGAGAAGGAGGCGGTGAACTTCACCTATGTCGGCCATCCGCTGCTCTCCGAGGTGCGGGTGCGCGAGCCCCGCGACGAGTTTCGCCGCCGCCATGGCCTGGCGGGCAGCGACAAGCTGCTGGCGCTGCTGCCGGGAAGCCGCGAATCGGAGGTGACCTTGCTGCTGCCCGAGATCTTGGCTGCCGTCGAGCGGCTGGACAGAGAGTTTTCCCTGAAGGTCTTCCTGCTGCGGGCGCAGAATATTCACCCCGAGCTGCTGGCGGCCGCCGGACCGGATATCCGCATCCTCGACCAAGAGCAGGGATTCGACCTGCTCAATGCCGCCGACGCGGTCATCACCACCTGCGGCACCTCCAACCTGGAGGCCGCCCTGCTCGGCGTTCCCTTCGTCGCCATCTACAAGGTCAACCGCATGACCTATTTCCTGGGGCGGCGCTTCCTGCGCATCGGCCGCTATTCCATCGTCAATATTCTCGCCGGGCACCCGGTGGCCGCCGAGCTGATCCAGGACGATTGCCGCGCTGATCTCATCCACCGCGAGACCGTGAAGCTCCTGTCCGACGCGGCACTGGGGCAGGCGATGCGGCGCGAGTTCCAGCGTATACGCGAGAGCCTGCAGCAGGAGGAGCGGCCCGCCGCCATCATTTGCCGGCAGATCCGGCGGGAGCTCGAGGGAAACCAGGCGGTTGACGGGAAATGAACACATTGAACTCGGTTCACGGTAAACGGTAGACGGTAGCGGCAATCCCGCGATCAAGCCCGTGGAATTGCTTTTCTCCGTAAACCGTACACCGTCAACCGTTCACCGTATACCTTATGCCAGTTCTTTTCAGCTGAAGCTCAGCCCCTTGACCTTGGCCTCCAGCCCGGCCAGGAATTCCCTGACGGCGTCGTTCTGTAGATCTTCGTGTTCCAGCAGCCTGCGGGCGTCGACCTGCGCCTCCTGCAGCAGGCGGACATGCCTCTTGGGGTCCGCCAGCCGGAAATCGATCTCCCCGGCCTGCTCGAGGCCGGCGATGACTCCGCCGCCGCGGAGCTCGAGGTCCATCTCGGCGATGGCGAAACCGTCGTGGAGGGCGGCAATCGCCTGCAGGCGGCGCCGGCCGTTCTCCGTGGGCCGCGGCGACTCGATCAGAAAGCAGTGCGACCGCTCCGTTCCCCGGCCCACCCGGCCGCGCAGCTGGTGCAACTGGGCCAGGCCGTAGCGGTCGGCGTTCTCGATGACCATGAAGGTGGCGTCGGGGACGTCAATGCCCACCTCGACGACGGTGGTGGCCAAAAGCAGGCGCACGTTGCCGGCGGCGAACTGCTTCAGCGCGCGCTGCTTCTGCGCCGGGGCGCTGCGACCGGAGAGGGCGGCTTGGGCGACGCCGGGGAAGCGCCGGCGGCATTCCGCCGCTTCTTCCCGCAGGGAATGCAGGTCGGGGGCCTGCTCCGCGGGCTCGACCAGGGGCAGGATAACGTAGCCCTTGCGGCCCCGCTCCAGCTCCAGCTGCAGGCGGCGGTAGAAGCGTTCGCGTTCGCTGGCGGCAATGACGCGGGTGGCGACCGGCTGCCGCCCGGCCAGCGGCTTTTTCAAGGTGGACACGTCCAGGTCGCTGTAGAGGGCGAGCAGCATGGTGCGCGGGATGGGGGTGGCGGTGGTGACCAGCAGGTCGGCGGCCCGGCTCTTGAAGAACAGGGCGGCGCGCTGGGCCACCCCGAAGCGGTGCTGCTCGTCGATGACCACCATGGCCAGATTTTTGAAAATGACGTTCTCGCCGATCAAGGCATGGGTGCCGAAGACCAGCGCGATGTCGCCGCGGGCCAGGCCGCTCAGGATGCGCCGGCGCTCGGCGGGTGGGCTGCCGCCGGTGAGCAGAGCCACCCCGTCGCTGGCGAAAAAAGAGCGGGCGTTCTCGTAGTGCTGCTGGGCCAGGATTTCGGTCGGGGCCAGGAAGGCTCCCTGGAAGCCGTTCTCCCTGGCCAGGAGCAGGGCCAGGAAGGCCACGACGGTCTTGCCGCTGCCCACCTCCCCCTGCAGCAGGCGCTGCATGGTGCGGGGCGAGCGCAGGTCATTGACCACGGCGCTGAAGGCTTCCTCCTGCTCGGCGCTGAGGCGGAAGGTCAGGCGGCGGTCGATAGCGCGGCGCATGGCATCGGAGAAGCGGTAGTGGTGGCTGCGGCGGCGGCTGCGGAACGAAGCGCGGATGAACTGCAGCTCGAGCTGGAAAAAGAGGAGCTCGCCGTAGATGAAGCGCTCCTTCAACGCCTCGATCCGCTCCAGGTCGGGCGGCGCGGGTTGGTGCAACGCGCGCAGCGCCTGGGCGCAGCCCGGGAATCCGTGCCGGCGCAGGATCGCCTCGGGAAGCACCTCGCTCTCGTCGCGCCAGCCGGCCAGGGCGCCGGCCACGACTTTGCGCAGCGTGCCGGCTTTCAGGGCGCCGATGGGCCGGTAGCGCGGCAGGATGCCGCCCAGGCTTTCCTCGGCCACCAGCAGCGGGTTGACCATCTGCCAGCGGCCCTCGTGCGCCTCGACGCGGCCGTGAACGTGGACCTGCGCGCGGGCGCGCAGCGTGTCGAGCAGGTAGGGCTGGTTGAAGAAGACCAGCGTCACCGGCCGGCCGCCGATCCTTGCCTCCGCGCGCAGCAGGCTGGAGCGCTTCCGGAAGTTGCGGCTCACGCGGGCGCTGCTGATCGTGCAGGCGTACAGGCCATCCTCCCCGGGCAGCACTTGCGGCTGCACCCGGGTCAGGTCGAGGTAGGACTCGGGGAAATGGAGCAGCAGGTCGCCGGCGCTGGCGATGCCGCGGTCGCGCAGTGCGGCGCCGAAGCCCGGTCCGATTCCCTTGAGCTCTTCGACCGGCGTGCCCTGGGTGATGCTCAATAGTAGAAGGTTATCTTTTTTTCGGAGCTTTGCACGTTCTTCAGGCCGGGCAGCAGGGTGAACCAGTCGAAAATGGACTTCTTGACCTTGGCGTTGAACTGGGCGGCGCCGTAGGCCTCATCGAGGACGTCGGGGGAGAAGCGGCTGTTGTTGATGAGCAGCTCGGAAAAAACGAAGCGCATGTGGTAGTTGCTGCACTCGAAGCTGCCGCTGAAGCTCACCTGGGTGTCGCGCAGGAACCCGGGCACGGCGCTGTACTTTTCCCCCGCCAGCTTGATCTTGAGGTTGCCGTCCACCCGGTTCTTGTCCTTGAGGCGCAGCTCGATCCGGGTCACCTCGGGAGCGTATTTCTTGATGTAGACCAGGTTCAGGTAGGAGTTCAGCTCGTTTTCGTTGAAGGCCGCCTTCTTGAGGAACAGGGACGCCTGGCGCCGGGCAGCGATGCGGGCGAGGAAGCCGTCCACCCTCCTGGCCTTCTCCAGCGAGAAATCGTCCGCAACGGCGGTCCCGCCCAGCAGCAGCAGCAGGCAGGCAAGTGTTCTGGCCTTCATTCCTCGTTGATGATAACGTGTCGGCCCTGAATATGCAAGCGGCCGGCGCAGAACAGGTGAACGACCCGGGGATAGAGACGGTGCTCCTGGCGCAGGATCCTGCGGCTGAGTTTGTCCACGTCGTCATCGGGGTGTACGGCCACCGCTTGCTGGGCAATGATCGGGCCGGTGTCGGTTCCGGAGTCGACGAAATGGACGGTGCAGCCGCTGACCTTGACCCCATGGCGCAGCGCCTGGGCCTGGGCGTCAAGCCCGGGAAAAGAGGGAAGCAGCGCCGGGTGGATGTTCAGGATGCGTCCCGCGAAGCGCGAGAGCAGCACGGGGCCGACCAGGCGCATGTAGCCGGCCAGGCAGACCAGGTCGATGCGCTCCTTTTCCAGCAGCTCGCAGATCTGCGTTTCATAGGCGGCCTTGTCTGGGAAAGCCCTGGGATCGACGTACTGAGCGGGAATGTGGAAGCGTTCGGCCCTGCGCAACCCCGGCGCGTCGAAACGGTCGCTGATGGCCAGGCGCACCGAAAAATTGGCGTTGGCCCTGCGGGAGGCGCGGACGATGGCGGCGAAATTGCTCCCGCGCCCGGAAAGCAGGACGGCGATATTTCCCTGGTTCATGGTCGGTGTCTTGGCTTGCGGGGCGCTCCGGGCTGCGCCGGATCGATGCTGGAAAGGAAAAACATGCCGAAGGGGGGACTCGAACCCCCGCGAGCGCAATGCTCACCAGTACCTGAAACTGGCGTGTCTACCAATTCCACCACTTCGGCATGAGCCTTATTTATACGGCATAAACGCGGCGTTGTCAAGACTGCGGCCGGATTCGCGAAAGCTCCGGCACCGCCTGGATTTACTTCCGGCCGTGCTTGGTGTAAAATAACGCTTTCCGCCCCTTTCCGGTCGTCCAAGGAGACAACAACGCCATGGTCAACAAGTCTGCGGTCACCCTGCTTGTCCTGTGCCTGCTCGCCGGGGGGGGCCTTGCCGGCCAGGACGTAGCACCGGACGCAAAAATCACCCTCACTCCCTACAAGTCGAATTTCCTCAAGGACGAAGGCCGGATGTGGGGCGCTCCCCTGCACTGGGATGTTGAGGATTTTCTGGTTTGCGGCGCCGTTCTGGCCGTTACCGGCGCCCTGATCGCCAACGACGAAGCAATCTATAATGGATTCAATTCTTTCAAGGGGAGCAATCCCTGGGTGGGCAAGGTCAGCCCCGCCGTCACCCTGCTGGGCGACTGGGGTGTGGACATGGGCATCGCCGGCCTCTTCTTTCTCGGCGGTGTGCTGGCCAAGGATCGCCGGGCGCGCGACACCGGGCTGATGGCCTGGGAAACGCTGCTGCACACGGGCTTCCTTGTCCAGGTCGTCAAGCACCTTTCCGGCCGCCAGCGCCCATCGGTAGCCGCTGGCGTCGACCACTGGCATGGCCCCGCCGCGTTCTTCAAGCGTTACTCGGAAGACCATTTCTCCAAGTATGACTCCTTTTTTTCCGGGCACACCGTGTCGGCCTGGAGTCTGGCCACGGTGATCGCCGAAAACTACCGCCATCGTTCCTGGGTGCCCCCCGTCTGCTACGGCCTGGCCACCCTGGCCGGACTATCGCGGCTGACCGAGGACGCCCACTGGCTCTCCGATGTCTTTCTCGGCGCCGTCGTCGGCTACGCCGTCGGCCGGATGGTGGTGCGCAATCAAAAGAGGCGCTTCCAGGTCGTCCCGGCCCTGGCCCCCGCCGGCGCCGGCCTTTCCTTCAGCTACGAGATCAGGTAGCTCAAACCTCATCCCCCAGCCACTTCACTTGCGAAGAGAAGGGGAGTTAAGAACCTTGCCCCTCTCTTTGGGAAGAGAGGGTTGGGGTGAGTTGTTTTACAAGGGTGTGGGGAGAGTTTTTCTGTTTACGAATCCCCGGTTTAATGGTATATTTTCCAAATGGTTGCCCGTATCGCTCTTCCACTTTTCCTGTTGTTTACGCTTTGTTGCTTTTGCCTGCCCCTGCACGCCCAGGAAGACCGTGACGGGACCGAATTCGTCATCGACGGCTTCAAGCTGGAGACGCTGCCTGGCGGGTACTACTACCCGAACTTCATCGAGAACCTGGCTCCCGACGCCGTCTGGCTGAGCGAGGAGAGCAACGGTTTCGGCCTGCTGGACAGGCCCCGGGTTTACTTCGAGGGCGATTCCTGGACCCAGTTCAACTGGCGCTATGCCGGCCATTCGCTCAACTCGGCCCTGGACGACGGCTCACCGGCGCTGCGCCTTCCCTTCCTGGCCATCGGCGCCATGTCCCTGCACGGCGAGACGCCGCAGCGGCGCGACTACGGCCTCTCCTTTTCCCCGCGCTCGCCCGCGGGCAAGGCCACGCGGGTCATGCTCTCCACCGCCTTCCCCAACCTGGGCGGCTACACCTGGCTGGGAAAGCTGGCGCTGGGCAACCACGCCAGCAAGCGCGCCGACAACCTGTACGAGACCCGGCGCCGGCTCGACGGCAACCTGCAGCTGGACTTCGCCCACGAGAGGTCGGCCGGGGCGTCGGCGCTGCTGCTGGCCGGCGGTTACCTGCGCCAGGAGCGGCGCTTCAACGACTTCAACGAGCGCGACCGCCAGTTTGAGGAGGAGGGCGAGTCATTCCAGCTGCTCGGCCGCTGGCAGCGCCGCTTCGCCGCGGGCGCGCTGGACCTCGACCTGGTATTCAACGCCGGCCGCCGCGGCAACCTCTTCGCCGAGGACGGGCGCTACCCCCAGGAGACGTACTCCCAGGACAGCCGGTCGTGGCTGGCCGGAGCGGCCTGGAGCGGAGGGATCGGCCGCCTGAAGCTGTCGTGGCTGCACGAGCGGCAGCAGCGCCTGCCCGTGGTTGGGGACTTCGGCAAGGACCTGCAGGACATCGATGGCCAGAGCATCTTTCCCTTTGAAAAATGGGGCGTGTTCAGCGCCGACACCCTGGCCTTGGACGCGGAGAGGGAGTTCGCCTTTTCCTGGCTGAAGCAGGAGGTCAGCCTGAAGCCCTTCCTGGAACTGTCCGCCGCATTCCGTTCCGCCTCCGAGAGGACAGGGGAGCACCACGAGATTTATTTCGCCGGCGCGCCGTACCTGGCGTGTTTGTGGCAGGGATCCGGCGCGGCCGCCTATCGCAACCAGCGGCAACGGGCCGCGGCCGGGACTCTGCTGCGCATGGACCTGGGCCGGCGGGTCGCCTTCAATGCCCGGCTGTTCCTGCTTTACCAGGGGCTCGGCTTCAAGGGCGGCGCCAACGACCGTCATTTCCTGCAGCCGGGCGGCGAGGCCGGCTTCAGCGTCAGGGCCGGGAAGCGGACGGAGCTGTCGCTCTCCTTCGGTATCCTGCCCTACGAAATGGGTTCCGGCGCCGGCGATTTCCTGGAGCCCGGGCGCCCGACCGCCGCGGTCCACCACTGGGCCGATGCCAACGGCGACGGCCGGTTCCAGGACGGCGAGCAGGGGGCCCTGTTCGCCCTGAGCGGCGGCGCCAGCCATGCCGCAGCCGCCTCGCTGAAGCCGAGCCTGCGCCAGCGCCTCGAGCTGCTCCTGACCACGCGCCTGTCGGCCAATTTCAGCCTCGACATTAAGGGCCTGTACAAATGGATCCGCCGGCCGCTCTGGGCCTCCTTCGCCGAGGAATACGGTCGAACCCATTTCATTGACGGCAGGGAATACTACCTCCTGGACCGCCCGGTCACCGGCTTCGAGCTGGGCAATGCCCCGTTCGCCAGGGACCCTTTCTACGCCCAGTTCCTGGTGCGCGTTCATGGCGCCAAGGCCCGGCGCTGGTATTTTTCCTTTTCCTTCCTGGCCCACATGGGCATGGGAACCACGGCCTTCGGCAACGGTCCCGAGGCCAACGACATCGGCGTCATCGCCGAGAGCCAGGCCTTCCCCAACTCATGGATCAACGGCTTCGGCCGCGTCGACGGCGACCGGGCCTTCGTGGGCAAGGTCTTTTTCGGCTATCACCTTTCCCGGCGCCTGTTCCTGGGCGGCAGTGTCAAGTACCGCGACGGCGCCCCCTTCGCCTTTCTCGACGCGTTCCGGCATGAGGACCAGCGGGTCATCACCTACCAGACGATCAAGGCCGAGGACAACCATGGCCGCAAGGGCGGCCCCAGGGAAGACTGCGTCTGGGATTTCAATTTCAAGCTCGGCTATGACGTCCCGCTTGCCGGCGGCACGTGCCGGCTGGAGCTGTCGCTCTTCAACCTGCTCGACTTCGGCAGCGAGCTCTCCGAGAACGCGTTCTCCGGCGGCGCCCGCCTGGCCAACGAGCTGCAGCTGCCGCGCAGCCTGCGGCTGGGATTGGTGCTGGAGTTCTAGAGTCCGGATAGGGCAGGGTCGGCAAGCGGGTCCACGGCTCGTCAGGGAGTGCCCCTGACGGAAGCTAGCGGTTCTTGCTCTCTATCTTTTCCTGGCAGGGGACGCAAAGACGCGCGAAGGGCAGCACCTCCAGGCGCTTGGGCGAGATCTCCTGGCTGCAGTGCAGGCACTTGCCGTAGTGGCCCTTGGCGATGCGGTCCAGGGCTTCCTCCACTTCCTTCAGGTTGGCCCGCATGTTGTTGGACATGACGAAGCCCATCTCCTTCTCGATCAGCTCGTTGGCCTGGTCGATCTCGTCCATGGCACCGTTGCCGCCGCCGGCCGTGTCCCGCAGGTCGATGATCTTCAATATCTCGTCGCGCAGGGCGGTGAGCCGTTTGGCTATCTTTGCCACCTGGTCATTTTTCATCCTGTGCCTCCTAACGATGGTATTTGCCGCCATGGGCGATGGTCATGGCCCGGTACACCTGCTCCAAAAAGACGATGCGGAAGATGTCGTGGGCGATGGTCATGTCGGAGAAGGCGAGGCGCAGGTCGGCGCGGGATACAACGGCCGGTGCGAAGCCGGCAAAGCCGCCGATCAGGAAGAGCAGACGTCCCGGATGATAGGAGATCTTCTGTTGCAGGAGTGCGGCAAAACCCCGCGAGTCCATCTTCTTTCCCCTTTCGTCCAGGGCGACGACGTAGTCCCGCGGCTGGATCTCCCGCAGGAACAAGGCTCCCTCCTTCACCTTCACGAACTCCTCCTCGCTGTGGTGGATCACCTTCAGTTTTTTTATGCTGAATTCTACATAATAATTGATGTTTTGTAAATATTTTTTTTCAAGTTCCTGCAGGCCCTTGAATTTCAGCTCGCCGCTGCAAACCAGTTCAACGGTCTTCATGGCGTTTCAGCTGGTTGTACAGGGACTTGCGCGAGATGCCCAGGATGCGCGCCACCCGGCTCTTGTTGCGGTACTTGCGCAGCAGGTAGGCCGTGTACTCGGCCTCGACCTCGGCCAGGGTGCGCTCGCCGGCGCGGATAAAGTCCAGCATCGGTCCCGGGCGGTCGAGCAGCGTCCAGACCGCCTTCTCGTCGAGGGCGGCGCCGCGCACGGCCAGGCTGTTGATGAAGTTCTCCAGCTCGCGGATATTGCCCGGCCAGGGATAGCGCAGCAGGCGCCGCCGTGCTTCGTCGGCGAGCGCCAGGGAAACGCCCCTCTGGGAGCAAAAATGGCGCAGCAGCGGCAGGATGTCGCCCGGGCGCTCACGCAAGGGGGGGATGAAGATGCTGACCGTGGAAATGCGATAGTACAGGTCGGCGCGGAATTCGCCGCTGCGCACCTTGTCCTCGATGGTGCTGTCGGCCGAAAAGAGGAAGCGGGCAGCGATCGCCGCCTCGCTGCCGGAGCCCAGGGGAAAGATTTTCTTTCTCTCGATGGCGCGCAGGAGCTTGGCCTGCATGTTCAGGCTCAGCAAATCGATGCCGTTGAGGAAAATCGTCCCCGTCCCCGCCTGGCGCCACTTGCCCGCAACGTCGCGGTCGGCTCCGGAGAACGCCCCTTTCTGGTAGCCGAACCACTCGCTTTCCAGCAGCGTTTCGGGCACGTCGGCGCAGCCCAGGTTGAGCAGCGGCTGGAAGGGGCTGCGCGCGGCCAGGAAGGCGGCCCAGAAGTCCTTGCCGCTGCCGGTTTCGCCCCAGAGCAGCACGGGCGTATCCAGCCCGGCGACCTTCTCGATCGCGGCTTTCAGCGCCTGCGATGCCGGGTCGGGCAGGTCAGCCGGCTGGGGAAAAATCGTAGCGCTTGGCATCCATCCACAGCTTTTCCAGCGAATACTTTTTCCGCCATTCGGCGGAGAAGACGTTGACGACAAAGTCGACGTAGTCGACCAGGATCCACTCGGCTGCCCCCTCGCCCTCGCTGCCCAGCGGTTGCAGGTGGAGGTCCCGCTTGAGGTTGTCGCGGACGGCGTCGGCCAGGGCCCGGTTCTGGCGCGCCGAGGCGCCGCTGCAGACGATGAGGTAGTCGGTCATTTCGCTCAAGCCTTTCAGGTTCAGGACCGTGACCTTTTCCGCCTTCTTGTCCAGCAGGGCCTCCACGGCCTTCTTGACTCCGCCCGGCATGCGTCGCCTGCGCAACTCATCCAGTACCCGGGTGAATTCATCTTTCTTCATATAGCTTGATCTCCTCCATGATCTTCTGCACGTTCTTCTCGACATAGGGCGAGACGTCCTGGCCGTGGGAGCGCTTCCTGCGGATGGTGGTGGCCGACAAATCCAGGTTGTCCGAGCGGTAGGCGTGCAGGAAGGCCGCCGGCGGCGGACCGGGGTCAACGCCGGCGCCGAGGCTGGGGATGCCCTCGGCGCGCAGCAGCCGCTCCACCTTGGGACGGTGGCCGCTTCGGCGCAGGACGATGATGAAGTAGACTGCGCGCAGCACCTGGCGGTAGTCCTTCCAGGTGCGGATCTTCAGGAAACCCTCGCTGCCGGTGATGAAATAGAAGCGCGCGAGCGGCGAGGCGGCCTGCAGCTCGCGAATGGTGTCGATGGTCCAGGAATCGCCTTGACGCCGCAGTTCCAGGTCGCAGGGCTCCAGCCCGGGATAGGAATGCAGTGCGGCCTGGAGCATGGCGAGGCGCAGTTCGGCCGCGGGCAGCAGCTGCCGCTTCTTGTGCGGCGGCCGGGCCGAGAGAACGTACAGGATGCGGTTGAGGCCGAAGGCCTCCTTGATCTTCAAGCCCAGTTCGATGTGCCCGCGGTGGACCGGGTTGAAGGTCCCGCCCAGGAGCCCGGTCTTAATCGGACTCATGGAACTGGAAAAGGGCCTGCTTCAGCTTGACCAGGTTGGTCTCCTTCAGCGCCGAGATCTCCACGCAGGGGATTTTACGCCGCCGGCAGGCATTGCGCAAGCCGGCGATCGCCGAGCGGTCCGCTGCCGCCATGTCGATCTTGTTGGCCACGACCAGCAGCTTCTTCTGCAGCAGCCGGGCCCGGTAGGAGGCCAGCTCGTTCTCCAGCACGCGCAGCGCCTCCAGGGGGGGCAGCGTGCTGAAGGGCGACACATCGATGATGAACATCAGGACGCGGGTGCGTTCGATGTGGCGCAGGAATTCCAGCCCCATGCCCTCGCCGCGGTGGGCGCCCTCCAGGATGCCGGGGATGTCGGCCACGATCATGCTGCGGCCGCGGAAATCGACCACCCCCAGGTTGGGGGTCAGGGTGGTGAAGGGATAGTCGGCGATCTTGGGCCGGGCGGCGCTGATCTTGGAGATCAGGGTGGACTTGCCGGCATTGGGCAGCCCGACCAGGCCGGCGAAGGCGATGAGCTTCAGCTCCAGGACCACCTGGATGGCTTCGCCCTTCTCGCCCTTCTCGGCCCGGCGCGGCGCCTGGTTGACCGAGGACTTGAAATGGACGTTGCCGCGGCCGCCCTTGCCGCCCCGGGCCAGGACGAATTCGTGGCCTACGCGGTCGAAGTCCAAGATCAGTTTTTCGTCAGGGAATGTCTTGACCACGGTCCCGGCCGGGACCTGCAGGACGATGTCGGCTCCGTTCCTGCCCGTGCATTTCCGGCGGCTGCCGGGGCCGCCGTTCTCGGCCACGAACTGGCGCTGGTACTTGAAGTCGGTCAGCGACTGGCAGACCGGGCTGCTGACCAGTACGATGTCGCCGCCCTTGCCGCCGTCGCCGCCGTCGGGGCCGCCGCGGGGGATGAACTTTTCGCGGCGGAAGCTGCGCGAACCGTCGCCGCCGTCGCCGGCGCGGAATGAGACAATGGCGCGGTCAACGAACATGATTTAGGCGTTGCGGGAGCGGGAGGGCGGCGCGGGGAAGCGCAGGGACGCCGGCAACTTACCCGGGATCGACCTCGACGAACTTGCGGCCGGCGCGGTCGACGAAGCGCACCTTGCCGGTGGCCGTGGCGAACAGGGTGTCATCCTTGCCGATGCCGACGTTGCGGCCGGGCCGGATGCGCGTGCCGCGCTGGCGCACGATGATGGAGCCGGCGTGGATCTGCTCACCGCCGTATTTCTTGACGCCGAGGCGCTTGGAGGTGCTTTCGCGGCCGTTCTTGGCGGCGCCGCCCGATTTCTTGTGAGCCATTATTCCGTCTCCTTTTCCTTGGCCTTGGCGGGAGCCTTGGTCTCGATCTTCTCGACCTGGATCTTGTGCAGCTTCTGGCGGTGTCCCTGGGACTTGCGGTAGCCTTTCTTGGGTTTCATCTTGTAGATGCGGATCTTCTCGCCCTTGATCTCTTCGAGCACTTTCAGCTTGACCTTGGCGTGCTTGACGTAGGGATCGCCGATCAGCAGCTCTTTATCGCCCTGGACCAGCAAGACCGTGCTCAGGCTGGCCGAGTTCTTCTTTATCAGCTCCGCGGGCAGCAGCTCGACTTCCAGGACGTCGCCCTCGGCGACTTTATACTGCTTTCCGCCGGTTTCGAGTATGGCAAACATGGTCATCTCCTTGGTTGGATATCATTTTTTATACCATAAATCGCGGGGTTAGTCAACCGTTTCCCGGCCGGTCGCAGCCGCCGGGAAGGGGAGGCGGCCCAGCCAGCGCGGGGTCTCCCGGCTCGCCTGCAGGTGCTCGATGAGGCCGATGGCCAGTTTGACCGTCTGGCGCAGCCCCTCCAGTTCCCAGGCGGGGTCGAATTCGTCCTTGACGGTATGGTAGGCCCCGCCCTTGAAGAATTCGGCAAGCCGGTTGCGTCCCGCGCCGTCCTTCTCGCCGGCCGACAACCAGGCCGCGGGAATCCCGGCCTGGGCGAAGGGGAACTGATCGGAGCGGAAAAACAAACCCTGCTCGGACAGGGAGAACGGGGTGTAGTTCAGTCCCTGTTCCGCGGCTACCCGGCGCAGCATGCCCTCCAGGGTCGAATACTCGGCCCCCGCGGCGAACATGTCGGGGCTTTTTCCCCAGACCGGCGTCGACTCGAAATTGATGTTGGCGACGATCCGCCGGGGATCGGCCTGGGACACGAAATGCCGGGAGCCCAGCAGCCCCGCCTCTTCGGCCTGGCAGGCCAGGAACGTCAGCCCGTAATGAAGCGTGCGGCCGCACTCGGCATACATCTTGGCCACCAGGGCCAGGGCGGCGACGGCCGAGCCGTTGTCGATGGCGCCGTTGAATATCCGGTCGCCGGGCAGGCTTTCGTCGCGACCCAGGTGGTCGATGTGGGCGCTGAGGACAATGTCCCGCCCCGAGCTCCCGGGGATGGTCGCGACGACATTGCGCGTCGGCAGCGTACGGAAGCGGTTGCGGCCAACGATGCGGACCTTGAAGCCCAGGTCGACGGGGGTGAAATCGCGGCGGAGCGAGCGGCGGTACAGGCGCTCGAGGTCGATGCGCTTCCCGGCCAGGAGCGAGCGCAGGGTCTCCTCGCGGATCCAACCCCTGAATTTCAGGTCGTTCTCCAGGCTGGCCGGCAGGTACAGTTCCTCGCCCGACCAGGAGTTCCGCACCACCTGCCAGTCGTAGCCGGCCGTGGGCGTGGTGTGGATCAGCAGGACCGCCAGCGCGCCTGCGCGCGCCGCCTCCTCGACCTTGTAGGTCCAGCGGCCGAAATAGGTCAGGGCGCTGCCCATGAAGATGCGCCGGTCGTACAGGCCGGGATCGTTGACCCGCACCAGAAGAACCTTGCCGCGCAGGTCGGCCTTCTTGAAGTCGTCCCAGCTCCAGAGCGGCGTGCGGATGCCGAAGCCCGCGAAGACGGCATCGCCCTCGATGCTGAATTCGCTCTCGGCGCGGACGTAGCTGCCGACGACGTCCTCCTGCAGAACGAGCCGGCGCCCATTGGCCGTCAGCGCCAGCGCCTCGAGCTGAAAGCCGTGAAGGGTGAACGGCTGGAAGCGGCTGTCCAGGCCCAGCATCTTGAACAGGGCGTGCATGTATTTTTCGGCCAGTTCGCCGCCCCGCGTCCCCGGGGCGCGGCCCTCCAGCGCATCGGAGCTCAGATATTCGATGACGCCCTGCATCTGGCTTCGGGAAAGCCGGTCGCAGCGTTCCTGGAGGTCACCGGCAACCAGCGGTGAAAGCAACAGCAGGGATAGGGAGATGACGGAGATCGTTTTCATGGCGCTCCTCGGTTTTCAATGGAAAATGGTCTAGGCCTTCCCCGGGAAATGATTGTAGCCCAAGGCGGACGGCGCGTCAACGCTGCGCGTTCCTGAGCTGTTTCCTGCCTGGCTCCGTGAAGCGCCGGCAAACGCCGCGCCCGGCGACCTTGGCCGCGTACATGGCCTGGTCGGCGTGCTTGAGCAGCGTCTCGGCGCTGCGGCCGCCGACACCTGCAGCCGGCGGCCGGCGACGAAGCAGGGGCGGTGGATTTCGGCCAGGATCTTGCGCCCGATGCGCTCTCCGTCGCGGCCGCGGCCCGAGTCGGGAAGCAGCACCAGGAATTCGTCCCCGCCCAGGCGGGCTACGGTATCGCTCTGGCGTAGCTGGCTGCTCAGGCGCCTGGCTACGATGCGCAGCAACTCGTCGCCGCAGCTGTGGCCGTAGGAATCGTTCACCTGCTTGAAGCCGTCCAGATCGAGGTAGAGGAGGGTCACCCTCTGGGACCGGCGCTTGGCGAAGATCAGTGCCTGCTTCAGGCGGTCGCTCAGCAGGGAGCGGTTCGGCAGCCTGGTCAGCGAGTCCTGGTAGGCCATCTGGCGGATGGTCTCCTCCAGGAGGCGGCGGCGGGTGATGTCGCGGTTGATGCTCAGGATGGCGGGCTGTCCCTGGTAGGTGAGCCGCGCCGCGTTGACCTCCAGCAGCATCTCGCTGCCGTCCTTGCGGAAATGGACGGTCTCGAAATTGCGGAACGTCTTATCGGCCAGGATCCAGCGAATGCGCGATTTTCCCCGCGGCACGTCCTTGCTGATCGATTCCAGCGACATGCCGATCATTTCCCGGCGGCGGAAGCCGTACATCTCGCAGGCGCGGTGATTGACGTCGAGGATCAACTCGTCCTTGACGGCGAAGATCATGATGGCGTCGTGGGCGAACTCGAAAAGGCGGCGGTAGTCCTGCTCCGAGCGCTGCAGGGCCTCTTCGATCGCCTTGCGCTCGCTGACGTCGACCAGGATGCCGTCGATGTACAGCACCCG
>JALOLC010000072.1 GCA_025456175.1 Acidobacteriota bacterium | reverse complement strand
CGCGAGATCGAGCGCGCCGTCGCCGAAAATCCGGTGGTGGTGCTGACCGCCGAGACCGGCGCCGGCAAGTCGACCCGCGTCCCCTGGTGGCTGTGGCAGGCCGGCAAGCGGGTCCACGTCACCCAGCCGCGGCGCATCGCCGCCCGCGCCCTGTCCAACTACCTGGCTCGGGTGTGCCATGTACCCTGGGGCCGGGAGATCGGCTACCAGACGGGCCTGGACAGCAATAAATCGTCGGCGACCACCCTGCTCTACCTGACCGACGGCGTGCAGATGGTGCGCGAGATCCAGGGCCACCGCGACTACGACGTGCTCATTCTCGACGAGATCCACGAGTGGAACCTCAACCAGGAGGTCCTGGTCGGCCAGGTGAAAAAGAACCTCGATGAAGGCGTTTTCAAGCGCAACGGCAAGCGCGCGCTGATCATGAGCGCCACGCTTAAGGCCAAGCAGATATCGGCCTTTCTGCACAATGCCCCGGTGATCACCGTCCCCGGCCGCGGCTTCCCCGTCGACTGCCAGCGCCGCCATCCCTGTTTCCTGCTGCCCGATGCCGCCACCCTGCTGGAGGAGGGGCACAACGTCCTGGTCTTCCAGCCGGGCAAGCAGGAGATCGACGACACCATCGAGAACCTGAAGGAGCTGCTGGCGCACGACGGCCAGAAGGCGGTGATCCTGCCCCTGCACTCGGAATTGTCCATCAACGAGCAGGCGAAGGTCTTCAAGAACTACCCACCGACATCGCCCAGACCAGCCTGACCATCGACGACATCGACGCCGTCATCGACAGCGGCATCAAGAAGGAGGTGCGCCTGGTCAGCGGCATCGAGGGCCTCTACCCCACCGAGATCTCCACATCGGAGTGCAAGCAGCGTGCCGGTCGCGCCGGCCGCGTGAAGAAAGGCTGGTACATCCTCTGCTCCGAGCGGGGCATCGAAGACCGCCTGGACTTCCCCGATCCCGAAATCCGGCGCCTCAATTTAGAGAACGTGGTGCTGCGCATGTTCACCTGGGGCCTCTCGCCGCTGGAGTTCAGCTTCTTTCACAAGCCCAACCGCGGCCTGCTCCTCAAGGCCATCCAGAGCCTCAAGACCTTCGGTGCCCTGAGCGCGGACGCGGAGAACCGGGTGACCGCCGACGGCCGGCGCATGGCCGAGCTGCCGCTGTCGCTGCGCAGCGCCCGCCTGCTTCTGGAGGCGGAGAAAGGAGGGCCGCGCGTCGTCGACCGCGCCCTGAAGGTCATCGCCATCTTCGAGACCCGGGGGGTGGTCAGCAAGGAGTTCGCCGGAGAAACCTATTCTCCCTCCTCCTTCAAATCGGATCTGCTCAACCAGCTCGACCTTTGGGAAGACCAGCGGCGCAACGGCCGCCTGATCTCGAACAAGAAGTCGGCGCTGGCCCGCGAGATCTACAACGAGCTGAAAAAACGCCTCGCTATCCAGCCGGCGCGCGGCACGCTCTCCCAGAACGAGCAGAAGCACCTGTTCCGGGCCATCCTGTCGTGCTTCTGCGACGGCGTCTATTTCAAGGGCGAAGGCATCTACTGGCGCGAGGGCGAGGAGAGGCAGATCGAACGCACATCGATCCTGAACCAGGCCCGGCCGGAGATGGTCGTCGGCCTGCCTTTCGACCTGGTGATCAACCGTGAGGACCCGCGTACCGGCGTCAAGGAGGAGAAGTACATCCCGCTGCTCACCTTCTGCTCGGAGATCTCCCTGCAGCAGCTGGAAGAGATCAAGCCCTTCAGCTACGAAAAGATCCGCCGCGTCACACTCCAGGAGGACCGCCTCCGGGTCAGCGAAGAGGTCTTCTTCGGCTCGCGCCTGATCAAGGCCGTGGCCGTCGAGCCCGACTGGCAGAATCCGGGCGAGCAGCACCAGGTCCTGACCCTGGCGATCGGCTGGTTCGAAAAAAACTACGACCAGCTCCCCGGCTGCGGCGAGATCGAGAAGAACCGCGCCTGGTTCGCCGAGGCCGAGCGCGCCCTGGGTGAAAAACTGCCGCCGTTCGCTTCCGCTCTGCGCGACTACCTCTACCGCCAGCTGCGCCGCAGCCTGAAGATCGACGATCTGCGCTTCTTCTTCCAGTTTCACCCCGCCCTGCACCAACTCAGCCTGCGCCAGCTCCTCCCCTACCGCTGGCTGAAAAAACTGAAGGATGCCCGCTGGCCCGGGGAGCTGGAGATCAAGGAGATGCATATCCCGGTGGAACACATCGACGGCCGTCCGTTCCTGAAGCTGGACCACGCCCAGTTCCACCGCCTGGAGGCCAGCGATGTCCGCCTGCCCAGCGGCGAAGCGCCGGGGTTCATTCTGCAGGGCGAGAGATACCGCGGCTGGGCCGAGGCCGCCGCCGCCTACAACGATCTGCTGAAGGAGCAGATATTCCAGCGCAAATGGCAGGAAGCGAAAAAGAACGTCCAGGTCGGCGATATCCTTGATGTTCCCTTCCCCCTAACCTTCCAGGGCGGCAACGGCAAGGACAACGCGGTATTTGAATTCTACTCGGCGCCGGCTTTCGAGGACGACAAGGTCGTCCTGTTCCATTTCCGCACCCGCGAGGAAGCGCAGGCCCATTTCTCAGGCATCGCCAGCGCCTGGGAAGAGCGCAAGACGCGCCACAGGAAAGAGTCCATGGACAACATCTTTCGCGGCAAGGGCTGGAAAGTCAAATGACGGACGCGCCCATCGTCAACGAAAAGGCGCTCACGCGGCGCATCAAGGACCATGTGCTGGGCAGCCGCCACGATTTTTTCGCCGTGGTCCATCCCGGCTTTGAGGCCGTCTCGCAACAGGAGCTGCGCGAACTGGGGATCGACTCCCCGCGGATCGCCGGCAGCGGCGGCGTCGCCTTCACAGGCAGGCTCGAGGATGCCTGGCGTGTTAACCTGGGCGCCGGCACGGTCAGCCGCGTCCTCATGCGCCTTTGCGAGTTCAAGGCCACCGGCTTCGGCGAATTCCGCGCCAGGCTTGCCGCTTTTCCCTGGGAACTGCATATGGTTGCGGAAGCCCGGGTCGCATTCTCGATCCAGGCCGGCCGTTCGCGGCTCTGGCACGAAGGCAAGCTCGAAGAGGAAGCCGGACGGGCCGTCGCGGAGCGTTTGCTGGCCTATGGCCGCCGCGTCCGGTTCGTCGGGAAGACGGACGGCGACACGACCGGCAGACAGACCATTTATTTGCGCGTGGAGGAGAACCGCTGCCAGGCCAGCCTGGATACGAGTGGGCCGCTGCTTTTCCGGCGCGGCCGCAACAAGTTCACCGAAGCAGCGCCGCTGCGCGAGACCCTGGCCTGCGCCATTCTGCGCGCGGCCGGGCTCGGCAACTACCGCGTGCTGGTCGACCCTTTCTGCGGCTCGGGAACCTTCGCCCTGGAGGCCGGCGCCCTATTCAGCGGCCGCCCCGTCAACCTGGACCGCAACTTCGCCTTCCAGGACTGGCCGGCATTCAAGCCGGCGCGCTTCCAGCATCTCAAGGCGGAAATGGAGAAAGAATTTCGCGGACGCATGCCAGGCGGTGCCCGCCAGATCTACAGCTCGGACATCGATGCCAAGGCAACGGCCACGGCGCGGCACAACCTGGAGCTCGCCGGCCTGGCCTTTTCAGCCGAGGTTGACCAGGCCGACTTCTTTCATCTCCATGCGCCCGCTTGCGCCCCATCCGGGGTCCTGCTGGTAATGAACCCGCCCTACGGCGCCCGCCAGGAGCCTGGCGTCGACATCGCCGGCTTCTACCGGCGCATCGGCGACAAGGTGCGGCGCGACTATGCCGGCTGCGCCTACGCGATCATCGTGCCCGGGCTGGAGAACGAAAAGGCGCTGGGCCTGCCTCACGAACGGAAGATCCTCTTCCGCAACGGCGGAATTCCGGTGGCGCTGCTGATCCACAACTCCGTGACGCGTGATGCGAAAGAATAAAACCGTGTAGGGACGCGGTCATCGCGCCCGCGGTCATCGCGCCCATGATCGTCAATTCCCAAAGGGGCGGGAAAACCCCGCCCCTACAAAAAGGACATTTCGCCGTTACACGATCTTATGCTATATTGAGAAAAATGAACCTCAAACGCTCGCTTCTCATTGGAATCGCACTGACGATGATGCTGCTGGCCACGGCCTGCGAGCCGAAGAAGAAGATCTACGTGGCGCCCAAGCCTCCACCGCCGGTCGCTCCGTCGGAAAAGCCGCCTCTGGCCGCGGTCGAGCCGCCGCCGTCGCCGCCCATCGTCTGGACGGCGGCGAGCGCCCTGGTCCGCGCCGGCGTGCCCAAGCAGCTGCGCGATGACCAGCCGGCGCAGTCGCTGCTCGACGCCGTCGACCTCAGCCTGGAGAAGTTCGCCGCCGTCGACCCCGCCGCCCTGGTCCGCTTCGGCGCGGAGCAGGTGACGGTCGGGCGCCTGGCGGCCGGCATGCGCGCTTTCCGCGACCGTCTGGCCGCGATGGGGTTGAGCGAGCCCTTCTTCGCCTACCTGCGGGAGAACTTCGAATTCTTCGCCAGCGCCGCAGCGGAGGTCACCTTCACCGGCTACTATGAGCCCCTGCTGCGCGGCTCGCTCCGCCCGTCGCCGCGCTACCCCTATCCGCTGTACGGCACCCCAGGAGACCTGGTGACCGTCGACCTGCCGCAGTTCTATTTCTTCAAGGAGCAGAACGGCTTTCCCCAGATCAAGGGCCGGGTGAGCAACAACCGCCTGGTCCCCTACTTCACCCGCGAGCAGATCGACTTCCAGAACAAGCTGGTCGGCCGCGGCCTGGAGATCGTCTGGATCGACAGCCTGGTCGACATCTTTTTCCTGCACATCCAGGGGTCGGGGATCGTCGAGTTCGAGGACGGCAGCCGCATCTTCGTGGGCTATGCCGACCAGAACGGCCACCCCTTCCGCTCCATCGGCAAGTATCTCCTCGAAAGGCGGCTGATCGACCGCAGCCAGCTTTCGCTGCAGGGCATGAAGAACTTCTTGAAGGAGCACCCCGAGAAGATCCCCGAGGCCCTGAATTCCAATCCCAGCTACATTTTCTTCAAGATCAGCGAACAGAGCGCCACCGGCACCTTCGGCGCCCGCCTCACGCCGTGGCGCAGCATCGCCAGCGACCCGCGCCTCTTCCCGCTCGGCGCCCTGGCCTGGATCGAGTGCGAGAAGCCGGTTCTCGACGCGGCGCAGCGCATCACGGGCTGGGTGAAGTTCGGCCGCTTCGTGCTCAACCAGGACACCGGCGGCGCCATCCGCGGCGCCGACCGCGTCGACCTCTTCACCGGCCACGGCGAGCTGAGCGAACTCGTTGCCGGCGGCATGAAGCAGAAGGGAGCGCTGTACTTTCTCTTGAAAAAAGAACCTTAACCCTCAGATTGGTTTCCCGTGCTTTGCTCCAAATCTTCCAATACCCGATCTAGGACTTGTAGATCCCCTGGCGGGGGCCGAACGAGATCAGAATGATGGCATCGGATTCATGCTGGTAAATCAGACGCTGAGAGAGAGAGCCAGCGGAAAAGCGGAGGGAACGAAAGGGAGAAAGCTCGCCTTTCAGCTTTTTCCCGGCCAGGGGATTCTCCATGACTTCGCTCACGGCCTTTTTCAAGGCCTGTCTTTCCAAATCGGAACGGAGCTTCTCCCGCTGCTTTTTGAACTTTGCGGTCTCAAGAAGCCGCATCAAATTTGGTCCAGGTTCAGTTCGCTGACCCGACCGGCTTGGCGGTCCACCGCGGCCTCGAAGATATCCTTGATCTCCCCAATGGTCAGCTCAGGGTTTTCTATGGCCGCCAGTCCGACTTTCAAGGCATAGCGCAAAGCGCTGGAGAAATCACGCTGGTCTTTCTTGGCAAACAGGTTCAATTCATCCAATAATTCTTTTTCCAAGGCAACGGTTTTTCTTACCATTTAACCCTCTCTTTTCATACTATATATGATTATTTCATATGATTGTCAACATAAAACTATTTTTTAATTAAAAAGGAATTAGCCATAAAGGAATCGCTTCAACCGCCTGCCGCGCTCAAGCCGGCGAGCCAGCCCGAGGACCACGCCCACTGCAGGTTGAAGCCGCCGCAGTCGCCGTCGACGTCGAGGATCTCGCCGCAGAAGAAAAGCCCGGGAACGAGGCGTGATTCCAGCGTCTCGGGGTTCACGTCGCGCAGGTCGACCCCTCCGGCCGTGACCTGGGCCTCGGGCCAGGGCATGGTGCCGGATATCTCCAGCGCCCAGCACTTCAGCAAGCGGGCCAGCGCGTTCCTCGCGGCGCCGGTCAGTTCGGCGCAGGGGATGGCCTGGTAGTCGATTCCCGCCGCGGTGAGGACGACCGGGATCAGCCGCTTGTTCAGCAGCCCCACCAGCCCGTCGCTCAGCGTCTTGCCCCCCTGGCGGCGAAAGCGTATCTCCAGGGCGGAATCCAGCTCCTCGAGCATCGTTGCCGGGAACAGGTCGAGGACGATGCGCGGCTCCCGGCCCTGCTTCAGGGCGACGGATGCGCAACGGCTCAGCTGCAGGATGGGCGGGCCCGAAATGCCGCTGTCGGTGAAGAGGAATTCCCCCTCCTCCGAGCGCAGGACCTCGCCGCCGCACCGCACCTCGCCCCTGGCCTCGAAGCTGACCCCCTTGAGCCGGCGCAGGAAATCGGCGCGCAGGCGCAGCGGCACCAGCGCCGCCAGCGGTTCGACGATGCGCTGGCCCATGGCCGCCGCCAGGCGCAGGCCGGAGCCGTCGCTGCCGAACTGCGGCCCGGCCATGCCGCCACAGGCCAGGACCAGGCGCGCGGCCGGCAGCTGGCCGCCGGCGGCCAGAGCCAGAACGAAGGCCGGCCCGCGGCGCGCGACCTCACTGACCTCGTAGCCGGTGCGCACGTCGACCTGCAGCCGCTCCAGCTCCCAGCGCAGGACATCGAGCACCGCCGATGCCTGGCCGGAGCGGGGATAGATCCTCCCCCCCTCCCCGACCTGACAGGAGATGCCGAGCTCCTCGAAGAAATCGATGGCGCTGGCCGCGGGGAAGACGGACAGTATGGCGGCGACGAAGGCGCGGTCGCCGCCGTGGAACCGGGACAGGGCCAGGTCGGTGTTGCTGAGGTTGCAGCGGCCGTTGCCGGTGGCCAGCAGCTTCCTGCCGATACGGTCCTTGCGCTCCAGCAGCATCACCCGGGCGCCGCCGCGGGCGGCGCGGATGGCGGCGATCATGCCCGAGCAGCCGCCGCCGAGCACGGTCACGGTCTTCATTTCGGCCATCGTCTTCCGGCTCAACGCCCGCGCTGGAAATGATCGATCACCCGCGTGCCCGGCCGCAGCGGGTGCGATCGGCGCAGGCCGGCGGTGATGTAGGCCTTGGCCCCGGCCACGGCGGCGCGCAGCTCGCAGCCGCGGGCCAGATAGGCGGCGATGGCCGCCGAATAGGTGCAGCCCGAGCCATGGCTGTTGACGCCTGAAATCATCCTGGCCCGGAATGCCTTCACCCCCTTCTCGTCGACCAGCAGGTCGACTGCCGCAGCGGGCAAGTGCCCGCCTTTCATGAGAAAAGGCACGCCGTAATGCTCGAAAAGCAGTTTCCCGGCCTCGCGCAGGTCGGCCAACTGACGGATCTCGCCACAACAGAGGAACTCGGCCTCGGGGACATTGGGGGTGACCAGGGCGGCCAGGGGGAAAAGCCGCTCGCAAAGGACGCGGATGGCCTGGGGTTTGATCAGCCGGCTGCCCGAGGTGGCGGCGAACACCGGATCGATCACCAGCGGGATGCACGGATGATCCTTCAGCACCCTGGCCACCGTCTCGACGATCTCGCGGTTGAACAGCATGCCCGTCTTGATGGCCCGCACCGGGAAGCCCGCCAGGACGGCGCGCAGCTGCGCCTCGACCACGCTGGGCCGGATCGCCTGGATGGCGCTTACCCCCTCCAGGTTCTGGGCGGTGACGGCGGTAATGACGCTGGCGCCGTAGACGCCGCAGGCGGCAAAGGTCTTGATGTCGGCCTGGATGCCGGCGCCGCCGCCCGAGTCGGAGCCGGCGACGGTCAGGACGACCGCGTTCTTCAGCAAGGGGCGCTTACTTGTTGACCTGGAACGTCTTGTCGCCCTTCTCGAAGAAGTCCACGATCTGCCGCGCGGCGGCCAGGCCGGCGTTGACGTTGGCTTCCTCGGTCTGGGCGCCCATCTTCTTGCCCGTGAAGACGAAGCGGCCGGCGTATTTCTCGGCGATCTCGCCGGCGCAGGCCGGCGCGACGTCGGCGCCGTACTTGAAGTCGGGGCGCTCGGCGAACATCTTCAGCAGCGACGGCTCGTCGATCACCTCGGCGCGCGCCGTGTTGATCAGCATGGCGCCCTTCTTCATCGTGGCCAGCAGGGCGGAGTGGATCGAGTTGACCGTCTCCTTGGTCTTGGGGATATGGACCGAGACATAGTCGCAGGTTTTGTAAAGCTCCTCCAGGGAGCTGACAGCGACGACACCGTCCTTTTGGATCGCTGCGGCAGGGATAAAGGGATCGAAGGCAACGACGTCCATGCCGAAGCCCTTGGCGATGGGCGTGACACAGCGGCCGACGGCGCCGTAGGCCTGCAAACCCAGTTTCTTGCCGCGCAGCTCGCTCCCCGACTTGCCGGAAAAGGCGCCGCGCGCCAGGTAGAGCATCAGGGCGAACACGAGCTCGGCCACGGCGTTGGAATTCTGCCCCGGGGTATTCATGGCCACGACGCCCTTGGCCGTGGCGGCCTTCAGATCGATGTTGTCGTAGCCGGCACCGGCGCGCACCACGATCTTCAGCTGGACGGCGGCGGCGAGCACGGCCTCGTCGACGATGTCGCTGCGGATGATCATGCCGTCCACATCGGCCACGGCCTTGAGCAGGTCCTCCTTGGCCGTGTAATTTTCCAGCGGCACCACCTCGTAGCCCGCTTTCCTGAAGATCTCAGAGATTCCCGCCACCGCGATCTTGGCGAAAGGCTTCTCGGTCGCCAGCAGTATTTTCTTGCCCATGGATCCCTCCTTGGAATTTTTTCTGGAGGAATTCTAACGAGTTGCCGCGCCGTTGTCAATCCGCCGGCTCCCGCGGACGGATCCCTCCGAGGTCGGGCTACTTGCCCAGGACGATTTCGCGCGCCTGTTCGGTGATGGCGCGGAAATCGATCTTGCCGCTGCCGAGCTTGGGCATCTCGGGAATGACCACGAAACGGCTGGGCAGGGCGATCTTGGGCAGCTGTCCGGCCATCTCCTTGAGGATGAGCTTTTCATCCACCTGCCCGGTGACGGCGGCGACGATGCGGGCGCCGCGCAGCGGATCGGGGATCTCGACCACGCAGCACTCCACGTCGGCCGGCAGCAGCTTCTCCAGCACGTCCTCCACCTTGACCAGCGAAACCATCTCGCCGCCGATCTTCAGGAAGCGCTTCAGCCGGCCAACGTGCCACAAGTAGCCGTCGGCATCCATGTAGCCCATGTCGCCGGTATCGTACCAGCCGTGGCGGATGCTCAGCGAGGTCTGCTCGAAATCGTCGAAATAGCCCTTCATCACGTTGTCGCCCTTGACCAGGATCTTGCCGATCTCGTCGACAGCGCAGCCTTCACCGGTTTCATAGTTCTCCACCCGCACCTGCACACCGTCCAGGGGCCGGCCCGTGCTGCCCGGCCGGTTGTGGGACAGCGTATTGACCGTGATGCCGGGACTGGTTTCGGTTGTGCCATAGGCCTCGAGCAAGGTTTTACGGTGCCTTTTCAAAAAGGCGGCGCGCAGGGCTTCGGGGCACTTGTCGGCGCCGCTGATCATGATGCGGATGCTTTCGAAATCACCGGGAACCGAGTTGCGCACATAGCCCCAATAGAAGGTCGGCGTTCCAGCCATCAGCGTCACTTTTTCCTCGCGCACGATTGTGCTGATGGCCTTGAAATCGAGGGGGTTGGCGTAGGTGACCAGGGTCATGCCTTCGCACAGCGGCACCCAGAGGTTGGCGGTCTGCCCGAAAACATGGAAATAGGGCAGGTTGGCCAGGAAAACATCGTCGCCGTTCAG
>JALOLC010000071.1 GCA_025456175.1 Acidobacteriota bacterium | reverse complement strand
AGCCAGGCGAACCAGATCGGGTGGTGCTTCTTGTACCAGCGCAGGATCTCCAGCAGCTTGACCTGGGCCTGCGGGCGGATGACGTCGGGAGGGATGCGGTCGAAGTGGACGCGGATGTGGTCCTGCTGCGGGAACTCCAGCGCCTCCGAGCAGAGCGTCTGCAGCTCGTTGCGGATGCGCCCCGAGTCGGAAATGCGCACCGGCCGGTGCTCGTAGTCCTCGCCGCCCATGAAGCGGCTGAGCAGCGGGTTGAACACCAGCCAGCTCTGCTCCAGGGTCTCGCCCAGCCGCAGGGTGAAGGTGATGCGCTTGTCGCCGCGCCGGCCGGCCAGCCGCACCGTCACCCGGTAGCGTCCGGGCCCGGCCTCCTCCACCCCGGGCGCCCCGGAATAAGGGTCGGGGCACATGTAGCCCGACACGGCCAGCACGTCCCATTTCTTCTCGGGGAAGAAATCGCCGGCCTCGACCGACGGCTTGTGCACCGGGATGCCCGCTTCGCGGGCTTCCTCGATCATCGCCCGGAAGCGCGCCGATGTTTTTTCGTCGGCAGGGCGGCCGAGCGCCTGGCCCAGCCTGGCAGGAAAATCCCCCGCGTGGGGATCCAGCCCCATCACCAAGCGCTCGCGGTCGTAGGCGACCTCGAAGGTCGAGGTGAAGGGGGAGATGTAGGCGACGAGCCCCAGCATCGGAGCCAGGCTGGCGGCCTGGATGGCCTCGGCCGAGGCGGCGTAGCCGTCGCAGATGAAAAGGTGGCGGACGCCGTCCTGCCCGTAAGGTCCGATCAGGTAGGTCGGGGCATAGGTGCCCGACTCGCTGAAGGCGGGCATGCCGGTCAACAGGGGGAAGCCGTCTTCGACCACACGCGCGCCGGCGGCGGTCCACTCCCGCCACAGTTCGCCGATGCGCGCTTCCCGGCTCTTGCCGCCCAGGGTCCAGACGTGGACGTTCCCCGGGGCGATGTCGGGATACGTTTTGCCGATGGCCTCCATCACCTGGGCGCGCGGCGTGCGGAAGGAGATGAGGATCGATTCCTCGGCGGCGCGGTCGGCCACGGCGCGGGGAAGGAAGAGGTTGCCCATGTAGCCCTCGTAGGGGCGGGTGATGGCCAGCGGCTGGTCGAAAAGGTGCAGAACGGTCATCGGACCGGTCGGCGCCCCCTTGGAGAAGCGCGAGGTGTTCTCCAGGGTATCGATCGCCGCGCCCCAGATGGTGATGCCGGCCGCCTTGATGTCGTGGTAGAACTCTTCCCAGCCGTAATCCTTGCGGTTGAGCAGGCGAACGACCTTGCGGTCGAGCCAGCGCGCCACCGCCGGCCGGGCGTAGACGCGGCCGAAGCCGAGCTGCGGGTTGGAGCCCATCTCCGGCGTCTCCCCGGCCTTGGGCATCAGCCCCTCGCCCACGCAGACCATGATGGCGTGGTTCTCGGGAAGCTGGCGCGAGAGGTACCACAGGCTCTCGCTCATGGCGTAGGCCGAAATGGCGTCGGCGTCCTTCTTGGCCTGGTTGAGCCCGGCCTTGTCGAGCCCCTGGCCGGCGCCGTAGCGGCCGAACAGCCGCGTGCCCAGTGCCGTTACGGCACCGGTAACGGCGAAGAGCCGCTCCATCCCCCCCTCCATGAAGGAGATGTCGCTGGTGAACTCCTGGGCCGGCTCGCCGCGCGTCCAGTTTACCTCGACGTCCTCCAGCCAGATATGGAAGCGGCCGAGGATGGGGCGGGCGTCGAAAGCCCACTGGGCGATCAGGTCCCTTTTTTCCTGCGCGGCAGACGTCATGTCAACCTCCTTATTCGCTCAGCGCCCCGGCTCCTCAGGCCATGCCGGCGGCAGCTGCCCGTCCTCATTGTAGGCGACTCCCGGCGCAAAATCAAGGCAACCGGGATGTTGGCAAGCAGCCGCCCGGCGCGAACAGGAAACCTGGCGCGGAAAAACCGCTCATTGGATTGCTTTTTTTTTCGCCAGGGGGTAGAATCCATGCAGTCACGGAATTTACAGGAGGTTTGCATCACTATGGCTAAAAAGTATAATTTCTACGCCGGCCCGGCGATCCTGCCCCACGAGGTGATGAAGAAGGCCCAGGAGGAGCTCCTGGACTTCAATGGCATCGGCCTTTCGATCCTGGAGATCAGCCACCGCTCGAAGGACTTCGAGGCGGTCATCGACACGGCCGAAGCCAAGATCCGCAAGCTGCTCGGCGTGCCGGAAAACTTCACCGTCATGTTCCTGCAGGGAGGCGCCAGCCTGCAGTTCGGCATGCTGCCCATGAACCTGCTCAAGGGCAAGAAGGCCGATTACGTCCACACCGGCGAATGGGCCAAGAAGGCGATCAAGGAGGCCAAGCTCTTCGGAACGGTGAACGTCGCCGCCTCGGCCGAGGACAAGAATTTCAATTATGTCCCCAAGAAGTTCAACTTCTCCGCCGATGCGCAGTACGTCCACATCACCTCCAACGAGACCATCGGCGGCATCCAGTGGACCGAGTTCCCCGAGACGAACGGCGTGCCGCTGGTCATCGACATGTCGTCGGACATCTTCAGCCGCCGGATCGACTTCAAGAATATCGGCATGATCTACGCCGGCGCCCAGAAGAACATCGGCCCGGCCGGCGTCACCCTGGTCATCATGCGCAACGACCTGGTCGAGGCCTGCGCCGACGGCCTGGTCACCATGCTCAGCTACAAGACCCATGCCAAGGAGAAATCGCTCTACAACACCCCGCCCTGCTTCGCCATCTACATCATCAAGCTGGTCATGGACTGGATCGAGGCCCAGGGCGGCCTGGCCGCGGTCGAGAAGGTCAACGAGGAGAAGGCCAAGGCCATCTACGACGCCATCGACCACAGCAACGGTTATTACAGGGGAACGGCCAATCCTGCGGATCGCTCCAAGATGAACGTCACCTTCCGCCTGCCGTCGGAGGAGCTGGAGGAGAAATTCGTCAACGAGGCCAAGAAGGCCGGCTTTATCGGCCTGAAGGGCCACCGCAGCGTCGGGGGCTGCCGCGCCTCTATCTACAACGCCATGGGGCTGGACGGGGTCAGGGCCCTGGTGCAATTCATGGAAAAATTCGCCAAGGAGAACACCTAGGCGGCGATCGGCAGTAATTTTTTGTCAGAAACGGAAAAACCCCTAAGGGAAAAGGTTTTTCCGCAAAACGGTTGACAGGAAGGCCGAAATCTGCTATTCTAGGCCCTGGCTTCACGCCGGGAGGTATTTTTTGGCCGGTAAGACAACGTTACAGTTCCTGAATACCTCGATCCGCGACAATTCTCATCGCTTTTTCGGCCCAACGGACTTATGGGGAGCGGAACGGCGATGATCCGCGTCCTGATCACCTGCCCGCTGAACCCGGAAGTCGTGGACCGGCTCAACGAGATCCCGGAATTCGAGGTCAGCGAAAAGTCCGGCCTCTCCGCCACGGAGCTGCGGCGCGAGATCGCCCAGGCGGAAGCGCTGGTCTGCGGCGCCATTCCGCCCGTGACCGCCCAGGTCTTGCAGGAAGCGGCCGGGCTGAGATTGATCATCCCCGTCGGGGCCGAGAATGGCGTGGACTCGGCCGCCGCCGCCGGGAAGCGCATCGAGGTGCGCCCCATTGCCGCAGGTACGGCCGGGACGGAGCAGACGATCGCGATCCTGAAGGACTTTTTCAATGTGTAGCACTGGGGAGAAAAGAGAGCGGGAACAACCATGACAACCATCGTCGGCAACAAGCTGAATTCAGCCAACAAAAAGGTCCTCGACCGCATGAACAAGAAGGACTACGAGTTCATCCGCCGGGAAGCCCAGATGCAGATCGAGGCCGGCGCCGAGTACATCGAACTCAACGCCCTGTCGCTGCTGCACAACGAGACCCCCTTTCTGCGCGAGATCATCCCCATGCTGGAAAAGCTGGGGGCCAGGCTGGTGATTGTCAGCGAGAACGTTGAGGCACTGAAGCAGGCCCTGCTGATCTCCAAGAACCCGATGATCGTGGGCGCCGTGGAGTACGACATCGAGAAGATCGACTTCCTCATCGACACGGTCATGGAGAAGAACGCCAAGCTCATCGCCCTGATCAAGGACAAGCGCACCAACCACTCGCACAGCCCGGAGAAATCGCTGCTGATCGCCCAGAAATACATCGACTACCTCCTCGACCGCGGCATGAAGCGCCAGGACATCCTCCTCGACCCGCTGCTCCGCCCCCTGGAGGAGGACTTCAACAGCGGCCGCGTCTTCCTGGACACTCTGGAGCTTTTCAAACTGGACTTCCCCCAGGTCAAGACCATGGCCAACGTATCCATGCTGGCCGAGGGGCTGCCCAAGCGCCAGATGATCGCCTCCTATTTCGTATCGCTGGCCATCGCCAAGGGGCTCGACTACATCGTCACCAATGTCCTCGACGAGAACTTCGTGGAGTCGATCGTCACCACCCTGTCGATCATCGGCAAGGACAAGAACCTGCAGTCCTACCTGAAATACTGTCGCAGCCACAAGGAAGCCAAGGAAAAAGGAATGAAGGATGGAGGAGCAAAAAATAAAAGAGATCTTGATTGAGCGCGACAGCGAGTTCAAGATGCTGTTCGTCAAGCACCAGGAGCTCGAGGATAAGCTCCAGGAGCTCCTGCGCCGCAGGCCAAAGACCGAGGAGGAGCGCATCGCGGAAAAGACCATCAAGAAGGAAAAGCTGCGCCTGAAGGATGCCATGCAGAAGCGCATCAGTTCCTATCCCAAGCCGCAGGGCTGACATGGGCGGAGAGAACCCACTCGAGATGGCTGGCCGCGGCGAGACGCCAAGGAACATGAGGAAAAAAAGGATCAAGAAGGCCAAGGTCTCGGCTCTGACGCGCATCTCCTTCCTGCCTTCGGTCTTCACCATGCTGAACCTCTTCCTCGGCTACCAGGCGCTCATCCATGTCGTCGGCGCCAAGCGCAACTTCAAGCTCGCCATCTACTACATCACCGCCAGCGTCATCATGGACGGCTTTGACGGCACCATCGCCCGCCTGACCAAGACCGAGTCCAATTTCGGCATGCAGCTCGACTCCCTGGTCGACGCCGTGACCTTCGGTCTGGTCACCGCCATGCTGGCCTACAAATGGGGCTTCCAGATCGGCTACGCCCAGGCCGGCAGCATCGTCAGCTTTGTCTTCCTGAGCGCCGGGCTGATCCGCCTGGCCCGCTTCAACGTCTTCAAGGAGGCGCAGGTCATGCCGGCCAACACCTTCATCGGCCTGCCCATCCCCGTCGGCGCCCTGGCCGTCTGCTCGGTCGTCCTGATCTTCGACGACCGGCCGCCGCTGAACCCGGTCGGCCTTCTCCTCTTCTCCTTCTACGTGCTGCTGGTCTCGCTGCTGATGATCTCGAACATCAAGTACCGCACGGTCAAGAACCTGGCCCACCGGGAAAGCCTGAAGACGCTGTTCCTGCTGGCGCTCGTGGTGAGCAGCCTGATCATCTTCCCCGACTCGACCATCCCGCTGCTGACGTTCTCCTACATGATCTCTCCCCTGCTCTTCTTCCTCTTCTCCCGCAGGTCCCCCGGCGCTGAAAAGAAGGCCGAGCCGGCCAGCGAGGAGCAGAGCGAAGCCTAAAGCGGGCCCATGCGCGAAGACAACTCGCTGTATTCCCACTTCCGCCCTTTCCTCAAGCGCTTCGTCCTCGCCCTTTTCCTCATGGCCATGGTCGCGGTCTCTACCGCCTTCCTCGCCGTGATCATCCAGCCGGTGATCGACGAGCTCTTCATCCAGGGCGGCGGCCGACTGGCGGTCAAGGGCCAGCTCGTGCGCAACTGGATCATGAGGACCCTGGGGGTCCGCGAGGAGCGGCTGGTGCTCGTTCTGCCCCAGCTGTTGTTCCTCTCCTTCCTCGGCCAGGCCGTCTTCTCCTTCTTCTCGCTGTACTCGATGAAGACGCTGGGGCTGAAGGTCGTGCGCAACATCCGCGACCGGCTCTACCGCAACCTGATCCACCAGTCCATCGACTTCCTGAGCAAGGCGCGCACCGGCGACCTCGTGTCGCGCATCTCCAACGACATCGAGAAGATCAAGCTGGCCGTGGCCGAAACCCTGGCCGTCTACATCCGCGAGTCGCTGACCCTGGCCGGGCTGCTGGCCGTCGTCTTTTACCAGGACTGGGAAATGGCCGCCCTTTCCCTGGTGCTGATCCCGGTGGCGGCGCTGCCCCTGGCCTACTTCGGCCGCAAGGTGAAGAAGCGCGGCCTGCAATCGCAGGAGACCATCGGCGACCTGGGCAACTTCATGAGCGAATCGGCCCAGGGCAACAAGATCGTCAAGGCCTACAACATGGAGGAGTTCGAGATCAACAAGTTCCGCCAGCTCAACCAGAAGCACTTCCGCATCAACGCCAAGATCGCCCTGGCCTACTCCCTGGCGGCGCCGATCATGGACGTCATCGGCGGCCTGGTGGCGGCCGGGCTGTTCACCGTGGGCATGCACCGCATCTCGCAGGGCACCCTCTCGCCCGGGCAGTTTACCTCCTTCCTGACGGCGCTGTTCCTGATGTACGCCCCGATCAAGCGCCTGGCGCTGGCCCACAACGACTACCAGCAGGGCAAGGCCGGCTGGGAGCGGGTGCGGCAGATCATCCGCACCGAGAACCCCATCCGCGACAGCGCCGCGGCGGTCGAGCTGAAGGCGGTGCGCGGCGAGGTCGAGTTCAAGAACGTCCACTTCGGCTATCAGCCCGAGACGCCGGTGCTGAAGAACATCTCCTTCCTGGCCCGGCAGAACGAGATGGTGGCCCTGGTCGGGGCCAGCGGCGCGGGCAAGACGACCATCATGAACATCCTGCTGCGCTTCTACGATCCGCAGAGCGGCGAGGTCTTCATCGACGGCCGCGACATCCGCTCGCTCACCCTGAAATCCCTGCGCGAGCACGTGGGGCTGGTCACCCAGGACGTTTTCCTGTTCAACGACACCGTCCTGAACAACATCGCCTATGGGCGGAAGCGCTACACGCTGGAAGACGTGCAGCGCGCGGCGGTCATCGCCCGCGCCGCCGACTTCATCGCCGAGCTGCCGCAGCAGTACGAGACCGTGGTCGGCGAGCGCGGCATCTTCCTTTCCAACGGCCAGCGCCAGCGCATCTCCATCGCCCGCGCCGTATTGAAGCAGCCCCGGATCCTCATCTTCGACGAGGCCACCTCCTCGCTCGACTCCGAATCGGAAAAACTCATCCAGGAGGCCATGGACGAGGTGATGAAGAACCGCACCACCTTCGTCATCGCCCACCGCCTGAGCACCATCATCGAGGCCGACCGCATCCTGGTCGTCGAGAAGGGCGAGATCAAGGAGAGCGGCAACCACCGCGAGCTCCTCAAGAAACGCGGCTTGTACTATGCGCTGTACAATTTGCAATTCCCGGAGATGAATATTATAATGTGACCCATGCACAGCATGACCGCTTTCGCCCAGGGGCGCTATAATTTTAGGGATTTTTCGCTGCACGTTTCGTTCAAGTCCTACAACAACCGCTACCTGGAGACCAGTCTCAAGGGCAGCGGCGTGACCGCGGCCGTCGAGACGTACATCCGCGAGCTTCTGAAGGGCCAGCTGCAGCGGGGCAAGGTCGAGGTGGTCCTGGACGTGTTCCCGGAAGGGGCCGGCCAATGGGACATCCGGCTGAACGCCCCCCTGCTGGCTGAGGTCATGAAGCGCCTGGCGCCGTTTCAGAAGCAATACGGCCTGGCCCAGCCCCTGGATTCCCTGCTCAAGCTGCCCATGCTCTTCCGCCTGGAACACGACCCGGAGCGCATGGGCGCCCGTGAGCAGGCAGCCATGCGCCGGTCGATCGCCAGGGTCTTCACCGCCTTCCTGGCGAGCCGCCGCCGGGAGGGCCGTTGCATCCAGCGCGACGTGCTGGCCAGCATCGCCGTCATCGACCGCCAGGTCAGGGACGTGAGCGACCTGGCCAAGCATGGCGAAAAAAACGCCTGCCGCGATTACCGGAAAAAGATCGCCAAGTTCATCAAGGATCTCCCCATCGACGAGAAGCGCATCATCCAGGAGGCGGCCATCAGCGCCGACAAGGCCTCCATTACGGAGGAGATCAACCGCCTGCGCACGCACGCCCAGAGGCTGAGGCGCCTGCTGCTCGACCGGAGCGTCGCCGCCCGGGGCAAGGAAGCCGACTTCCTCACCCAGGAGATGCAGCGCGAAACCCATACCATCGCCGCCAAGACCCCCAGCATGGACATCCACCAGCAGGTCGTCCTGATCCGCCGCGAGATCGAGAAGATCCGCCAGCAGGTGCAGAACATCGAGTAGGATGCCCGCCATGCGCAACATCATCATCATCTCCGGCCCCTCCGGCTGCGGCAAATCGACGCTGATCCACATGCTGCTCAACGAGTTCCCCGAGCTGCAGTTCTCGGTCTCGCACACGACACGCCCGAAGCGGGCGGGCGAGCTGGACGGCAGGGACTACCATTTCGTGTCCGAGACGCGTTTCGCAGCCATGGTTCGCGACGGCCGCTTCGTCGAAAAAGCCGCGGTGCACGGGCACCACTATGGGACCAGCTGGCAAGAGATCCGCGCCAAGTCGGGGCAGGGGCGCATCCTGGTCCTGGACATCGACGTCCAGGGAGCGCGCAGCATCAAGGCCAAATTTCCTGAAGCCATGGCCATATTCGTGGTTCCGCCCACCCTGGCGGCATTGAAAAAACGGCTGCGCCAGCGCCAGCAGCAGCTGGACCACGAAGCGCGGCGGCGCCTGGCCGCCGCCATGAAGGAGCTCCGCGCCTACCCGCTCTACGACTACGTGGTCGTCAACAACGACGTGGCGTCGGCCTACGCCGACCTGTGCTGCCTGGTCGTCGCCTTCCGCCTGCAGAGAACACGCAGCGCCGGCCAGGTCCGCAAGCTCCTGCGGCCTAAACCATGAAGCTCGTCCTCGGGGTCAGCGGCTCGATCGGCGCAACCAAGGCCGTGGATATCCTGCGCCGCTTCCAGAAGAGCGGCCATGAGGTCACCGTGGTCATGACCTGGGCGGCGACGCGGATCATCGCGCCGCTGACCTTCGCCACCTTCGCCCCGGGCAAGGTGTTCAGCGAGATGTTCGCCGAAGGCCAGGACCCGCTGCTGCACATCAACCTGGCCAAGGAGAACGACCTGCTGCTGGTGGCGCCGGCCACCGCCAACATCATTGGCAAGATGGCCAACGGCATCGCCGACGACCTGCAATCCAGCCGTGGCCGAAAATATCGCCCGGCTGCGCGGCCGCGGCGTCGAGATCATCGATTCGGCCGACGGGCAGCTGGCCAACCTCGAGACCGGCCGGGGCCGCCTGCCCGATGCCCAAACCATCTACGACCGCTGCCTGCAGCTCGTCCGTGTTTAGCCTTATCCTCATCACCTCCGGCCCCACCATCGAGCCCATCGATCCGGTGCGCTTTTTATCCAATCGCTCCTCGGGGCTGACCGGCTATCACCTGGCCATGGAAGCGCGGGCGCGCGGCCTGGGCCCGGTCACCTTCGTTACCGGCCCGACCACCTGGCTCCCGACCGGAGTCGAGATCGTGCGCGTGGAGACGGCCCTGGAAATGCGCGCGGCCGTCAACGAGCGCCGCGCCCGGGCCGACGTGGTCATCATGGCCGCCGCGGTCAGCGACTACCGCAGCGTGAAGTATTATCCCGAAAAGATGAAGAAAAGCGGCGAGCGCATCACCCTGGAGCTGGCGAAGAACCCGGATATCCTGCTCGAGGCCGGCCGGCATAAACCCCGGGGCCAGGTTTTGGTCGGCTTTGCCGCCGAGACCGAGGATATCTTCGTCAACGCCCAAAAAAAGGTGCGGGACAAGAACCTGGACCTGCTGGTGCTTAACGAGATATCGGCGGCCAACCCGGCCTTCGGCCGCGAGGCGAACCAGGTCTTCCTGGTTCGCCCCGACGGCATGCGCCGGCTCGAGCGCATGAGCAAGACGCTCATCGCCGCCCATATCTGGGACGAGATCATCGCCCTGGCCGGCCGCCGCGCCGAGGGGGCGCCATGAACGGGCTGCGCGCCATCCTAAAATTCTACGCCGAAATGGGGGCCGAGTTCCTGCACCTGCCGGGCAGCGATCCGCGCGCCGACCTGGCCGAGCTGAACCGCGAGATCCTGCAATGCCGCCGCTGCCGCCTGCACGAGACCAAGACCCACTACGTGCCCGGCGAGGGCAGCAACCGCCCCGACATCGTGTTCGTCGGCGAGGCGCCGGGCGAGACCGAGGACCAGTTCGGCCGCCCCTTCATCGGCAAGGCCGGCCAGCTCCTGGACAAGATCATCCAGAAGATGGGCCTGAGCCGCGACACGGTGTTCATCGGCAACGTCGTCAAGTGCCGGCCGCCCAACAACCGCGAGCCGCTGAAGGACGAGGTGGAGTTTTGCCTGCCCTTCCTGCAGCGGCAGATCGCCATCCTGCGGCCCCGGGTCATCGTCTGCCTGGGCAAGGTCGCCCTGAACAACATGCTGGGCACCAGCCACAGCATGGGCCGCATCCGCGGCCAGCTGCTGAGCTTCAACGGCATTCCGCTCGTGCCCACCTACCACCCGGCCTTCATCCTGCACAAGAAGGACAAGGAGGAAATCTCCAAGGCCAAGTGGGAAGTGTGGGAAGACATGCAGAAGGTCCTGGCCCTGCTCCCCGGGAAGCGACCTTGAAGATCAGCGTCTCCCTCTCCTACAGCCTGTTCGAGCCCCTCACCTACCGGGCGCCGGACGAATCGGGCCTGCTGCCGGGCGCGCGCGTGCTGGTGCCGCTGGGACGGCGTCTCGCCCTCGGCTGGGTGGTCGGCACCGACTCGCCCTACGGCGGCCGGCTGAAAAGCATCATCGGCATCGTCGACGACCCCTATTGCCCCGGCCCCGAGCTGCTGGAGTTCGCCCGCCAGGCCGCCATCGCCTATTTCACCTCCGCCGGCGGCATCCTCGACCTCAGCCTCCCCCCCAGCCAGAAGAGCCGCAAGGGTCTGTTCCTGGCCGGCGACGCGGGCGATCTCCGGCTGGACGATCTCGCCCTGCCAGAGCTCGAGCGGCTGGCCGCGGCAGGGCCGCTGCGCCTCTTCTTCAAGGCCCCCACGCCGGCCGCTGCCGCGACCCCGGCAACAACCGGCAATGCCGCCGGCAACGCCCAACCCGCGCGCCTGCTTCTTGGGTCGGGGCGGGAACGCGAATACCGCGAGGCCTGCGAGCAGGCCCTGGCCAGTGGCGGCAGCGTCATCCTGGTGACCCCCGACATCGCCACGGCCCGCTACTGGGGTGCCGTACTGCCAGGCGTCGATCCCTACCATTCCGGGGTCACGCCGGCAGCAAGGGAAAAGACCTGGCGCCAGTACCGGCTGGGAAGGCGCGGCATCGTCTGCGGCGGCCAGTCGGCCCTGGCGCTGCCGCTGGACCGCCCGGGACTGCTGATCATTGACCGGGCATCATCGCCGCTGTACCGGCGCAGCATAGGTTCGCCGCTCCACGCCGACCATCTGGCCGAGATCCGCGCCGCGACCGCGAGCATCCCCCTGCTGCGCGGCGCCGATGCCCACACCTGCGCCACCTATGCCGGCCGCGAAGACCTGGTGGTTGCCGACCGGAGGCAGGAGCGCCAGAACTCGCCCCGGATCCATATGCTGAAGGGCCGGGAGCGCGGCATCCCGGAGGAAATAGTCAACCTCGTGCGCGAACATTTCCTGGCCGAAAATAAAACGCTGGTCCTGGTCAACCGCATCCAGCCGGCGCTGCACCTGTTCTGCCCGGCCTGTGGCCGTTCGGCGGCATGCCCGCGCTGCGGCGGCATCCTGCGGACCGCTGGCGAAGGCAGCGCCTCCTGCCAGCGCTGCGCTTTCGCCCGGACAGCGCTGCGCGACTGCCTGCGCTGCGGCAAGCCCCTGGAGACGCTGCATGACATCAGCATCGATTCCCTGGCCCAGGCTCTGGGGCGCGTCTGCGGTGAAGACGCGGTGCTGGCCCTCACGGCGTCCGAGCTCAAGGACCCGGTGGCGGCCATCGCCGCCGCCGCCGGCCATGCCGTAATCATCGCCACCCGGGCCGCCCTCAGCCCGCACTTCGCCGGCCTGTTCGCCGCCGCCGTCTGGGTCAAGCCCGAGTCCTTCTTCTCCATGGAGGAGCACGATGCCGGCGAGATGATCCACGCCTGCGGCGCCGAGATCGCGGCGACGCTGCGTGACGGCGGCGAGCTGCACGTCTTCTCGGTGTTTCACTTCCATTACGCGCTGCAGCTCCTCGGCGCGGAGGAGCCGTTCTTCGCGCGCGAGCTGAAGTACCGCCAGTGGTTCGCGCTGCCGCCCTACGCCGATGTGTTCGAACTGGAGCTGCGCGCCAGCGGCCTGCGCGCCCTGGCCGCCGCCATGCGCGAGCTGTTCATCAGGCATCGCCGCCAGTTGCAGGTCCAGCGCGCCTACCTGCTCTCGCGCCGGCCCGAGCGCGGCGCCTACCGCGGGGTCCTCGAGCTGCACGCCACGGCGGAGCGGATCGCCGCCGCCGGCCTGCCGCGCATTCGCCGCAGCTCCCTGCGGCGCCGCGCCGGCTGAATGGAAAACCCTGCCGCGCTCCCGGCCGTATACTAAGGGTAACCCGGCGCTTCATCCGGAATGATTCCACGCTAAGGAGTAGTCATGAGCGAACTGGCATTGTCATTGCAGGACCTGGTCAAGGATTTCGACGGCAAGCGGGCGGTCGACCACATCACCTTCACCGCCAGGAAAGGCGAAATCCTCGGCCTGCTGGGCCCCAACGGCGCCGGCAAGACCACGACCATGCGCATGGTCATGGACATCATCGCCCCCGATTCCGGGAGCATCGAGATCCTGGGCCAGCCCTTCTCCGAGCCGCTCAAGGATCGCATCGGCTACCTGCCCGAGGAGCGCGGCCTCTACCGCAAGCTGAAGGTGCTGGATACGCTGCTTTTCTTCGGCGAGCTGAAGGGCATGAAGGCCGCGGCGGTCAGGGAGCGCGGCCGCAAGCTGCTGCAGCAGTTCCAGCTGGAGGCCTACGAAGACAAGAAGGTGGAGGAGCTCTCCAAGGGCATGGCCCAGAAGCTCCAGTTCATCACCACCATCCTGCACAACCCGGAGCTGCTCATCCTCGACGAGCCCTTCTCCGGCCTCGACCCGCTGAACATCGAGCTGGTCAAGGACATCATCCTGACCAGCAAGCGCGAGGGCACGACCATCATCTACTCCACGCACCTGATGGAGTACGCCGAGAAGACGGTCGACTCGCTGGTGATGATCGACAAGGGCCGCAAGGTCATCGACGGCACGCTGGCCGCGGTCAAGGCCGAGTACGGCCAGAAGTTCGTCAAGGTGCAGTACGAGGGCGACGCCCGCTTCGTGGCCGGCCTGCCCTATGTCCGCTCGTGCCGCGACTCGGGCCGCGAGATGGAGGTCGAGCTGGACGACATCTCCAGCCGCGACAAGCTGCTGCGCGACCTGCTGGGACGGCTGGCCGTCAATGGCTTCCAGCTCAGCGAGCCATCGCTGCAGAACATATTCATCCGCAAGGTCCAGGAAGGAGCCGGAGCATGAAAAAAATACTCGCCGTCGTCAAGAAGGAATACAAGGTCATCGTCAAGAAGAAGTCGTTCATCATCATGACCGTGCTGACGCCGGTACTGATGGCCGGCATGATGTTCGTGCCGGTGCTGCTGATGAGGGTGGGCCGCACCGACAAGACGATCGCCGTCGCCGACTACGCCGGCGGCTACATCCAGGCGCTGAACGCCAAGCCGGCGGAAAAGAAGGAAAAGAAAAAGGCCGGCGTCGACCTGGACGCCATCGACCAGCAGAAAGCGCTCCGCGAGAGCGGCGGCCGCATCACCTTCCAGGCGGTAGACCTGGCTGGGCGCGACGCCGCCGCCCTGGTCAAGGAATTCGAGCAGAAGGTGCTGAAAAAGGAGATCGACGGCCTGCTGCTCATTCCCGCCGAGGTCAAAGCCAGCCGACAAATCTCCTATTACTCCACCTCGGTCTCGGATTTTGCCACCCTCAAGTACATCGAGTCCACCCTGCGCACGGCCATCTCCAAGCAGCTGCTGCTGGAGAACAAGCAGCTGCTGCTGGAAAAGAGCATCGACCCGGCGGTGGTCGACGAAGCCACCCGGGAGATCGACATGGAGACCTTCAAGGTCAAGAAGGAGGGCACCACCAAGTCCGATTCGGGCATGGACTACATGATGTCGCTGTTCATGATCGTCATCCTGTTCATGATCCTGATCAACTACGGGCAGATGATCATGCGCGGCGTGCTGGAGGAAAAGACCAGCCGCATCTCCGAGCTGCTGATCGCCTCGGCGCGCTCGACGCACATCTTCTACGGCAAGCTGCTGGGCATCGGCCTGGCCGGGCTGACCCAG
>JALOLC010000171.1 GCA_025456175.1 Acidobacteriota bacterium | reverse complement strand
GGGCAGGAATCCGGCGCGCTGGTAGTCGAGGACCGAGGCGGCGCCGCGGCGCTTGGAGAGCTTGCCGCCGTCGGGGGCCAGGATCACCGGCATGTGGGCAAAGATGGGCGGCGTCCAGCCGCAGGCCTCATAGATCAGGATGTGCTTGGGGGTGGAGGCGATCCATTCGTCGCCGCGCAGCACGTGGGTGATGCCCATCCGGTGGTCGTCGACCACGTTGGCCAGGTGGTAGGTGGGGAAGCCGTCCGACTTGAGCAGCACCAGGTCGTCGAGCTGGGCGCTGTCATAGGCGATGTCGCCGCGGATTTGGTCATGGAAAGCCACGGCCCGCCCGTCGGGGACCTTGAGGCGCACCACGTGCGGCGCGCCGGCGGCCAGCAGCTTCTCGACCTGGCCAACGCTCAGGGAGCGGCAATGGCGGTCGTAGCCCGAGCCATGGGCCATCTTGGCCCTCTCCTGCTCCTCGCGCAGCGTCGCCAGGCGCTCCTCGCTGCAGAAGCAGCGGTAGGCCCGGCCGGCAGCGACCAGCTTTTCGGCATGGTCGCGGTAGATCGCCGTGCGCTGCGACTGGAAATAGGGGCCGGAATCGCCTTCCACCTCGGGCCCCTTGTCCCAGTGCAGGCCCAGCCACCTCAGGCTGGCGAAGATCTCGGCCAGGGCTTCGGGCTGGTAGCGCTTCTGGTCGGTATCCTCGATGCGCAGGATGAACGTGCCGTTGTGGTGGCGGGCGAAAAGGAAATTGAACAGGGCGGTGCGGGCGCCGCCGACGTGGAGGTAGCCGGTCGGCGACGGGGCGAAGCGAACAACCGGGGGCAATCCTTCTTTCCAGTCGGCCATTTCGCCTATTTTGCCGCAAATGGCCGTTCGTGTCAATTGGCAAGTTCCGCACCTGTTCAGCGCCGGAAAGCGGCGGCCGATTTTCCTTATTGAAATTTGCCGGTGGTTGTAATAGAATCGGTCTATGGACAGCCTGATCGAGATCCAGTGCCCCGTCTGCCATGCCAGCCTGTGGGTGGATACCGTGGCCAAGCAGGTGGTCCAGCACAAGCGCAGCGAGAAAAAAGTCCATTCCTCCTTCGAGGACCTGCTGGACAAGGAAAAGCGGAAGAAAGAGGCGGTGGAAGAACGCTTCTCCCAGGCCAAATCGCTGGAGCAGGCCAAAAAGAAAAAGGCGGCGGAATTCTTCGAGCAGACCATCAAGGAAAAATAGAAGGCAACAGGGAGAAAAACATGGATTTTAGCGAATTGAAGAAGGCGATCAAGAAGAGCGGCCTGGTCGCCCAGGAGACCGATTTCATCAAGGACAACGAGGAGGCGCTCAATTTGGGCTTCATGGAGATGAACGCCACCCAGAAGCTCATCTTCTCCATCTCGACCTTCAAGGGCAAGAAATACTTCAGCGTCCGCACCTGGTTCCAGGCCGAATCGGGCGAATGGGCGCCGACGAAGAAGGGGATCAACCTCGCCTTCGACAAGTTCGCGGATTTCGAAAAAATGGTCAAGGCCTTCGCCCAGGCCATTGCCCTCGACAAATAGCCCCTTTTTCAAGCCAGCGTTCCCGGTTGGAGGACCCCCATGCCCAAGGCGATCGGTTTTGACAACGAGAAGTACCTGACGGAGCAGACGGCGGCGATCCTGGAGCGGGTGCGCGCCTTCGACAACAAGCTCTACCTCGAGTTCGGCGGCAAGCTGCTCTACGACTATCACGCCGCCCGCGTGCTGCCCGGCTTCGACGCCAACGTCAAGATGCGGCTGCTGCAGCAGCTCAAGGACCAGACCGACGTCCTGCTCTGCATCTACGCCGGCGATATCGAGCGCAAGAAGATGCGCGCCGATTTCGGCATCACGTACGACGTGGACGCGCTGAAGCTGATCGACGATCTATCGGCCTGGGGCATCACCCTGCGCGCCGTGATCATCACCCGCTTCGCCAGCCAGTCTTCGGCCAAGGCGTTCCAGAACAAGCTGGAGCGCCGCGGCGTCCGGGTCTACACCCACAGCTTCACCAAGGGCTATCCCACCGCGATCGAGACCATCGTCAGCGACGAGGGCTACGGCGCCAACGAATACATCGAGACGGCCAAGCCCATCGTGGTGGTCACCGGCCCCGGCCCCGGGTCGGGGAAGCTGGCCACCTGCCTCTCCCAGCTTTACCACGAGCACCGGCGCGGAGTGCGTTCGGGCTACGCCAAGTTCGAGACGTTCCCCATCTGGAACCTGGCGCTGAACCATCCGGTCAACATCGCCTACGAGGCCGCCACCGCCGAGCTGAAGGACATCAACCTCATCGACCATTTTCACCTCGAGGCGCATAACGTCAAGGCGGTCAATTACAACCGCGACATCGAGGCCTTTCCCCTGCTCAGGCGTATTCTGGAACGGATCACCGAGAATCCCCTCGTCTATCATTCACCGACCGACATGGGGGTCAACCGCGCCGGCTTCGGCATACGCGACGACGCCGTGGTGCGCGAGGCGGCCGTCCAGGAGATCATCCGCCGCTTCTTCCGCTACCAATGCGAGTATGCCATGGGCGTGGCGGAGAAGGACACGGTGGAGCGGCTGCGCCTGTTCATGGAGAACCTGGGGGTGAGCGAGGAGAACCGGCCAGTGGTGCGTCCGGCGCGGGAAGCCGCCGCGGACGCGCAGCGCTCGGGCAAGGGGCATGCCGGAATCTATGTCGGCGCCGCCATCGAGCTCGGCGACGGCGCCATCGTCACCGGCAAGAA
>JALOLC010000070.1 GCA_025456175.1 Acidobacteriota bacterium | reverse complement strand
CGGTGGCGGCGACTCTCGCGGAATAGGGCCCGGGAATAGGAATTGAGGTGCAGGTCGAAGTAATTCACGTTGGGAAAGGCCACATACTTTTCATAACCCAGCCAGGCGATCATGGCCGCGTTGTCGGTGCAATAGCGCGGTTCGGGGAGGTAGAGCGGCAGCCCCGACGCGGCGCAGGCGTCGGCGAAGCGCCGGCGCAGGAGAGCGTTGCGGCTGACCCCACCCGAGACGATCAACGAGCGCAGCGGCAGGCCCCGCGCGGCCTCAAGCGTCTTGGCCAGCAGGTAGTCGACCAGGGCGCTTAAAAAAGAGGCCAGCAGGTCGAAGAAGTCCCTGCTGTCCCGCACGACACCCAGCTCCCGCGCCTGGCGCAGCAGCGCCGACTTGTATCCCGAAAAAGAGAAGTCATCGCCGCCGTCGCTTAGGCGCGGCCGGGTGAAAGGAAAGCGCTGGGGATCGCCCTGCGCATACAGGGCATCGAGCAGCGGCCCGCCCGGATAGCCCAGGCCGAAGTGCTTGGCCACCTTGTCCATGACCTCACCGGCAGCGTCATCACGGGTCTTGGCGATCAGGCGCCCCTTGAACTTCTCCTCCTGGTAGAACAGCGAGGTGTGCCCTCCCGAGACGACCAGGGCCAGCAGCGGGTAGGCGATGCGTTCATGAGTGATGAAGGGCGCCTCAACGTGCGCGGCGATGTGGTCCACGGCCGCCAGCGGCCGGCCATGGGCCAGGGCCAGGCCCTTGGCGAAGGCCAGGCCGATGAGCAGGGAGCCGACGAGGCCCGGCCCCAGGGTCACGGCCAGGAGATCGATGTCGCTGACGCCGCGCCCGGCCTGGTCCAGCGCCTGGCGGCAGAGGCGGTCGATCGTCTCATAATGGGTGCGCGCGGCAATTTCGGGGACGATGCCGCCGAAGGGAGCATGCAGCTCGTCCTGAGACTTGATCGCCTCGGCGAGGACGGCATTGCGCTCCCCCCTTTCGATGACGGCGACGGCCGTCTCATCGCATGATGACTCGATGCCCAGAATGATCACGGATTCTCCTGCGCCTCATGATAGCAAATCCTGCCGCAGCGCACAATCACGCCCGGAAAACCAACGCCGGCTGGAAACGTAAGATGGATGCGAGGACAGCAATGAAGATAGCGCGGGGATTGTCTTGTTTTTTCTTGCTGATGACCCTGGCCGGCACGTTGCTGGCCGCGGTTGAAGTCCGCGGTTTGGTGCGCGACATCTATGGCCGGCCACTGGCCGGGATCGAGGTGCGCGTCGGCGAGAGCGTTTGCATCCTCGCTACCGACGACAAGGGCGAATTCGCCTTCGCCGCCGATGACGGCCAGGACCTCCTGCAATTGACCTTCGCTTCCCCCCTGTACCACCGGGAAAAGGTAACCGTGGCGCTGAAGAGGGCGCCGCTCCGTCTCCGCGTGCTGCTGGTTCCCATCCGGCTGCTCAAAGAAGAGGTCACTGTCACCGCCCTGAATGAAAACGAGAAGGCCATCGCCGTTCCCTTCGCCCAGAGCGTCGTCTCCGCCGCCGTCCTCCAGGAATCCCGGCCCGAAACGATCGTCCAGGCCATTCAGGCCGCGCCCGGCGTCCATTTCATCGGCAAGGGGGGTATTGCCGTCACTCCCAGCATCCGCGGCCTGGCGCGGCGTCGCATTCTGCTCATGGCCGACTGCGCGCGCATAACCAGTGACCGCAGCGCCGGCGCCTCCGCTCATTTCTTTCCCACCGAAATGGTCAGCCGCATCGAGATCGTGCGCTCGGCGGCGTCGGTACTCTACGGTTCCGATGCCATCGGCGGCGTGATCCAGATCGTGCCGCTGCAAGCCCTTGGCCCCGAAGCGCGTCTCCTCTCCCTGAACCTCAGCGGCAATTCGCTTGACAGCAGGGTCAATGGCGGCTTCGCCCTCAGCCGGCGCAGCGGCGACTTCTCCCTGTTCGCCGCCCTGCAGGCAGCGCGGGCCGGCGATTATGCGGCCGGCGGGGAAAGAATTGTGCACTCGGGTTACCGCTATGTCACGGGTGACCTCGTTGTCCGCTACGAAACCGCCCAGCGCGCCTTCAGCCTCAGTTTCCTGAAATCGGCCGGCCGGGACATCGGCAAGCCAGAAAGAGCCAACGATCCCGCCGTCGCCTCGTTCTATCCGGAAGAGAACACCAATCTGCTGAACCTCACCTGCAGCGAAAAGCAACTGCTGGAGAACGGCTCGCTGCATTTTTCTCTCTTTCTCAATCCCAACGATTATGAGTTGCACAAAGTCAAGCAGGCCGACAGCCAGGTCGAGATTTCGCGCAACCGCGCCTTTGACTTCGGGATGCGCATCGGCATGAAAAAAGAGCCGGCCGGCCGCCTCGCCTACCAGTTCGGCATCGACTACTTCGGCCGCGCCGGCGTGGACATGGAGAACGAGACATGGAAGAGCGGCTCCATGAGCGGATCTTCCTTTCCGGTCCGCGGCGGCAGGCGGAGCGACCTGGGAGCCTACGCCATCCTGACCTGGGCCGCCCCGGCCCGGTTGGACATCGCCGGCGGCGCCCGCCTGAGTTTTTCCGCGCGCAGCGCGGTTTCCGCCGGCGTTTTCCACAAAAAATCCTCTCTGGCGCCGGCATTCTTCCTGGGAGTGACGCGCCGCCTGGGGGAGGCCATTACCCTTTTCATCAATGCCGGTACGGCTTTTCGTCTGCCATCACTGAGCGAGGCTTTCTATAGCGGCATCACCGGCCGCAACACCATCGTCGGCAACCCCAATCTGGATCCGGAAAAGAGCCTGAACTTCGACGCGGGAGTGCGGTTTCACCGCGGCAACGTATTCCTGGGGGCCTATCTCTTCCAGAACTCCATCCGCGGCATGATCGAAAAATTCCCGCTGACTGATTCCTCCTATACCTACGACAACCTCGAGCGCGGCCGCATCCGCGGCCTGGAGTTCGAGTTCCAGTTCTATCCTCTGGACAGGCTGGAGATCTTCGGCAACGGTTGGGTTTACCGCGGAAGCAGCATGGCCAGCGGCAAGCCCCTCAACGACGTCCCGAGCGCCAGGATGCTCCTGGGAGCAAAACTATGGCTGGGCCGGTTCTGGGGCGAGGTGAACTGGCTGGCAGCGGCCGCGGTGACCCGCCCCGGCCCGGCGGAAACAGCGATCCCGGACTATCGTGTCACCGATCTCAAGGCCGGCTTCATTTTCTCAAACCGCATCCTGGCTTCTCTCAAGATCGCCAACCTGTTCGACAAGGCCTATTACGCCAACGCCGACCCCGATATCCCCTTGGCCAGGGGGCTGGATCTCTCCCTCGGGCTGAACCTGATTCTGTAAGCGACAGCGCGGCGGCTGGGCGACGGCCTCACCAATCGCGGTAGTAGGTGCCGTCCAGGGCCTTCTTGTCCGAGTCGCAGTAGACATCCCAGATGTTCTGCCCGCCCCAGCTCCGCGAACCCAGCTTGTCCTGATAGGAGCGCAGGCCCCAGTCCAGGGAAGCGGTGATCGGGTCGCGGGGGATGCGGCGCAGGAACTTGGCCACTTTGGTCTTGTTCTTCTTGTCCTTGTATTCGATGCCCCTGACCAGGAGCTCCAATGTCTCCGGGTAGCCGTAGGTGTCCTCGTCCACCTCGATCTTGTTATCTTCGACGAACTTCTTGTGGTCGTCGAGCGCCGTGCGCAGCAGGCGCAGGGCGCGGCGCAGCTCAATCTCCTTTTCGCGCTGGAAGGCGTTGTGGGCCAGGGGGATGGCGGCGGCGGCCAGGATGCCGATGATGAGCGTAACGGTGAGCACCTCGACCAGCGTGAAGCCGCGGGCGCGGCCGGTCCGTTTCCCCATGTGGCGGCGAATGAGCATGGTCACGCCTCCCGGCCGGGCGGGGTGCCGCCCGTTATTTTTCTCCGTCGCGCGGCTGGTTCTCCAGCACCCGGTGGCTCAGCTTCATCTTGCCGTCTCGGTCCAGGGACATCACCTTCACTTCGATCATGTCGCCCAGCTTGTATTCCTGGCGGACATCGCGGATGCGGCGCTGCGAGACCTCGGAAACGTGCAGCAGCCCGGTGACGCCGGGCATGATCTCGACGAACAGGCCGTAGTCCTCGATGCGGTTGATCTTGCCGTTGTAGACCTTGTCGACCTCGGGAGAGCCGGTCAGCTCCTCGATGCGGGCCATGACCTTCTCCCCCAGCTCGCGGTTGGCGGCGGCAATGGAGACCTTGCCGTCGTCCTCGACGTTGATCTTGGCGTTGAACGTGGCCACGAGCTCCTTGATGGTCTTGCCGCCCGGGCCGATCAGGTCGCGGATCTTGTCGACCGGGATCTGCATGGTCAGGATGACCGGGGCGTATTCGGACAGCTTGGCCGACGGCGCAGGTATGGCCGCTTTCATCTTGGCCAGGATGGACAGGTAGGCCGCGCGGGCATCCTCGATGGTGCGGCGGATGACCTCATCGGTCAGGCCGCCGATCTTGATGTCGAGCTGGATGGCGGTGATCCCCTTTTCGGTGCCGGCCACCTTGAAATCCATATCGCCGAAGTGGTCCTCGTAGCCGGCGATGTCGGTCAGCACGGCGAATTCGTCGCCCTCCTTGACCAGGCCCATGGCGATGCCGGCCACCGGCGCCTGGATGGGCACGCCGGCGTTCATCAGGGCCAGGGTGCCGCCGCAGACGGTGGCCATGGAGGAGGAGCCGTTCGATTCCAGGATGTCGGAGACGACACGGATGGTGTAGGGGAAGGCCTCGCTGCCCGGGATGACCCGCTTCAGGGCCTTTTCGGCCAGGTTGCCGTGGCCGATCTCGCGGCGGCCGGCCCCCCTCAGGAAGCTGACCTCGCCGACGGAAAAAGGCGGGAAGTTGTAGTGCAGCAGGAATTTCTTTTTGGCCTCCTCGCCATGGAGAAGGTCCAGGCGCTGGGCGTCATCCTCCGAACCCAACGTCACGGTCGACAGCGACTGGGTCTCGCCGCGGGTGAAAACGGCCGAGCCATGGACGCGGGGCAATACACCCAGCTCGATGGCGATGGGGCGGATCTCGGTGTAGGTGCGGTTGTCGGTGCGCCGCTTCTCCTTGAGCAGCGTCTCGCGGAATATCTGGGACTCGACCGTCTCGAAGGACCCGCGGATGCGGGCGATCTCCAGCGGGTCGTCCTTGCCTTGCTGGATCTCCTCCATGATGGCCTTGATCTTCAGGCGGCGCAGCACGCGGTCCTGGGTGAAGATGGCATCGCGGATCTGGGCCGAAAAGCGGGCGCGAATGTCGTCGGCCAGGGCCTTGGCTTCGGGTTTGTCGGCGACAACGATCTTGTCCGGATTGACCAGTTCCTTCTGCGCCCGGCAGATGGCGGCGATCACTTCCTTGGCGCGACGCAGTCCCTCAAGGAAGACCTGGTCGGAGAACTCGTTGCCGCCGGCCTCGAGCATAACCACCTCGTTTTCAGTGCCGGCCACGAGCAGGACCATGTCCAGTTCCTTGCGCATTTCCAGGCCGGGGTTGACGACATACGCGCCGTTCTTCCAGCCGATCTTGACCGCTGCCAGGGGCGTGGTGAAGGGGATGGTGGAGGACAGCAGGGCCGCGGAGGCGCCGATGATCCCCAGCGAGTCGTAGTCGATGCTGAAGTCGGCCGAGAGCAGCATGGCGATCACCTGGGTGTCGTGGTGGTAGTTCTCGGCGAACAACGGCCGGATGGGGCGGTCAATGAGCCGGGAGAGCAGCACTTCCTTTTCCGAGGGCTTGCCCTCGCGCTTGAAGAACCCGCCGGGGATCTTGCCCGCGGAGTAGGTATTTTCGCGGAAATCCACCATCAGCGGCAGGAAGTCCTGCGCCGCCTTCTCCTCCTCGCGCATGTTGGCCGTGACCAAAACCATGTTGTCCTTATAGGTAATGAGCGCCGAGCCGTTTGACTGGCGGGCCCAACGGTGAATGTCGATTTTCAGGGTAGATCCCTCGATCGGGATCTGGATTGTCTTTTGCATGATTGTCTCCTAAGAGCGGATTACTTTCTCAATTCCAGTTCCTGGATGATTTTGAGGTACTTGTCGTAGTCGGTCCGGCGCAGGTAGTTCAGCAGCTTTTTGCGCGTCGAGACCATGGTCAGCAGCCCTTTCCGGGAATGGTTGTCCTTCTGGTGGGTCTTGAAGTGCTCGGTCAGGCTGCGGATCCTCTCGGTCAAGACCGATATCTGCACTTCGGACGAACCCGTGTCCTTGTCATTTATCTGAAACCGGCTGATCAGCTTCTGCTTGGTTTCCTTGGTAATGCTCACGATTTCCTCCTGTGTCTCGTGCGAAATTAGAGTACAGTGTACCAGAAAAGTACATGATTGTAAACAAGAGGGACAAAATCGCCGCGTATTATTTCTTTCCCCCCAGGAAATCGCTGAATTCGATGCGGTAATGCTCCAGGGTCGTACCCAGCACCTTGTCCGCCCGGGAAAGGGTCAGGCTGTGGTCGATCAGCGACCTCAGCTCGGCGATCTGGGCATTGGCGAAGTCGCGCTGGTACTGCAGGACCTGGTAGTTGGTCGAGAGCCCGACCGCCAGCTTCTTCTGCTCGGCAGCCAGCTTCTGGTCGGCCAGCTCGCGGGAGATGCGGTTGGCCTCGACGATCTTGGCGCTGGTCCCCAGGTCCATGATGACCTGCTTGACCTCGGAGTAGATGATGCTCTCGGTCTTCTTCAGCGTGAGCAGCGATTGCTCGAGGTTGAGGCGCGCCTGGACCAGGTCGGCCTTGGCCGACGTGCCGACCACGGGGATGGACAGCTGCAGGCCGATGGAATAATTGTCATAGAGGCCCTTCAGGGCGTCGCGCAGCGAATCGCTGAGATTGCCGCCGATGGCGCCGGCGTTGCTGGAGCCGTCGGCGATCAGGATGATGTCCACGTCCTGCGGCGTGCCGCTCAGCCCCTTGGTATAGTAGGAAGCGGTGAGCTGCAGGTCGGGGAGCGTCTGGTTACGATAGTAGCGGACATCGACGTTCTTGCTCTTCAGCTCGAGGCGCACCTGCTCGATGTCGGGCCTTTTCATCAGGGCGGACTGGAGGAATTCATTGAAATCGGCCGCCAGGGAACGGAACTCGGGCTTGTCCTTGGGGACGATGGTCTCGGGCATTTGGCTCAGGTTCAGGATGCGGCGCAGGTTCTCCTCGTAGGTCTGGATCTGGCTGCGGGCCTGCAGCGCCTCGCTCTCGCGGGCGGCCACCTCGGCCTGGGCCGTCAGGATGTCCATCGGCGCCGAGACGCCGACCCGGACCTGGATCTCGTTCTGCTTGAGCAGGTCCTTGGCCAGCTGCAGCGACTTCTCCTTCACCTCGAGATTCTGGTGGGAATAGACCAGGTTCCAGTACGCCTCCTCGGTCGAGTAGATCAGGTCGATCACCTGCTGCTTGAGGGCGAAAAGCGATTTGTCCCGGTTGTTGCGGGCGATGAGGATGCCGCGCTTGGTGGCGGTCAAACCGAAGTTCTTCAAAAGCGGCTGGTTGAGGTCGAACTTCAGCTGCGAGCCATAGCGGGGATTGATCTGGCTGAAACGCGAGTTGGTCGAGTTGCGCGAATTGTCCAGGCTGACGTTCACGCTGCCGCCGATCAGCAGCCTTTGCGAAAGGGTGAATCCCAGCGTGCTCGCGTCGGCTTTTTCAACGTCGGCCCCGGTGAAGACGGAGGAGCTGGGGGTCGTGTTCGAGCCGCGCGAGAAATCCAGCGTTAGGGTCGGAATAAAGATGGCCCGGCTCTTGTTCAGGATGGCCTGGGAGATCTCGGGGTTCGACATCTCGATCTGCAGGTCCAGGTTGTTTTTCAGCGCCTGGGCGATCACATCGTCGAGGGTCAGGGACTTTATGGGCGGATCCTGGGCTGGGCTCAAAAATGGCAGGGCAAGCAGCAACAGGCCAAACGCGATCATTTTTTTCATCAGGCGCCTCCGGCATTCAATGAATAACCTACGCAAAATGAAACAAAAAAGTTCAGCGGAACTTGCAGGGACGTGCAAACAGCGTCCGTAAGTGGCGGACAACTCTCTATTTCAGCCCCTTCTCCTCGAGCCAGTTATCGTTGTAAATGGTGCTCAGGTAGCGCGAGGCGCCGTCGGGAAAGATCGTGACGAAACGCGCCGGCCGGCCGATCCTTTTCGCCAGCTGGCGCACGCCCCACAGGGCCGCGCCGCTCGATCCCCCGGCCAGGATGCCTTCGCGCAGCGCGATCTCCCGGGCCGTCCGGAAAGCCTCCAGGTCGGTCACCTGCAGCATGTCGTCAATAGCGCTGAAATCAGCGCAACGGATTAGAAATTCGTCGCCCAACCCCTCGATCAGATACGGGCCGGGCTTGGCCATTTGCTTCTTGTGGAAATATTCGTAAAAAACCGATCCCACCGGGTCGACAGCCACGACCTTGATCGCCGGGTCCTTTTCCTTCAAAAAGCGGGCCGTGCCGCCGATCGTGCCCCCGGTGCCGATGCCGGCGACGAAATAGTCGATCCGCCCCTCCATCTGCTCCCAGATCTCGGGCCCGGTACCCAGGTAATGGGCCTCGTTGTTGTCCAGGTTGTTGTGCTGGTCGGGGAAAAAACAGTTGGGCGTCTCCCTGGCCAGCCGCGGCGTGATGTTGTTGTAACTGTCGGGGTGCTCCGGCGGCAGCGTGCTGTCCACCATGTGGATCTCGACACCGAGGGCCCGCAGCTGGTCGAGCTTTTCCCGGCTGATGCGGTCGCGGACGACAACCTTCAGGCGGTACCCCTTCTGGATGGCGATCAGCGCCAGCCCCATGGCGGTGTTCCCCGAGGAGTTCTCGATAATCAGGTCACCCTTCTTGATCCTCCCCTCTTTCTCGGCCTTTTCGATCATGTAGCGGGCGATGCGGTCCTTGGAGCTGCCCATGGGGTTCTGGAACTCCAGCTTGGCGAATACTTCGCCTGGAACATCATGCGCCACATGGTTCAGTTTGACCATGGGCGTATTGCCGATTATGTCGACGATGCTATCGTAGCAGCGCGTTCTTTTCATTTTTTCCTCAGGGGCGGCGCGGTTGGAAGTATAGTGATTCTATATCAAAAAGACGGTCCTGTAAAGAATTAGCGGTGATGGGAAGCGCTCAGCAGGTCGACTGGTCCATTGGCGGAAGCTGGGCTGTGCGGCGGGCGGCTGCGATGAAGCGATAATATGCCTGGGGCGCCTCCTCGATGCGGACACCTATCTCGGCGGGGACGTCCATCGGGGACAAGGGGGCCCTCTTCAGGTTCCAGACCACCCGCCCGGTAAGAGAGAAGAGTTCGTCGGCAGCGGCGATCACCACCCGCAGGCGGCAACTGCGCCTCAGCACGCCGGTGGTGGCGACGCACATGCCGCGACGGGAGACATTGACCGTCACCCCCAGTTGCTCCATCCCCCTGCGGCTAAGCTCCACCAGGAAGCCCTTGCGGATCCTTGGTTCTCTGCGCTTGTTCATTGGCCTCCAGGCTCATAATGAAGAATTCGGGTAATAAAAATCGGAAGCATTTAGCTTGCCAATCGTCCCTGCGGCAG
>JALOLC010000069.1 GCA_025456175.1 Acidobacteriota bacterium | reverse complement strand
AATATCCGCTGGAGCCCTTTCTCGAGTTCCAGGAACTGGTCCAGGCCGCTGAACTCCAATTCGAAGTTGCCCCCCTCGAGGTGCTTCAGCCCCGGCACAACGAAGCCCTTTCCCGCCGGAACCTCGACATCGCGGCCGGCGTCAAGCTGCACCCGGTCCGCAAAGACCTCGGCCCTGGCCCAGCGACAGCGGCGGGCGAAGAGCTTCACCGCGCCCACGTAGAAGATGCTCGCCATCTCCGCCGGCGGCTGGCCGTAGCGGTCGCGCAGCTCGTCGCGAAGCGACAGCAGCTCCGCGGCGTCTTTCGCCTCCAGGATGCGGCGGTAGGCGGCGATGCGCTCCGCCGTCCCGGCGATGTACTCTTCGCCGATGGCGTAAGGGAAATGGACGCGCAAGGCGAGCTCCCGTTCCTCCGCGGCCTCGCCCTTCAGGCCGCGGATCGTCTGGCGCAGCAGTTCCAGGAAGTAATCGTAGCCCAGGGCCTCGACATGGCCGTGCTGGCGGTTGCCCAGCAGCGCGCCGGCGCCGCGCAGGTTCAGGTCGAATTCGGCCAGCTTGTAGCCCGCACCCAGCTGGGAAAACTCGCGGATGCCGTCGAGTCTCTTTTTCGCCTGCTCGCTCACCCCGCCCTTCACTGCATCGACCAGGAAATAGGCGTAGGCTTGGCGCGTGGAGCGGCCGATGCGGCCGCGCAGCTGGTACATCTGCGTCAGCCCCAGGCGGTCGGCGTTCATCACGATCATGGTGTTGACGCGCGGGATGTCGATGCCGTTCTCGATGATGGTGGTGGAGAGCAGGACGCGGAACTTGCCCCCGATGAACTCCATCAGGTTCTTCTCGATGGTCGCCGTCGCCATCCGGGCGTGGACCACCACGATGGGCACGTCGGGAAGCCAGGAGGCCAGCTGGTCGCGGAACTGGAAGATGCGCTCGATGGAGTTGTAGACAACGAAGACGGCGCCGTCGCGCTCGACCTCGTTGAGCACGGCCGAGACCACCACCTGGCGCGAGAACAGGCCGACGAAGTTCTTGATGGCCAGGCGTCCCAGCGGCGGCGATTGCACCAGCGAGATGTCCTGCAGACCCGACATGGCCATGGAGAGGGTGCGCGGGATGGGCGTGGCCGACAGGGTGAGGACGTCGACGCTCTCGCGTCCCTTCTTGAGCTTCTCCTTCTGGAAGACGCCGAAGCGCTGCTCCTCGTCGACGATGAAGAGGCCCAGGCGCTTGAACTCCACGCCGGAGGCCAGCAGCGAGTGCGTGCCCACCACCAGGTCGATGCGGCCGTTCTGCAGGCCGGCGGTGACGCGCTTCCTTTCGGCGGCGGCGACCAGCCGCGACAGCATGGCCAGGCGCAGCGGGAAGGCGGCCAGGCGCCGCTCGAAATTGCGGAAGTGCTGCAGCGCCAGGATGGTCGTCGGGCAGAGGAAAGCGACCTGGCGGCCGTTGGCCATGGCGCGCAGGGCCGCGCGCAGAGCCACCTCGGTCTTGCCGAAGCTGACGTCGCCGCAGACCAGGCGGTCCATGGGGAACTCGGCCTCCATGTCGGCCAGCACGCGGGCGATGGCCCGCTTCTGGTCTTCGGTCTCAACGAAGCGGAAGTCCTGCTGCAGCTTTTCCTCCAGCTCGGGCACCGGCAGCAGGGCCGTCTTGCGCACCGCCTTGCGCAGGGCGTAGAGATTGAGCAGGTCGCGCGTGTAGTGGACGATCGCCTTGCGGGCGCGCTCGGTCTTGGCCTGCCAGGTGCGGCCGCCCAGGCGGTCGAGGGCGGGGGCGGCCCCCTCGCTGCCGCTGTAGCGCCTCAGCACCTCCAGCTCGTGCAGCGGCACGTAGAGGAACTCGCGGTCCAGGTACTCGATCTTGAGGAATTCTCCGGAGTCCCCCTCCAGGCGCAGGCGCTGGACGCCGGCGAAGCGGCCGATGCCGTGGCGGCGGTGAACGACCCAGTCGCCCTCGCTGATGTCGCGCAGCCGCTCCTCGGGGGACAGCTCGCGCCCCCGCGCCTCCGGCATGGTTGGGCGGTAGGCGCGGCCGCTGAGGCAAACCAGGCGCAGGACGGGATTCTCGAAGGAGGCCGGGACGTTGAAAAAGTGGCACTCCACCGTTGGCAGCTGGGCGCGCAGGTTCTCCAGCAGCCGCGCGTCGGCGGCGCAGGCCAGCAGCCGCCAGCCCGCCTGCGCCTTGCGTTGCAGTTCAGCGAGATCGGCATCGTTCAGGTCAATGATGGCCTTGGGCAGCACGCGGACCTCGGTGGCTTGCGCCGGGTCGGTGCCAAAGTCGACGAGGTCGACCAGCCGCATCCTGTTGAGGGGAAAGGCAAAGAGGGTGTCGACTCCGGGCGGCGCCCCCCGTCCCGGGCCCAGCGCCTCGCGAATGCGGCTGAAGTTGTCCAGCAGCTTGCGCTGCTCGTCCGCGAGCCGCTGCAGGTTCGAAGCCGTCACGGCGCAGCCGGGAAGGAGGTCAGTCAGGTAGGCGAGCCGCGCCGCATCCGCCGGCGCGGCCGCGCCGGCAGCCGCGGAGAAATAGCGGTTCTCGCTGACGCGCGCCGCCGCCAGCATGCCGGTGGAGCGCTGGCTCTCGAGATCGAAGGTCCGCAGCGAGGCCAGGCGCCGCCCCTCGAACTCCAGGCGCAGCGGACGCTCGGCGGCCACGGGAAAGACGTCGAGGATGTTGCCACGCCAGGCCAGGTCGCCGGGGATTTCCACCGCCTCCCGCGTCGCATAGCCGAAGCGGGCCAGCCTGGCGATGAGCTCGCCGCGCTCCAGCAGGTCGCCGGCTTTCAGCTCCAGGACGGCAGAACTGGTTCCTGGCCGTTCGAGGCGGATGGACAGGGCCGCCAGCGTCGCCAGCACGATCATCCTGCGGCCGGCGGCCAGATCGTCCTGCAACCGCTGCTTGGCGGCGATCTTCCGCGGGTCGGCGGCGGTATTGATGTAGGGGTCCTCGAAGGGCAGGACATGGGCGTGCACCGGGACAACGCCGCTGCCCAGAAACTTCAGCCACCCCGCGAGCTTCTCCATCCTGTCGCCGAGCGGTTCGTTCTCACCCACCAGCCAGATGACGCTCGCGGCGGAGCGCGCGAACAGGGCGGCGACGGCCAGATCCTGGGCTTCGCGGTCGACCACGGCGGCAACGACGCGGCGCCGGCGCAAGTCCAGTTTCTCCCAGAAAGCAGGGCTGAATACCTCTTGCATCATGGATTCCATTATAACATTAAGAAAGGCCATCACCCGACCAATGCGGAAAAACCTGTCTGCCGTGATGGGTCCCGCAAAAGTGAACGAAACGGAGGGACCGGGCCCCGACCCGGAGAGCGCCGATGTCCCTTGGGGAAAATGGCCACTGTTTGAGTCCCGCACCAGCGGGACGAGTTGGCCATTTTAATCGGCGCGAAACGCGGTCGGTCGGGCCCGGAGTGGTGAACGTTGCGGGATCCAGCACGGCGCATCGGTACACTCGCTGATGCGAATGCTGCCGCTTCGTCTGCATTGACTTGAACGGTTGGAACCGCTACTATTGAGCCATCATGAAGCAGCTGCGCATCGATTTCCCCCAGAAGGAATTCTTCGTCAAGACCTTCGGGGGCGACGTCTACGTCGTGGGCGGCGCCGTGCGCGACCGCGTCCTGTACCCGAAGCGGGCCAGCGACCGCGACGTCGACCTGCTGGTCACCGGCCGCAGCTACGAGGAGATCGCTGCCCGGCTGGCGAAGCGGGGCAAGTGCGACACGGTCGGCAAGAGCTTTGCCGTGGTCAAGTTCACCCGCGCCGGCCGGACCTTCGACATTGCCGCGCCGCGCCGCGACCGCAAGCAGGACGCGTCGGCGCACGGCCACAAAAATTTCGCCATCCAGTCGGGCCCCGGCGTCACCCTCGAGGAGGACCTCGGCCGTCGCGATTTCACCTGCAACTCGATCGCCGTGCGCCTGAAGGACGGCGCGGTCATCGATCCCCACGGGGGGCTGCGAGCCATCGCCGAGCGGCGCATCGCCATGACCTCGCCGGCCAGCTTCAGCGACGACCCGCTGCGCGTGCTGCGCGCCGCCCGTTTTTCCTCGGTGCACTCTTTCGCCATCGACAAGGCCATCCATGCCAAGGCGCGCAAGGTGCCGCTGGACGAGCTGAGCGCCGAGCGCGTCGCCGACGAGCTGTTCCGGCTGCTGCTCGAGTCGCCCCAGCCATCGCTGGGACTGCGGGAATACCACAGCCTGACCGTGCTGGACAAGCTCTTTCCCGAGCTGGCCGCCCTGGCCCTGACCATCCAGGACGCCCTGTTCCATCCCGAGCGTGACGAACAGGGTCACCACTCGGTCTGGGCCCATACCCTGATCACCGTCGATGTCGCCGCCCGGCTGGCGCGGCAGCACGGGCTGGACGAGCCGCGAACTCTGGCGCTGCTTTTGGCGGCGCTGCTCCACGACTGCGGCAAGGCCGGGACCACCGCCTGGGAGTTCAAGCGCGGGCGCATGACCGTCACCTCGCCCTTCCACGACTCGCGCGGCGTCCAGATCGCCGCGGGCGTCCTCGACCGCCTGCGCGTCGACACTCGCCAGGGCCTGCCGCTGCGCCGGATCGTACTGAAGCTGATCCAGCAGCACCACCGCATCTACGAGCTCTACCGCAACCGCGGCGAGATCACTTTCAAGGCCATCGCCCGCGCCGTCAAGGACATGGACAACGAGGACCCGCTCCTCGTCCTGCTCGACTTCGCCGACCGCCGCTCGCGCGAGCCCAGGCCGCTCGCGTTCCGCGGGCTCGACGCCATCGCCCGCTGGTTCATGGGCCAAAAGGAAAAGCACCGCATCAGCCAGGAAACGATGCGGCCGCTCATCCTGGGCCGCGACCTGCTTGCCCTGGGCGTGGCGCCGGGCCGGCAGATGGGGCTGCTGCTCAAGAGGCTCTATGAGCAGCAGCTGGACGGCGTCTTCCGCACCCGCCGGCAGGGGCTGGCGCTGTTCCGACGCGAGCGGCGCCAGAAGCCGCCGGCAGCAACCCCATGAAAATCCACCTGCGCAACGGCTTCCTGGAGAAACCGGCCCCGCTGGTCATGGGCATCCTCAATGTCACCCCCGATTCCTTCTCCGATGCCGGGCGCTTCTTCGCGCCCGAGGCGGCCCTGGCGCACGCCCGCGCCTTGGCCGAGGCCGGCGCCGACATCATCGACGTCGGCGGCGAGAGCACGCGTCCCGGGGCGGTGCCCATCGGCCTCGACGAGGAGATCGACCGCGTTCTCCCCATCATCGCGCGCATCAAGGAGGAAACCAGCGTGCTGGTCTCGATCGACACCAGCAAGGAGGAGGTGGCGCGCCTGGCCGTGGAGGAGGGCGGCGCCGACCTGGTCAACGACATCTCGGCCTTTCGCTTCAGCGAGCGCATGGCCTCGGTCATCGCCGAGCTGAACGTTCCGGTGGTGCTGATGCATATCCTCGGCACGCCGGAGACCATGCAGCGCGATCCGTCCTATGCCGACGTCATCGCCGAGATCAGCGATTACTTCCAGGAGCGGATCGACTACGCCGTGGGGTGCGGCATCCTGAAGGAAAGGATCATCCTCGACCCGGGGATCGGCTTCGGCAAGCGGCTGGAGGACAACGTGGCCATCCTTTGCGGCTTGAAGCGCTTTGGCGCGTTCGACCTGCCGCTCCTGATCGGACTGTCGCGCAAGTCGTTCCTCGGCCAGCTGGCCGGCGAGAAGCTCGCCGACCGGCGCGATCCCGAGACCATCGCCGCCAACCTGGTGGCCGCGCGCAACGGCGCCGCCATTTTGCGCGTCCACGACGTGGCCGGGACGGTCAAGGCCCTGAAGGTCTGGCGCGGCCTGGGCGAAGCGTTTTTTCAATCACAGTCCGACCTTTGAGCGGCAGCCCGTTCAGCCGGTCGGCATAGGAGGATCCATGAAGAGACAGACTCTGGTCAGGCACTGTCTGGCCATCATCGTGGCCGCTTCGCTGCCGCTCGCGGCAACGGCCCAGGTCGGCGACGCGGCCGCCCTGTTTCCCGATCTGCAAGGATGGCAAAAGGACGGCGCCGGCGAAACCTTCATGCCCGAAAACCTCTACGAGCACATCAACGGCGCCGCCGAGAACTTCCTGGCGTACGGCTTCGCCAAGCTGGCCGTGCAGAATTACGCCAACAAGAAGGGGCAGCAGATCAGCGCCGAGATCTACTTCCACGTCACGCCGGAGAACGCTTTCGGGATCTACAGCTCGGAGAAGCCCCTGGCCGGAAACTACATCGCCGTCGGTGCCCAGGGCTACGTGGAGGAGGGGGTGTTGAACTTCATCCGCGGCGCCTACTACATCAAGCTGAACGGCTTCGACCTGGGCACGGAAGGCGCTGGAATCCTGAAGGACCTGGGGGAAAGGATCGCCCGGTCCATTCGCGGCGAGGGCTCCTTGCCGCCCATCCTGGCCACCTTTCCTGAGCAGGGGAAAGTGCCGCATTCTGAGCGCTATATCGCCGGCAATTACCTCGGCCATGACTTCCTGCTCCCGGCGTTCACCGCCGACTACGAGCTCCTGGGGAAGCGCCTGCAACTGTTCATCATGAAGACGGACGACGAGAAGCAGGCCCGCGCCATGCTGGCGCGCTATGCCGCATTGGATAAGGGAAATCCCGCCCCGGTGATCCGGCCCGGCTGCCTGACCGTGAACGATCCCTACCAGGGTTCGGTCCGCCTGTGCTGGCGAGGCTCCTATATTTGGGGTGCCACCGGCGAGGCGGCCGCGGCGCTCATCGACGAGGTCGGCCGCCGCCTGGATCAGCGCTGAAGCCCCGAAAAGCTCAGAGAATGCCGGCGCGGACGCCCAGCGTGAGCGAAAGCCCGCCGAGGTTCACCTGTTTTCCCCGGCTTCCCAGGCCGCCGGGTTGGAAGGAATAGTCCATCAGGGTTACAAGGTGCAGCGAGCGCGCCAGGCGCAGGCGGACGCCGGCGGCCGCGAAGACGCCCGCTCTGCCGCCGTTCGTCTTGAGCGGCACCGCCGGCCACTCTTCCTTGAAGAAGCCATATTGGATGCCCGCTCCCAGGCAGGGAGAGATCGGCCCGTTCCCGGCGCAAAACCCCGCCCCCAGCCGCAGGGCCAGCAGCTGCAGGCGCACGGAGTAAGACTCGGCGCTTTCCTGGGTGGCGCCCAGGATCGTTTTGCCCTCGAGTTGCAGGAAGCGGGCGGCAGCGTACAGGTCCAGGCGCGGCTGCACTCGCCATCCCAGCTGCAATTCGAGCGGCCAGGCGGGACGGTCATAGATCGCGCGGACTTCCCCGGAAAGCGGATGGAAATATCCGGCGGAAACGGCAGCGAAAAGCTGGCTCCCTTCGGGACGCGGAGCGGCCATGGTGCGCGCCGCGAGGGTAGGAAGCAGGAGCGCAGAGAGCAGGAGGGCAGCGGCTGGCAGCGGTTTCTTTTCAGTTGTCCTGATCATCGCGAACCTCCTGGGAGTAATTGCTCTCCCGCCCTTCGCTGTCCACGGCGGTCACCACGTAGTAGTAGGCCTGGTCGGGGAGGAGAAAGAAATCGGTGAACGCGCGGGCCGCGATGGGTTGTCCCGTCAGGCGGGCGTAGGCGCCGTGTGGCTCGGTCGCGCGATAAACGTGATATCCGGCAATGGTGCCGGCGGCGGCATGCCAGTCCAGATAAACGGTCTTGCGGCTGAGGAACAGCGAGAACGACACCTGGCTGCGCGCCCGCAGGCCGGAGGGCGGAGCCGGCATCGACAGCGGCTGGGCCAGGTCGGCCACGGCAGCCAGTGCGCCGCGGGTGGCATCGAGGGCGAATCCCAGGTCCAGCTTGTCCAGGGTATCGGTGGTGCGGTGGTAGTAGGGGTTGATGCTGTCCTCGATGCCGCACAGGGCCGGGTAGCCCTGGTCCCAGAACGAGGAGTGATCGCTCCAGGTCAGCGAAGAATTGATGACCTTGTCCAGGCGTATTCCGACATAGGGAGCGGCGGCGGTGATGAAGCGGTCGGCCAGCCATGTCGAATTGTAGTTGCCGATCACGTCCAACTCGCGCTTCAGGGTGCCGGGAAAGGCGATCATGTCCAGGTTGACCACGGCGATGATATCCGCGCCCTGGGCCCGCGCCTGGCGGGCATAATGGGCGCTGCCATACAGACCCCACTCCTCGGCCGATACGCAGAGAAGGGTGATGGTGAAGTCGAACTTGGCTCCGGCCAGGATACGGGTCATCTCGAGGATCGCCGCCGTGCCGCTGGCATTGTCGTCGGCGCCCGGAGCCGCGACATAGCGATTGTTGCTGGTCGAATCGTAGTGCGCGCAGGCCAGGACCACCTGCCCGGGATCGGTCTGCCCTGGGATCACGGCCACGATATTCCGGCTCGCGTAGTGCGACTCGAAGACGAACGGGTCGGCATAGGCCTGAACCCCGGCCAGCTCCTGGAAGCGTCGCAGCAGAAAGTCGCCGGCGGCCTCGCACTCGGCAGTGGAAGCGAAGCGGGTCTTGAAGTCCTGCAGCGACTGGATGTCGGCGCGCAAGCGGTCAGATGAAACGGCGGCCACCAGCGGGGCGATGTCGTTGTCCTGGAGCGGGCGCAGCGCCCGCTCCCTGCTGGGCGCCGGCTGGCGCGCGGCGGCGGGCAGCGCCGCGTCGAGCCACAGGGCCTTCAGGCGGAACGGCTGGACCAGCCGGGAGCGGAAGTCCGGGTCGCGGACCACCAGCAGCCATACGTCTTCCTCGAGGCGCAGGTGAACCAAGCCGCTCTCTGTTCCGCGCACGGGCGCACGCAGCGGGGAATGCATGAGGAAATAGGAGGCATCGCCGTCGGGATCGCCGACGGCTTCGCAGGCAAGACCCGCGCCGCGCAGGCGCGGCAGGTCCGTCGCTTTCGCCCGCACCAGCAGGCAGGTGTTCAATTCCTGGACGACACGGCCTCCGGCGGCCGCAACCGCATCCACAACCCGGGGCGAAGCCGGAGAGACCTTGAGCAGAAGCAGGTTCTCGCCAACAACCGCCTGGGCGGCCAGGACCAGCGCCAGGATGAGGATGGGTGCCAGGCAGCGCCTGGACATTTTCCATGGTTTCATCGTCGTTTACTCCTTATGAAAAAGAGGCAACGGCTAGGAATTGATCTCCTTGAATATCTCTTCCCAGTCGCTCGATTTCTTCAGCTCGGCGAAGATGGTCTGCCACTGCTCCTGCACGTCGAGGATGAAGTCGATCACCTCGCGCACCGCGCCGCGGCCGCCGTAGCGCTTGGCGATGTAGTGCGAGACGCGCTTGATCAGGGGGTGGGCGTCGCCTACGGCGGCGGCGAAGCCGACCATGCCCATCACTTCGGCGTCGCCGATGTCGTCGCCGATATAGGCCACTTCCTCTCTCGAAGAAGGGGATGGTCTTGTTGTACACGCCCTCGAAGTACTCGTCGACCTGCAGCTCCTCGGCGCGCTTCTTGACCTGCTTGGAGGTCTTGCCGGTGATGATGGCCGTCTTGATGCCGGCCAGGCGGGCGAAGATGATGCCGGTGCCGTCCTTGACGTCGAACGACTTGATCGACTGGCCGTTGGGCATCATGAAGAAGCGGCCGTCGGACAGGGTGCCGTCCACGTCCATGATGATCAGCTTCACTTTCTTGGCGAGTTCCTTCTGGTCCATCATATCATCTCCGTTCTCCATAGGTCGTGCAGGTGCAGCAGCCCGCGCAGGCGGTCCCG
>JALOLC010000005.1 GCA_025456175.1 Acidobacteriota bacterium | reverse complement strand
CGCCTTGACAATCCATGGGGGCTGGGGTAAATTTGAAAAATGGTCGGGCAAGCGAGCAATCTTGAGCAGGTCCACGCCATCCTGAACGGCAAAAAGCTGCGCATCTCCAGAAACAGGATTGCCGGCAGCCTTTCCCTGTTCGAGCGCTCCCAGGAGATCTTCCCCCAGCCCCAGCAGCAGGCGCTGCTGGTGCAGCTTCTCTATACGTACGAGCACTCCAAAAAAAAAGTGGTCATCCAGCTGGAGGAACTCGGTGAGAAAAAGCTCCCCCTGACCGTGGTCATGGGGGTCCTGGCCGAGGACTGGACCGGGATGGGCAACTCGATTTTGGGCATCATCCACCAGAAGCACGGCAATGTCCTGTTCATGAAGGGTTTTACCCTGATCTGCGAGGACCGCACCCTGGGGATCGTCATCCTTTCCTTCCGGATCGAATCAGCGGAGGAGTACGGCCGCTTCCTGAAGGACAAGAACAACCTGCTGGCCGCGCTGCGCGACGCGTCGCAGGGGACGCTGGGCCGGACCATGCTGCTCGAGGACGAGACCATCAAGTTCGAGCTGTACAACCAGGTGGTGCGGACGATCCGCCGCATGGTCCGCGGCCCGGACATCGACCCGATCATCGGCGAGAACGGCGAGACGCTGAAATTCTTCTCCTCGCGCTCGCGGGAGTACCTGCAGGAACGGAAGCTTTCCGATCTGGCGGCGCTCATCATCGACAACTACAGGTTCCAGAAGCAGGTGCGCGACGGCCGGGCCGACAAGAAGATCAAGATCAAGAATTTTGAGACCCTGGACGAGCGCCTGACCGGCATCACGTTCGTCTGCTGGGAGGAGAACTTCTCCGTGGAGAGCTTCCTCAAGACCCTGGACTTCATCGTCCCCGGCCACATCATCAAGCATCACAAGAGCTTCGTTTCGGCCGAGAAGATCCTGGTCTATCGCATCGAGATCGTCGACCGCCAGGAGCAGCCGCTGGACCCCGAAGCCATCCACTCGATCGAGAACTCGCTGGAGAAAATGATCAGCACCGCCGCCGATGAAAAATTCTCGCAGATCAAGTCGGTCGGCGGCTACGAGCACTACGCGCGGGCCATCATCCCCTTCCTGATGGCGGAGCTCAAGACGACCGCCATCAGCCAGGTGTTCATGAGCGTGGAAAAGAAGACCGAGTTCATGATGCAGCTGAAGCTCATCCTCGTCACCCCGCAGAGCCGCCGCAAAAGCCTGAACCAGCTGATCCGCCAACTGGAGTGCCGCCGCGGCTTCGAGATCCTGTCGGTCGTCCCGCCCCGCATCTACCAGAGGCAGATCGAGGTCAGCATCATGAACCTGAAGGCCACCCTGGCCGAGTTTCCCTCCATCGCCGCCATCTTCCAGGCCATCAAGAACATCCTGAAGAAGATGTACGGCCAGGTGCGCGATTTCGACGAGGGGCTGCGCGACAGCGACATGCGCTCGCTGATGGAGCTGACCGCCGAGACGCGCCAGCTCAACCCGCTGCTGATCAAGGAGATCTACTACAACTTCGACGAGCTGTACCGCCTGGAGACGCCGCCGCGCATCCTGGCCGAGATCATGAAGCTGGTGTGCTCCACCATCAAAGCGGCGAAGAAAGAGACGATGGACCGCGTGGTCGTCAAGTACAGGAACATCCGCCACCCGCTGAAGAACGAGTTCGCCAAGACCATCTTCGTCGTCTCCTATTCCCGCGAGACCCGGATCCTGAGCACGTTCATCCGTCATTTGCCGAACATCGACGTCTACTTCACCCGCATTGAATGGGAGCAGCGCTTCTACCTGATCCTGATCTTCAAGAAGGACAACCAGGCGCTTGCCGCCGAAGAGATCGCCCGCATCCGCTCCGGGGTGCTGGAGCGCTTTTTCAAGAAAGCGCTGGTCATCGACGCGGCCGGCCAGGCGGCTGACGAGGAGTGCTGACCTAGCCCCGCATGTTCGGCCTGCAGTCCCCCTACCCGATCACCGCCGCCCAACAGGAAGCCGTGGACGAGATCGTCGACGGCTTCCGCAAGCGGCGCCGCAAGCAGGTGCTGCTGGGAGTCACCGGCTCGGGCAAGACCTACGCCATGGCTCGCCTCATCGCGGCGCTGAACGTCCCCACGCTGGTCCTGTCGCACAACAAGACCCTCGCCGCCCAGCTGTACCAGGAGTTCAGGGGATTTTTCCCCAGGGACCGCGTCGGCTATTTCATCAGCTATTACGATTACTACCAGCCCGAGGCCTTCGTGCCCCAGCGCAACCTCTACATCGCCAAGGAGGTTTCGATCAATCCCGAGCTGGAGCGCCTGCGCCTGGAGGCCACGCGCAGCCTGCTCGAGTCGCGGCAGACGATCGTGGTGGCCTCGGTCTCGGCCATCTACAGCATCGGCGCTCCCGACGACTTCCTCGAGCAGCGGCTGCTGCTGGCTCGCGGGGACCCTGTCGAGCGCGAGCCGCTGCTGCAGCGCCTGGTCGAACTCGGCTACCGCCGGACGCATGGCCTCCTGGCCAGCGGCGAGTTCCGCCTGCGCGGCTCGACCGTGGAGGTATTCCCCACCAGCGAGGAGAACCCGCTGCGCCTCGTGCTGGACGGCAGCTCGCTGGCCCGCATCGAGTTCTTTGACGCCCTCAGCGCCGAAGTCCTCGCCGCGAAAGCTCAGGTGAATATCTTCCCGATCAACTTCTTCTTCTACCGCAAGGAGCGCGTCCGCGCCGCCGTGGCCGCCATCGGCGCCGAACTGCAGGAGCGCCTCGCTTTTTTCCGCGGCCGGGGGCAGGCCGACCTGGCCGAGCGCCTGGAGCAGCGCACGCGCTACGACATGGAGATGCTGGATCAGTTCGGCTTCTGCCCGGGCATCGAGAACTATTCGCGGCACCTCAGCGGCCGCCGGCCGGGAGAGGCGCCCTACACCCTGCTCGATTTTTTCCCGAAGGACTACCTGGCCGTCATCGACGAGTCGCACGTGACCGTGCCCCAGCTCAACGGCATGTACGCCGGCGACCGTTCGCGCAAGGAAAAACTGGTCGAATTCGGTTTCCGCCTGCCCTCGGCGCTCGACAACCGGCCGCTGAACTTCCCCGAGATCGCCCAACGGCTGCGCAAAGTGCTCTACGTATCGGCCACCCCGGCCCCATTCGAGATCGGGGAGGCCCAAGGGCGGATGACGTCGCTCCTGGTGCGGCCCACCGGCCTGGTCGACCCCGAGATCGTGGTCAAGACCGTCGCGGATCCGGTCCAGGACATGCTGGCCGAGATTCGCGCCGCGGCAACGGGCAGGGTGCTGGTTACCACCCTGACCAAGAAGATGGCCGAGAAGCTTTCCGATTACCTCACCCTGCAGGGCGTGCGCTGCGCGTATCTGCACGCCGAGGTCAAGGCCCTCGACCGGGTAAGGATCATCCAGAAGCTGCGCCAGGGCGAGTTCGACGTGCTGATCGGCATCAACCTGCTGCGCGAGGGGCTTGACTTGCCCGAGGTGTCGCGGGTCATCATCCTCGACGCCGACAAGGAGGGCTTCCTGCGCTCGGAGACGGCGCTGATTCAGACGTTCGGCCGCGCCGCCCGCCATATCGACGGCAAGGTCATCCTCTACGTCGACGGCATGGTCGACTCGGTGCGCCGGGCCATCGCCGAGTCGGAGCGCCGGCGCGACTTCCAGCTCGCCTACAATCGTGAGCACGGCATCCGACCCGCCTCGGTGCAAAGCCCGATCCGGGGCTTCAACGACGATGATTACTGGCTGCGCAAGAGCGCGGAGCCGATCGTCATGGATTTCAAGAGCCGCGAGGCCCTGGAGAGGGAAATCTCCAAGCTGACCGCGGCCATGAAGAAGAAGGCCGATGCCCTGGATTTCAAGAATGCCGCCGTGCTGCGCGACCGCGTCAAGGCCCTGAAGAACCTGCTGATCGAGATGTTCTAGCCTTTAAAAAAAAGTGTTAGTGATAGTGTCAGTGTTAGGGAAGAAAAGAATCAAAGGAATTAAAATCCAATATGCAGAATAGAATTGTTGAAGCGTTGCAGCGTTGAAATGTTGAAACGGAAGAACAAGAGCCACTGATACTTGCCTTGTGTTTTCGTTTTGAAATTGGATTTTGGAATTCGTACCGTAAACCGATTTCATGCGTTCTCGCGTTAGGCGTTATGCGTATAAAAAGAATTGCCTCTATCTCCTGCTAACACTAAAACTATCACTATCACTGACACGTACTGCCGGTTCCCGCCTTCCCACTTTTCCACAGATTTTTGCGAAAAAGCTTGCTATTTTGTTTTCATGCCCCTATAATTTACAGGCTTTTTTAGCAGGTGCAGCCATGTTTGCCAAAAACCCCGTGAAACGGTTCGTTGTCGTGCTGTCGGTTCTGGGATTGGTCGCCCTCGGCTCATTGCTGGCCCAGCTGGCCGAGACCAATCGCAACTATGAGAACAGCCAGGCCCACGTGCAGTACCTGCAGTCCCGCCTGGGCGAGGCTCACGAGCGGGTGGTGCAGCTGAATGAGGAGAAGCTCGCCCGTCAGGAGCAGGCCGAGCGCCAGGACTTGCTGGAGTTCAAGAGCGCCACCTTCCACAAGAAATTCCCCGAATTCTCGCACATCGTTGACGTCGCCTTCCGCAAGGCCCGCCGCTACGGTTTCAACCCCAACCTGGTTCTGTCGATCATCCAGGTGGAGAGCGCCTTCAATCCCCTCGCCGTCTCCCCGGCCGGCGCCTGCGGCCTGATGCAGGTGCGCTACTCGGTTTGGAAGGACGAGCTGGGCATCGACAAGAGCCGGCTGTTCGACGTCGACTACAACATCGACCTGGGGCTGCGCATCCTGAAGCAGTACCACGACCTTTCCGGCGGCAATATCCAGCGCGCCCTCTTCCTCTACAACAACGGCTACCTGTACCACAATACCGGCTATCTGGCCCGGGTGAACTCCTCCATCTTCAATCAGGAACCGCGGGAAGCGTCTCCGACCGGCGTCAGCAACTGAGCTCCGCCCTACCCTCCCCGGCGCTCCAGGCGCTGGGCTTCCTTCAGGCAGTTGAAAAACTCGAGATAGGCTGCGGTCTGGAAATCGGGGTAGGTCCAGGGCAGGAATTGAATGCGCCCGTCCTTGAGCACGTATTCCATGTGGGCGTAGATGCCGTCGGCCAGGGGGACGCGGTGGTAGTGGTTCTTGGCCGTGGCGATGATGACGTTGGCCTCGGACAGGTACCCCGGGTCAAGATTCACCGTCCGCTTTCCCGCCTCGGCCAGTTCCGCCTCCAGCTGCATGGCGGCGATCTTGATCCCGACCAAACGCTCCGGCCCCAGCAGCTGGCGAAAGGAGACGAACTGTCTGAACAGGGGCTCGCCCATTTCCGCGCGGTAATAGGGCGTCTGGCTGAAGGGAATGACGGCCGAGCGGTTGTCGATCTCGGAAACGAGCTTCTGCAGGCGGGCGATCGCCAGTTCGGCGGCAGGCGGACAACGGTAGATCAATCCGCAGAAGTACTTCGCCCTCTTGAATTCCCCGCGCCTTGACATGGCAACCGGTTTCCCTGCCTGGACGCGCCTACTCCAGCCAGCGCAGCACGTAGAGGTGGTTGTTGATGAAGGCGGCGACCCGCCGCTTGTCTGGGGAGGGCTGGTGGAGCGCGCCGGCCAGTGAGACCTGGAGGCTGGAGAATTTCCCATCCTCATCCAATTTCACGAGTTCGCCGTTGTAGGTCGTGAAATACTGAGCGCTGCGGTCGCTGCAGTCGACGACGGCGTTCAGGTCGCGGCGGGAATCGATCTTGCTGCGATGGAAGGGCGACAGCTGGAATATCTCGAGGATGGTCTCGCTGTAATAAAGCTGCCGGTTCCGCTCCATGATCGCGTAGACGGTATTGTGGTCGGGGCTGATCCCGGCGGCGAGCAGGCCGTTGCCGAGCTTCTTGTAGAGGAGTGAGTGGTAGTTGAACTGCACCAGGTGCCGCTGCTTGTCGCGCGAGCTGACCACGATCTCGCCCTTGGCGGGGTTGAAGACGACGACGTCCAGCTCGGCGTAATACTTTTCGCCCAGGAACATGGTTTCGTCGAATTGGGCGAGCCGGGAGGCGCGCGGGTCGTAGACCCATGCCTGGAAGGCGTTCTTCAGGTCGGAGAAGCTGATCACGAAATGGCGTTCGGAAGCGCCGAAGTGGATCTTCATCTCCTCGTCCGAGGTGATCTCGAGCTGGCCGCCTTTTCCCAGCAGCTTGGCCACCTCGGCGTTCTCCCGGCAGGCGTCGGCGACGGCCAGGTATTGGCGCAGGACCTGGATGGGGATGCCTTTCAGGGCTTCGCGACTCTTGATCTGGGTCCAGCGGTCGCTGGCGTAAGAATAGCTGTAGGCGGCGATGGCATGGTCGGGATAGATCGCCTTCTTGCGGCCCAGGGCCGAGGCCGCGGCGAAGGGAGAGACAAACGCCAGCTCGGCCAGGCTGCCGTCGGTGACATAGGCCGTCGCGCCGTCCGGGCTGAACCCGGCCAGGATGGACGGCATGGCCAGGGCGTAGCCCACGACCGGCTTGAGCCGGTAGGAATTTTTATCCGGGACCAAGGTGTAGATGTACACCTTTTCGTTCTCGACCGCCGTGGTGGAAAAAAGCACCTTGTCCAGCGTGGGGGCGGGAAACATATCCTGGATGGCCCCCTCGTATTCGAAGGTTTTGATGACCTTCAGGGTGGCCGCGTCCAGCACCGTCAGTTTTTCCTTTTCGCCGCTGTGCAGGAGACCGGCCACCACGAGGCGGCCGTTTCCCAGCCAGTGGATCTTCTTGGCCTCAAACATGGGGAATGCGGAGAAAGCCGGGAAGCGGTACTGCGCCGGGAACTCCTTCTGCAGCTCCTGGGCCGGCATGCCGCTGAGCAGGGCGCGGTAGATCCAGTTTTGGATATTGGCGTTCTTTCTCTTCAAGTGGAACAGGCCCATGAGCCTGTTGATCCCTGCATGCCATGGGTTCTGGGAGAAGACTTCATAGAGGTACTTCTCGGCGTCGCTGTCCTTCAGCTGCAGCAGCACGGTGGCGAAGGTCAGGCTGTACTCCAGGTTGTAGCGGCTGAACCTCAGCTTCGCCAGCAGCGACTTGGCCCGGCGCAAGTCGCCGGATGCCAGCAGCAGCCGGCCCCGCAGCAGTTGCGTCTCATTGGACTCCGGCCGCGCGTTTTGCGCCCGGTCGATGTAGCGGGCGGCCGTCGCCAGGTCGCCCAGCTGCAGGGCCGCCCGGGCCGCCTGGTAGGCATAGTGAAAATTCTTCGGCGACCTCTCGGTTTCGGGCTGGACCAGGTCCAAGGCCTTCTGCGCCTGGCCGGTCTTCAGGTAGAGATCGGCCCAAAGGATCTTGAATTCCGGGATTGCGGAATACTTCATGCTCTTGCTGAAGTGCTCCTCGGCGGCGGGATGGTTGCCGCGCAGGGAATACTCATACCCCAGGGCCAGGTAGGCTGGGGCGTAACCCGGATCCAGGCGCAGGACCTTGCCCAGGTTTTCAATGGCCAGCGAGTTCTTGATGTCGGCAGTGGCCAGGCTGATGCCGGTCAGGGCCTCGAGCGAGCGGTGGTTGCTTTCAAGATAATCGCTGAACTTCTTGGTCGCCTCCCATTTCTCGCCCTGGAGCAGGAGGACGTAGCCGAGCTTGACCGTCGGCTGCGGCCGGAGGGTGAAATACGCATCGAGGTTTTTCCGCGCCAGGTCCAAGTTGCCCACCAGGTAATAGGCGATGGCGCGGGAAAAATCGTCGCTGACGGGAGTTGCGAAAGCCGTCAGGCAAAGAAGCATCAGGACAATGAGGACGGTTGATTGTTTCATGCGCCACCTTCCTTGGCTGATTATAGCATAGGCAATTTTTTGGGGAAATGCATCGTGCGACCTGGCGCCAAGAATTGCTTTTATTCTCCCCGCTCCTTATAATTGCTGGGGCAAGCCACTGCACATGAAGCGCGCGATCGGACTGATCATCGGACTGGCCAGCATCGGCCTGTGGGCCCGGGGCGAGCCCCTGCGCCTGGGCATTTACGACAACCCGCCCATGACGTTCAGCGAGCAGGGCCGGCCGACGGGCTTCATCGTCGATGTCATCCGCGATTTCGCCGGCCGCAACCACTATGAGCTGCAATTCGTCGCCGCTCCTTTCCACGAGCTCTTCGACAGGCTGAAGCGCGACGAGGTCGACATCATCGCCCCCATCGCCTTCAACGAGGAGAGAAGCCGTTTCCTGCGCTACAACTCCGAATCGATACTGATCGACTGGTCGGTGATCGTCATCGACAACGCCGCCAGCACCAAGCTGCTCGCGGACCTGCGCGGCAAGACCATCGGCGTCGTTCGCGGCGATCATTATGCCGAGCTCTTCGCCCAGGACCTCCGGCTGCAGGACATCGCCTGCGGCTTCCGCAGCTACGACAGCTTTGTGGCCATCGTCGCCGACGTCAGCGCCGGCAAAATTCCCGCCGGCTTCATCGGCCGCTTCAGCCTGACCTACATCATGAAGACCCTGCCGCGCTCACCCGCAATCAAGGTGATGCCCGGCTCCTACTACCATGAACCCCTCTTCTTCGGCATCCGGCCGGAAAGGGAAGCGCTGGTCGAGGAACTGGACGCGTATCTCAGGCAGGCGCGCAGCGAGCCGCGGGGAGCACTGAACCGCGCCTTCGATTCCTGGTTCGGCCAGACCCGCGGGCAACGGCGGCTGATGTTCCTGTCCCGCAACTACCTGTGGATCCTGCTGCTCGTCCTGGCGACCATCGCCCTGTTCGTCGTCTTCAACGCCATCCTGCGCCGCAAGGTTCGCCACAGCGTCCAGGAGATCCACCGCCAGAAGACCTACTTCGAGAACCTCTTCCAGATCATTCCCATCGGCCTCGTCATCCTCGACACCCAGAACCGCGTGGTCGAGACGAACAGGGAATTCCTTTCCCTGTTCGGCTTCTCCCTGGTCGAGCTCAAGGGGAGCAACCTGATCGACCTCATCAACACGGAAGAGACCCGGGCCCAGGCCGGCGAGTTGCGCCGCCGCGCCTTGGGCGGCGAGAGGATCGATGCCGACATCCGCCGCCGGACCAAGAGCGGAAAGTGGCTCGACGTGCACCTCGTCATCCAGCCCATCATGGACATGGGCAAGGTGCTGGGCCTCATCGCCATCTATCTGGACATCAGCGAACGCAAGCAAATGGAAGAGGAGATCGCCAAGGCCAAGAACATCGAGTCGGTGGGATTCCTGGCGGGCGGCATCGCCCACGATTTCAACAACATGCTGACCGGCATTCTGGGCAACATCTCCGTGGCCAAGGGGCTGATCGCCGACGAGCGCGCCCGCGACATCCTGCAAAAGGCGGAAAAGGCTTCCCAGAAGGCCGGCGGTCTGGCCCAGCAGCTGCTGACATTCTCCAAGGGGGGCTACCCGAAAAAACAAGTGATCTTCCTGCCCGACCTGGTGCGCGACGCGCTGGATCTGGTCATCTCCGGGAGCAACGTGCGCGCGGGGCTGCTGATCGCGGACAACATCCCCACCTGCGAGGTCGATGTCGCCCAGATGGTCCAGGTGATCCACAACCTGCTGCTCAACGCCCGCGAGGCCATGGCCGGCGGCGGCGCCATCGATGTCACCGTGGGAACGCACCGCCAGCAGCAGAGCGACAGCATCCTGCAGCCGGGGGACTACGTTACCCTGTCGGTCCGCGACCGCGGCCCGGGCATCCCCGCTCACGACCAGCAGAGGCTCTTCCTCCCCTACTTCACCACCAAGAAGACCGGCTCGGGGCTGGGACTGGCCATCGCCTATTCCATCGCGCGCAAGCATGACGGGCACATCACCGTGGACTCAAGCGAAGGCCAGGGGGCGACCTTCACCCTCTACTTGCCGGCATCGGAAAAAACCGCCGCCGAATCGTCCGCCCGCGTTGAGCCGGCCGCGCGCCAAGCCCGGATCCTGATGATGGACGACGAGGAGATCGTGCGCGAGGTGTTCGGCGACATGCTGCGCGACACCCCCTATCGCGTCGACCTGGCCGGCGACAGCGGGCAAGCCCTGGACATGTACCGCGCTGCCCGTGACGCCGGCGCCCCGTATGACCTGATCTTCCTCGACCTGACCGGCCCGGGCGACATCGGCGGCATCAAGACATTGGACAAGATCCGCGCCAGCGACCCGCTGGTCCGCGCCGTCGCGGTCAGCGGCTACAGCGTCAGCGAGGTGTCCAGCCAGCCGGGGAGCTTCCATTTCTGCGACTTCCTGGCCAAGCCCTTCCTGCCCAAGGATTTACTGGATATGATCGCCCGCAATCTTCCCAAGTCCAACTCGAACTCCTAATATATAGTGCCAGTGTTAGTGTTAGTGTTAGCAGAAAGCAAGCCAACGATCTATTGACGGACTTGAACCGCCCTTTCAATTATTGGATGACGCGTTGACCGATTGCTAGCTCTAGAGTCCCCAGTTCAGCTTCTCGTACAGCAGCTGGTAGTAGCTCGTCCCCGGGGCGGCCAGCATCGACAACTGCCGGGGATGGATGCGCATGCGGACGGTCTCCTCGAAGCCCATCGGCAGCGCCGTCTGACCGTCGATGGTCAGGAACGTATCCATGTGCGGGGTCAGCAGCTGCACCGAGATCGCGGACGCGTCGGGAACCACCAGGGGGCGGAAGGTCAGGGAATGGGGGCATATGGGAGTGATGACGATGCCGTTCACGTCGGGGCTGACGATTGGTCCGCCGGCCGAGATGGAATAGGCGGTGGAGCCGGTGGGGGTGGCGATGATGATCCCGTCCCCCTTCACCTCGGCCACGGTGGCGCCGTCGATCTGAAGCAGCAGCTTGACGATGCGGGCGATGGTCCCCTTGTTGACCACCACGTCGTTCAGAGCCGCGTAGGTCCGGTCCCGGAAACCGACCTGCAGCAGCTTGCGGTGCGTGATCTCGCCGCGGCCCGCGAGGATCTGCCCCAGCCCCTCGGCCAGCGCTTCCTTTTTCATCGCCGTCAGGAATCCCAGCATCCCCAGATTGAAGCCGGTTACGGGCACCTGCGCCTCCACGGCCTGATGGGCGATGGACAGGAACGTGCCGTCCCCGCCCAGAACGATGATCAGGTCGGTGCCCGCGGCCACCTTTTCGCGCTCGCAGTACTCCGGGCATTGCAGCAACTGGGCGGCCGTTTTTTCCAGGACATAGTCCACGCCGTGCCGGTCCAGGACGGCGATGGCCTGGCGCAGGTAGAGCGCCACGTCCTGGTGCGGCTTGGCCACGATGACGGCCTTCTTACATTTCAACGGCATCGCGGATGATTGTATCATCAATGGAATATTTTTTCCCCTGGCGCAGGAGAAAAAAATATTCCTGATTGCCTCTGCGGCCCTTGACGCCGGCACGGCACCATGCCGTGAGGCCATAGTCGAGCTCTTCGATGCGCGACTTGAGGCGCAGCAGCACGGAGCGGCGAGTTTCCGGGTCGCGCACCACGCCTCCCCTGCCCACGCGCTGCCGGGCGGCCTCGAACTGGGGCTTGACCAGGGCCAGGACCCGGGCTTGCGGGAAGATGCGCAGGACGGGAAGGACGGCGGCGATGGAGATGAAGGAAAGATCCATGACGACCAGGTCGGGAGCGAAGGGGACGTCGCTCATTTCCAGGAAGCGGGCGTTCTTCTCCAGCAGGCGCAGGCGCGGATTCGCGCGCAGGCGGGAATCCACCTGGGCGATGGTGACGTCCACGCCCAGAACGGCGGCGGCGCCGTGCTGCAGGAAATAATCGCTGAAGCCGCCGGTGGAGATGCCGAGGTCCAGGACGTTCAATCCCGCCGGAACAATGGCGAACTCAGCGACGGCCTTCTCGATCTTCAGCGCGCCGCGGGAGACATACGGGCGCGGGCACCTGACCTCGATGGTCGCATCGGCGGCGACCGGGAGGCCGGGCTTGTCTTCCCTCCGGCCATTGACCCAGACCTCCCCGGCCATGACCAGCGCCTGCGCCTCCTTCAGGTCGCGCGCCAGACCGCGCTCCAGCAGCGCCCGGTCGAGCCTGTTCTTTTCACCCGGCACCATCGGCCTCCTGACGCCATGATAGCCGAAAGGCCGGCGCCGGGCAAGGAAACGCCTCCTTGACTCGCCCAAGACGCGAGTATACCATTTTCCCGTCTCCTCCCGACGAGGAGCAAGGAGGTCCCATGCGCCGCTTTTTCATCGCCCTGTCGATCGTTGTACTGGCCCAAAACGCTTTCGCGGCCGACCCGGTCACGAAGGTCGATTTTTTGGCGTCACTGGGACTGAAGGTCAACGCCGCCGGGCCGCTGCTGGTGCGCATGGACGCGGCACGCAACCGCCTGGTCGTGGCCAACACGCTCAGCTCGTCGGTCACGCTCATCGACTGCCGCGACCGCTCCGTGCGCAATATCCCCGTCGGCAGCCGTGTGCCGCAGCACCTGAAGGCGGAGGCGCTGGCCATCGATTCGCGCAGCGGCAATGTCTATGTCATCGGCGACCATGCGCTGGAAGTGGTTTTTCCCGGCCGGGGCGAAGCGCGCTCGTTCAGGACCGGAAAACAGTTCGAGATGGTGGCCGTCGATGAAGCGACCGGCAACGCCTTCCTGGTCGGCAGGGAAAGCCGGGATATGGCCTGGGTCGACGTGCAACGGAATCGGGTACGAACCATCCCCTGGAGCGGGAAAGAGGAGCGCGTCCAGAACCTGAACCAGACCCCGCCGCCGCCCCTGCGCAAGGTCGTCTGCGACAGCGCTTCACGCCGGGTCGCCGCCGTCGACGGCTTCAGCGCTACGCTGCACCTGTTCAGCGCCGATCACCTCAAGCCGCTGGGCCGCAGAGCGCTCGCTCTCGAGCCGGGCGGCCGCTGGCACTTTGCCGGCTATTCCCCGAAGCAGCAGGCGATCGTCCTGGTGGTGGAGACGGCGGGCCGCAAGGTCATCCAGGCGGCCAGGATATCGCTGGCCGGCGGGAACGACGTGATCGTTCCGCTGCCCGGGCTGAGCGAAGGGGTGGGCATCCGCTACAGCGAGGAGCGGAACGAGCTGTACATTCCCTACGACAACCACCCCAGCCTCCATGTCGTCGATTTCGCCGGCGGCGGTACACTCAGCGAGATCATGCTGCCGGCCTACGGCAATGACGCCACGGCCATCGACGAGGCCGGCGGACTCCTCTATGTCGCCAGCTGGGCCTACGGCGAGGTCGACCAGGTCGACCTGAACTCCCGCACGCTGCGCCGGCGCTTTTTCCAGCCCGCCGTGTTGCCCCACATGTTCAACATGGCGTTCAACCCCAATGACGGCAAGCTCTACATTCCCCTCGGCGCCACGGCGGTCAACGGCTCATTCGGTGCGGCGATCACGTCGTTCGATCCGCAAAACGGATCGCTGGAGAAGATCCGCACCGGCTGGGCGCCGCAGGAGCTGCTGGCGCAGCCCGGCAGCGAGGCCTTCCTCGTTTTCAGCAGCGAGGACCAGATGGCCAGAGTGACTGTGGATGGCCGGTTCACGGCCACCACCCTGCCGGTGGCGTATCCCCACCAGGCCCTGCCCACTCCGGCAGGAAACATCTACCTGGCCTACGGCCCGCACCAGTCCTACTGGCCGGTGGTCTACATCTGGGCCGCGCGCAACGGCATCCTGGGGATCCACGGCAACGATCTCACGTTCTACGACCGCCGCATCCCGCGCCTCAGCCAGGCCATGGCCCTTTCTCCTTCCGGGGCTCTCTACGCGCTGCAGAACAATTGGGGCGATGAGAAGCAATTCTACGTCACCCTGGGCGACGAAGTGCGCGCCCCCAACCAGGGCGACATGCGCGTGGAGCTCGAGGATACGGTCAGCCGCGAGACAACCCAGCGCCTGGCCGTTTTCGACGCCGAGCGGGATTGGCTGCTCATCGCCCGCGTCGGTGAAAAGGACGGCGACAACGGCGTCCTGCAGGTCGTCGACGTTGCGTCGGGGAAGACCTTCCGCCGCCTGGAGACGGGAGTCACGCCCACGGCCCTGGCAACGGACAAGGGATCCATCTACGTCGCGAACTTCGACAGCGATTCGCTGACCGTCATCCGCAAGGACGATTTCTCGCGCCAAGACCTGCGCTGCGGCCGGCAGCCGCTGAAGCTCGCCCTGGCCGGCGGCGGCCTCTATGTCATCAACCATGGCGATTGCACCCTGTCCGAGCTTGCGGCCGGCTCCAACGAGGCGACGGGCGCAGCCGCCCCTGCTCCAGCGGGGTCGCCAGTCATCATGAACGGAAGGCGGCTGCGGACGTATCGCATCCCTTTTGCGGGCAGCCCCGACCAGATCGTCAGCCGCGGCGACGCGCTGCTGATCACCTGCCACAGCGCCGGGGAACTGGGCATACTTTCCTTTGACACGAAGTCGAAAAAATTCTCCCTGCTGCACCGGGAAAGCTACCCCTACGGGCAGGTCTCCTTCGCCGGCAGCAACAGCTCATTCTTCGTCCGCGGCCAGTTCGGGGACTGCGTCTATGACCTCTGCCGGGCTTGTTTCGACATCCAGGGCCGGGCTTGGGTCAGCGATTTTCTCAGCGGCAGGCTCTTCATCATAGCGCCCCAGGCGCTCGCGGGGAATGGGCCAGGAAGGTAGCGCGGGCGCGGGTTAGCCTGGGACGCGCCGCCGCAGCCAGGCGAACCGGGCGGCGGCCAGGACGATGGCCGCGATCGCCAGCCAGTGGGCGGTGAAGATCAGCCAGTTTGCCCCGGAGAGCGCCCCCAGCCACTCGACCAGGCCCCAGAAGACGAACAACAGCCCCCAAAGCCACAGCTTGAACAGGATCAGCCAGGAGTCGATCTTCAGCCAATAGTACGCGAGGCGGTCGGCCAAAAAAAGGCAGGCCCCGAAGGTGGACAGGACGATGCCGATATTGTCGGGTCCGGAGAGGTTGGCCGGGACGAGGGTGACATACCAGCCACCGATTACGGCCCAGAGCCCCAGGGCGGCCAGCGACACGGGGATGGTATACAAACTGAAGCGCAAGCGCATGGTGCGGCGCGGGAGGTCCGGAAATGACCGGCCCGCTCTCTCCTGGCCCCCAAGATAACCCGGGCGGGGTATGGATGCAATCGGGAAAATCCTGACCCTGGGCTCCGGGCCGGGGGCGCTATTTCTTTTCGATGTTCAAATGAAAAAAGGTGCGGCCGAAGTACTCGTCGTAGAAGGAAACGAAATCATCGTAGGAATAGCCCAGGCCGATCAGGCGCTTGCGGATGAACTTCTGGTGGATGCCGCGGCTGCGGGTGATGTTGCGCGAGGCGACGCGGTAGTGGATCTCGGCCTGCTCGGGCTGGAAGAGCTTGAGCACCGGCCACATGACGTGCACCAGCGACTCGCGCTCGAAAACCCACATGCTGGGATGGATGTAGGCGCAGAACTCGACGAAATTCCTGTTCTGGCCGATGGGGTTCGGAGTAACGTGCAGGGCGATGTAGCCGGTGCCGCCGGTCAAAAATACCCCGGTGTAGCCCGGCGGATCGAAATCGTGGTCGAAGACGAAGGGGGTGTCGGTGGAGAGCAGCACGTCGTCGAAGCAGTCCTCCAGCAGGTAGAGGGCCTCGTCATCGCGCACGCGCGGCTGACACAGCGAGTTGACGAACTTCGGATCGCAGTCGTAGAAGGCGCAGGCCAGGTACTCCTCCTGCTGCGAGTTGACCATCAGCTTGAGCTTGCGGTCGCTGCGCGCCAGCTTCAGCGAGTGCTGCGAGTAGCGCTCGATGACCTCTTCGCGCAGGTGCTTGACGATGCGCGCCGTGTCCTTGCGGTGCAGGTTGGCGATGAACATCTTGCCCTCGGGGATGTCGATGGGCGCCTGGATGTCGATGACGTAGCGCGAGTAGCAGTCGACCGGGACCTTGAAGCATTGCTTGCGCAGCGAATCCCGGTCGGAGATCTTCAGGTCCTTGAGCAGGGGCGTCGGCGCGAAATAAATAAAGGAGACCAGCTCGGGGTAGTCGCAGGCATCGAGGAATGTGCTCAAGACCTTGGGGCTCAGCGAGTCACCGCAGGTGTTGACCTCCATGCAGGCCATCTCGAACGACTTTCTCCCCGACACCTGCTTTTCCCAGAAATAGCTGGCGTGCGACTCCTCGATGGCCAGCGACATTTCCACCTGGCTGATCTGCAGGTCGCGCTCGGGGATGTAGCGGTCCAACACCTGGACGCGCGGCTGCATGTTGGGCTTGCCGATCAGGTTGGCCCCCGAGGCCTTGATCACCGTCCAGATATCCTCGTCGCTGAGGGTGACCATCGAGACTCCCTCGCTGTTGTAGGCGTGGATGATGGTGGCGGTGGGGGCGGGCTCGAACGCCTCAGGGACGGTGAATGCCATGGGGTCTCCTAGCGGGGAGCAGGCCGTCGCGACGCCTGCAGCAATGAATCAGACGGTCGGTCGAACGGTGGATGGTTCTTCAATGGCCTCGTTCACCTCGCGCAGCAAATCTGGCTCAGTATAAGGGGAACGGGCCTCCTTGTCAATCGCCGAATGCCCGCGGCCACTCCTTGCGGACGGCCTCGAGCACCGGGCCCATGAACAGGCACAGGCGGATCTCGCGCAGCCGGGAGAGGGGGTTGGCGGCGACGAACTCCCGGACCGCCCGCAGGTAGGCACGGGCACAGGTCGGCGCCGGGACCAGGAAGATGCCCGCGCTGACCGCCGGGAAGGAGAGCGACTTCCAGCGCCGCTCCTCGGCGAGGTCGAAGGCTTCGCGCAGGGCACGGACGAGCTTCTGCTCCTCGTCGCCCTCGCCCATCTTGGGACCCACGGCATGGATGACGCCGCGAAACGGCAGGTCGCCGGCCTTGCTGACCACGGCGTGGCCGGAGGCGATGCGCCCGCGCTGGGCGACGATTTCGCGGCAGTCGGCCAGCAGCGCACAGCCGGCGGCCTCGGCGATCGAAGCCGCCACTCCCCCACCATGGGCCAGCATGCCGTTGGCGGCGTTGACGATGCCCTGAACCGGCTCGTAAAGGATGTCGTTCACCACCACGGTGAACGTTTGCCCGCTCTTGAACGTCTTCTTCTCGATTACCGTGCCGGCCATCGCGTCTCCCCTGTCGCCCGCCATTGTAGCAAAGCAAAAAACAGATTTGCAATCCACTTTCCGAATTACCTTACCTTTGACTTGTCGGCTGCGATTCTCTACAATGTGCCTTCGGCATCGGATCACTGAACGGAGGCCCATATGAAAAAAGCATCGCTCGCGGTCCTGCTGGTATTTTCCGCCGTTTGCCTGGCGCCGGCGGCGCGCTGGGTGAAGGGCAACACCCATACCCATACGCGGAATTCCGACGGCAACGAGATGCCGCGGCGGGTGATGCGCTGGTACCTGGATCACAATTACCAATTCCTGGTCATCAGCGACCACGACCTGGTCACCGACGTCACCTACCTCGATTCCGACAAGAACGACGACTTCATCCTCATCTCCGGGCTGGAGATCACCCGCTCCATGGACAAGCTCCGCGTGCACGTCAACGCCCTGAACCCGAAGCGCCCCGTTGCCGAGGCCGTCGTCGGCAAGACCGTGGCCGAGACCCTGCAGAACGCCGTCGACGCCGCCCGCGCCGCCGGGGCCGTTCCCCATGTCAACCATCCCCACTGGCGCTGGTCGATCACGGCCGATGACATGAAGGACCTGCGCGGCCTGCGCCTGTTCGAGCTGCTGAACGTCAATCGCGACTCCAACAACTTCGCCGCCGGTGGCCGGCCCGGCACCGAGGAGCTTTGGGACGCCCTGCTGACAAAGGGGATGGTGCTTTACGGCATTGCCAGCGACGACACCCACGACTACCTCGGAGATTTCCTCCCCGATCTCTCCTACCCCGGCAAGGGCTGGGTCATGGTCCGCGTCAACGAACTCACCCCCGATGCGGTCTGCACCGCTCTCGATCAGGGCGATTTCTATGCCAGCACCGGAGTCGAGCTGACCGAGGTGCAGGTGACTGAAAAAGGGTATGCGCTGACGATCAAGCCGCTCAGAGATACGGCCTATACCACCCGCTTCATCGGCCGTAACGGCGTCGTGCTGAAAGAGGAATACAGCCTGACTCCGTCATACCCCTTTCGAGGCGATGAACTCTACGTTCGCGCCAAGGTGTTCGCGTCGAACGGCGAGCTGGCCTTCTGCCAGCCGGTGTTCATCAAGAAATAGTTCTCCCCGCTAGACCGGCTTTCCCGCCGCCAGGCGCGATACGATCGTCTCCATCTCGGCACTCCGGCGCTCCATGTCGGCCAGCAGGGCGAACTGCGCCCGGGCCCGCTGCAGGTTGTGGCCCGGCCGGCGGACCTTGAAGTAGTGGTCGCCGTCGAGGTAATCGGTCAGGAAGCGCAGGCCGATGACGAAGGTCATCAGCCGGGCGGCGAAAACGAGATGGACCGTTTCCAGCGGCGTCAGGCGGCCTTCCAGTTCGCCCAGGTAGCCGGCGCAGAAGTTGCGGAACACCGCCATGTCGATCCTGGACCGCTGCGGGTCGGGATCGTCCTCGCGGGCGCTGTTGGCCGCCGAGCGGATGGCGTCGCCGAAGTCGTAGAGGACGTGGCCGGGCATGACCGTGTCCAGGTCGATGACGCACAGGCCGCGGCCGCGCGCGTCGAAGAGGATATTGTTGAACTTGGTGTCGTTGTGCGTCACGCGCCAGGGCAGGCCGCTGGTTCGCGCCTCTGCCATCGTCCCCTGCATTTCCTCGGCGCGCTCGCTGCTGAAGGCGACCTCCGCGGCCGCGGCTGCCCGCCGTCGCAGCGGGTCAGCCGCCAACGCCAGCTGGAAGTCGGCCAGACGCCTCTCGACATCGTGAAAGCGGGGAATCGTCTCGTGCAGCGGCGGCGCGGGCAGGTCGGCCAGCATGTTCAGGAACCGGCCGTAGAGCCGCCCCGCCTCGCGGGCCTGGCCCGGCGTGCCGGGCCGGGCGCCGAGCTCGCGGTGCTCGATGAAGCGGAAGCAGCGCCAGCATTCCCCCTCATCGTCGATGAGGTGACTCTTCCCGGAGCGGGTGGGAATGACGGTCAGGACCTCGCGGTCGGGCTCGCTGCCGGTAACGGCGGCGAGCCGCTGGCGCATGTGTTCGGTGACGCGGACGATGTTCTCCATCAGCCGGGGAACATCGGGAAAGATGCGGCGGTTGATCCGTTGCAGGATGCAGCCGGGATTCCCCTTTTCGCCTTGCACGCGGAACGTCTCGTGGATGTGCCCGGCCCCGTAAATCTGGACGTCGACCGGCGCCCCGCTGTTGGCGAAGCCGGCGGCGATCCCGGTCAAACGGTGCTTGTCTGCGGCGTTTTTGCTGTTGGGCGTCGTCATTCCCAGCTATGATAAATCACTTTGTCCATTTTTCAAAACCGCACGTTTGACAAAAGTCCGCCATCTCCGGCGCTTCCGCCTGTTGTATTGACATTATTCGCTCCAGCCAATAAAATCTAGCCGGCTCGCGATTGGCGGGGTTTCAGCGCAACAAGGAGAGGCAATGGCAGCGGCTGGAGGAAAGGAAAGCCTTCTGGGACTGGATATCGGCCCCGAACGGGTCACCTTGTGCCGGCTGCGCCGCGCCAGCGACGGTGCCCTGGAAGTCGCCGCCCTCGACATCGAGTTTTTGCCTGCCAACGCGGCCAGCGGGGAAATGCCCCAGGACAAGGCCGCCCTGAGAAATGCCCTGGAGAGGTTGATGGCCCGCCAGGGCATCGATGCCGCCAATGCCGCCGTCTCCCTGCCCCAGAGCAGCGCCTTCTTCGCCAGGAAATTCACGCTTCCCGCGCAAGATGACGATTCGCTCGTCGATGCACTGCACACCGAGGCGTTGAAGTTCCTGCCTGCCGAGGATGGCGAATTCAACTTCGGCCTGGGTAAGTTCGATTTCGATTACCGCATCCTGGCCAGGCAAGACTCGGCCATCGAGGTGCTGCTGGCCGGGGATCACAAAAAGCGCCACCACGATATCCTGGACCTGTTGCCGAAAGGGCTGCGGCCGGTGGTGCTGGATGCCAATGTTTTTGCGCTCCAGCCGGCGCTGGCGGCCAACCATGCCGTACATCCCGGCGAGGCTGTCGCCCTGGCCGCCATCTCACCCGCCGCCCTGGACCTGCTCGTCATCAAGAACGGCGTTTTCCAGTCCTATTTCAAAATCCACCTCGCCGCCGGCGGCCAGGGGAATGCGGCCGGATTGGACACGCTGCTGCGCCGGGTCCATGAGGCGATCCTGCGCATCCACGCGGCCACCGACAAGAGGAGCATCCACCGGCTCTTTCTTTCGGCCAGCGTGCCGGGCATCGCCTCCTTGCGCCGGCCCATTGAAGAGAGCCTGGGAGTTCCGGTGGAGATCCTGAACCCGTTCGCGAAGATCCGCGATCCGAGGATGGAAGCGGGCCCCGACCCGTACTTGTTCGCGATCGCCGTCGGACTGGCCCTGCGCTCGACTCGCGATGAGGGGATCAATCTGCTGCGCTTCTCCCGCAAATTCGGCCCCGCCGTGCAATCCCCCATTTCGACCGAGACGGCGGGCATTTCCGGCTTGCCGGAATCCGCAAGCAAGCCCGAGGTCCCGTTGATCCCGACTACCGCAAAAACGGTCCCGGCCGCCGAGGAGGACGCCGGCTTCGACCTGTTCGCCGAATCCGAATTGTCAGAGATGGGCTTCGACTCCGAATCCCCTCCCGTCATAGCGAAAGCGGGTCCGATCGATCATCTCCTGGAGATCGAACCCCTGCCGGTCGAGGAGGAGCCTTTTCCTGAGCTCAAGGCGGTTCCCATGGAACGGCCAGGACTCATCGACTCCCGACCGGTCGAAGAAGACCCTTTCCCCGAGCTTCAAGAAGTTCCCTTGGACCGGCCAGTGCGCCCCGGCTTGCGACAGACAGAAGAGGACCCGTTTCCCGATCTGCTGAGAATTCCCTTGGATCGGCCGACCGTCATCGGCTCCCGTCCGGTCGAAGAAAACCCTTTTCCCGCTCCTCAGACTAAGTTCGAGGTGCGCGATCTGCTGGCTGAATTCGACTTGCCGGCAAAGGACAGTCCCCAGTACGCTCCCCCGCCGGCAAGCGCTCCGTTCCCGGCAACAGGGCCGCAGACCGTCCTGGAGGCTGAAAAGCGGGACGATTCCACTTCGGTGAGCGAGCGCCTCGGCGAGGCCGAGGTCCTGATGAAGTATGGTTTCACGGACAAGGCCGCCGAGCTGCTGCGGCAGGTCACCGGGGAATTTCCCAGCCGGATCTCCGGCCCGGAGCAGGACAACGCGCCCAAGGCCGCCAAGCTCCGCCCCGGCCGGCAGGACACGGTGAACTGCAGCGTGTTCGCCCCCACGGGGCTGAACGCCGGCAGCGTCATGATGGTGCAGGTCTTCGCCCACCTGGTCGAGCAGGCCGACCTGGTCGAGAGGCTGGCCCTTGATTTCGACGACGAGGCCAGGCGCCGCGGAGCGAAGACGCTCGAGGGCAAGGTCGCGCCGGGAGCGCGGCTGGGCTTTCAGCTCTTCGCCCCAGGACTGCTCGTCGACCCGCCCTGGCAGACCCTGGTCTGGCAGGGAAAGCCCGAGGCGGTGCAGTTCGGAGTGCAGGCCCCGGCGGACATCCAACCCGGCACGGTGCTGGCCTCGCTCCTCGTCAGCGTCGATTCGGTTCCCGTCGGCCACATCAAGTTCAAGGTCGACGTGCTGCGGCCGGGGGCGGCGGCGGCCGCGAGAAAGCAGCTGGGCCGGGCGCGGCATTACACGATGGCGTTCACCTCGTACGCCTCGCGGGACCGCGACCAGGTGCTCGCCCGCCTGCAGATGCTCAGCCTCGCCGGCATCCCCTTTTTCCAGGACATCCTGGACATCGATCCCGGCGACCGCTGGCAGAGCAAGCTCTACCAGAAGATCGACCAGTGCGACCTGTTCCTCCTCTTCTGGTCACGCGCCGCCCGCGAGTCGGAATGGGTGCTCAAGGAAGCCCGCTATGCCCTGGCGCGCAAAGCCGGCGACGACGCCGCTCCGCCCGAGATCATGCCGGTCATCCTGGAAGGCCCGCCCGTCGTCGAGCCGCCGCAGGACCTGGCGCATCTCCACTTCAACGACCGGTTGATCTATTTCATGGCCAAGCGCTGAACCTGGAATCCGGCCTTGGCCAGGAACAGGGGCAGCTTGCGCACCGTATTGGCGTAGCCGCCCGCTGCGTTGACAAGTCACTTGAATTATGGTAAATATTTACCTTAAGGGCCCCTTAGCTCAATTGGCAGAGCAATTGACTCTTAATCAATAGGTTGATGGTTCGATTCCATCAGGGGTCACATGAAAAACAGGCCGCAAAGTCAATATAGATTGCCTTTCTCGGATTCCGATTGCGGGAATGTCATTGTGGTCACTTCGTCTCGATTATCACCGGTCGTGATTGCGTTCTTGCAATCATGTAATATCGGGTTGCAAGGTCTGTTAATTCCGGCTGAATTACACGAAATAGTTGATTCCACGATCGCAGGAATCCGCGAAAAAGAGCGAAAAATAGCGCCGCCCGTCATGAAAACAGGGTGAAAATGCTTGCTGGCGTGGGATTTCAGATTGGCATCCTTCTTGCTTCTGATTCATTGAAGAAACCAAATAGGAGGTTGACAATGAAACATTCCCGTGTTGTTTTCGTGTTGGTGCTGAGCCTTATGGTTGCCGGCATGACTTTTGCGGCCAGGGACAAAAACGAGTCGGCTACCGGGACGCTGACGCAAAAAAACATCCTGCAGCGTTATGGCTTCATCGATGAGAACGGCGACGGCATCAATGATCTGGCCCGTGACTCGGACAATGACGGCATTCCCAACTGCGTTGACTCCGATTGGGCGCGCCCTCAGGACGGCTCCGGTTACATGAACCGTTTTGGCCACATGCATCAGAACGCCAACCACAAGAACGGCGGGCTGAACAACTACAGCTACAGTCATCAGTGGAAAAACATGTGGTCGAACAGCAATCCCGACTTCTGTAACCAGAATGGCTCAAACGGCGGCACGAACCCCCACCAGAGGTCGAACCGCGGCAACTGATGGGCGTGCGTCGCAGCAGCAGAAGGAGCCGGGGGAGAGCGACGCTCTCCCTTTGCTCCGTTTTATTCCTTGCGGGGGCGGCTCTCGGCGCCGAAAGCCGTTTTTCCATTTCCCCCTACTTTGATACCGGTTATTCAGACAACATTTTCTGGGATAGATCCCGCGTCGGCGATCTGATCCTTTCCCCCGGGCTGGACGTAGACTTCGGTACGAATTCATGGAAACTGTTTCTGAATGCCGACGGCCAGGTCTACCGCGACAATGACTATTTGAACTCGATCCTTGTCAGCGGTGGGGCCAGCTTCTTCAAGGTCTTCTCGCCGCGCACATCGCTGTTCGTTTCACCTGAATTCAGCCTGACCCGCTACAGCGACAGCGTCTCATTCCTGGACACGGCAGTCCCAGGCATCACCATCGGAGTCAAGCATGCCCTGTCCGCCCGCGTTTTTAGCCGTGTGGGATTGGGGTTTCGCTACAGCAACTATTTGAATGAGGATTCTTACGATCGTTTCCGCCTGGCGGCGTTCCTGGAGTTGAGTGCGTTCTTGCCAACTCAGACAACGCTGCGCTTCACTCTGGGCATGAACTACCTGCTCTTCCCCCACATTGACGTAGCGAGCGCAACGTCTACTGGCTTTCCGCCTCCGCTGGGGGCTGGCTACGACACCGCGCCTCACCATCGCCCCAGCCATTCATCCTTTCCCATCTCGCCGTCGAACAATGAGGCCATCGTTGACTTGGCTCTTCTCCAGCCCCATGTCATCGTGCGGCTCGCCCAGGGACTGGGCTTCAAGACCGGCATCGTTGCCGAGATCATGTACCGCAAGAACCGCGATCCGCTGCAAGGAATCCAGGCCCTTGCCGCCTCCGAATGGACTTTGGAACAGACGGACGAGGATTTTTTCTGGCAAGGAACGCGTTTCTCCGTGGGCATCAAGACGGAATCCCTTCTGGGCCTTGAGATCGCCGTAGACCTGGCCTTTTTCAAGAAAGAATACCCTGGCATCGAGGCCCTGGACCTCGACGGCATCCCCATCCAGCCCCTGTCCTATCGGTCCGATTCCTTGGCGCAGGCCAACGCGCGCATAGCAAAGAAACTCAGAACGTTCTCCCTGTACGTCAATGCCGGCTACCGCCACAACAAATCCAATGATTTGTATTTCCAATACGATTTGTATACAATATCGGGAGGGGTGGAATTTTCCATCTAAATCAGATGAGTACAATGCGAGTGCTTATTCCCGGGATTCTGTATTTGGTGTTCAGTCTGCCGGCTCAGCGTCCATTTCATTTCTTCGACCCCGGCAACCTGGTGGCAATCCAGGGAACGGTGCAGCGCATCGACGTTGAGGACGTGTACGGCAAGAAATCCAAGTTCATCGTATTGACCGTTTTAAGCACCGATCAGAAAATCTTCCGCGTAGAAATCTGCCCACAATGGTTTCTGGCAAACGATATCGCTGCAGGCATGAAGATCGTCATCCACGGCTCCCTGATCTCCGAAACAGAAGCTACTTTTTACTTGATCGCCCAAGAAATTTCTTTCCAAGGGGAACGCATCCTACTCCGCGATCGCAAGGGATTTCCCCTGTGGAGCCAGAGAGGAGCGCAGGAAGGGGCTGGCAAACGCTCCGGTCGGGGCCGCCGCGGAAAATAATTAAACTCATCTTTCCAGCGCGTTGATCAAGCTTTTCTGCTAGTCATGACGGCATCACCGTATTCATTGAACAGTAGCCTAGCGCGCGAGGCGTTCAGGAAAGGACAAATCAATATAGCGGAAAACTGCGAATCTCCAAGCATATCCGCGACCTTAGATTGTCTTTGATTTGGCGAGCACGTAATGAAAGGCCTTGTCCACAATGGTTATTGAACATTCCGCATGGGATTTTGAATCTTGGCATAGGAATTGCTTCAACTCTACCTCTGACAATTGCGGAGGTGATTGCAATGGATGAAAACGTTTTGCGTGATCGGGGAACGGCATGAAACGCTCGGAATTCGTCCGCCTTCTTGCCTTGTCCTCCGCAGCGTTCGCCGTATCGTGCAAAGTCGTACCGTCGAATCGCAGCCTGGCCATCGATGACCGCTGCATCGGCTGCGGCGCATGCGTTCCATCCTGCTCCTTCGGGGCAATTGACCTTGCAGAAAAAAGCAGGTTCTCCATATCCCCGGAAAACTGCACCGGCTGTGGCCGCTGCGTCGCTGCTTGCCCGGAGAAGGCGATCACCGCGGATACACCCGGTTATGAAGTTATTTCCGCCCGCTGCATCGGCTGCGGCGATTGCCTGGCCTCTTGCCCGGAAAAGGCAATCTACCTCGACCCGTCCGCTTATTCAATCACCAATCAATGCAGCAAGTGCGGTCTATGCATTCCTTCCTGCCCACGGGGCGCGATCAGCAAACATCAAGGAGCATTCCACATCGACTCAGTGCTGTGCGATCGCTGCGGCCTGTGCCTCCCATCCTGCCGCTACGGCGCTATCCGCAAGGCCGAGGCCCACGTCGACACAAGCCGCTGCACCGGCTGCGGCTCATGCCTGGCCACGTGCAGCCTCTCGGCCATCCGGCGAGGCAGCACCCCCTGGATCGATCCCGCCCGCTGCAGCGCCTGCGGAGCCTGCCACAGCACATGCCCGTCCGGAGCCGTCGCCGGCGAGATCCACAAGGCCAGCATCAATGCTCAACGCTGCACTCTCTGCACGGCTTGCATCCCCCGCTGCCCTGTCGCGGCCATTCATTACGCGCCATGAAAAAAAACATCATTCTATGCGGATTCTATCTTCTGGCCTCGCTCTGGGCGCCGGCCAAGGATTGCCCGTCGCGCCTGCAGCCCAATCTGCGCCCGATTGGCGCCTCGCCCCTAAGCTGGGGCGTTGAGATCCGCTCCAATTTTTTCAATCTGGACGGCGACAACTACTGGTATTATGGGCTGACCGCCGCGCTGACCAGCGAAACCGACTCGCTCTCCATCTACGCCCTGGGGGAGTATAAGGAAAAAAAATACAGTGAATGCCAGTACCCCGAGGACATCTCGCCGCTGAAGCTGAAGCTCCTGTCCTTCGATTGGAAAATCGGGCGCCTTACTCTCAGCGGCGGCCGCCAGGAAGTGACCGCCGGGCAGGGTCTGGTGCTCGATGACTTCTTCGATGGCTTGCGGATCGCCTATGCCAATGATGCCCTGCGGCTGGAAGCCGGCGCACTGGTGCTGGCTCGCTCCGTGGCCCGCGAAGCGTTCTCCTGCCAGGCCTGTTTCTTCCATGAATACACTTCAAGCTGGAAGAACCTGAAGCAATCATCCTGGGGCGACGACAAGCTCCTCTATGCCGATCTGGCATGGAAAACTTCCGCCCTTTCCTTGGGGATGCTTTACCTGAAAAGCTTCGCCCGCGATGATCTCTTTGACTTCCAGCAACTGGGCGTCCATGGCCGGGTCAGGCTGCCCCTGGAGCTGAACCTGCAGTTCGAGGCATCCGGGCAGCGATTCGACCATGGCGGCGGGCTCGCCTTCGGACATTCTTTCGAATTGGGCCGCCGCTTCAAGGCCGGGACCATCGGGGCATTCACTCTCCAGCTGAAGCATTTGTACGGTTCGGCTTCCGGCAACACCCTGTTCACCCCGCTCTACGGCAACGCCAGTCTCGGGGAGCGGATGCACTACAGCGTCCGCCAGGGCAGCACCTGGGGAAGCCGCATCCAATTTCAGCCGGACTTGCTGAAGAGGATGGAGATCGAGCTTCACTATTACCAGAATGGAGCGGGATGGTTGGCGAATCCGATCAGCCATGAGTGGGATGCGGGCCTTCATTATGCACTGGATCGAAATAAACGCTATCAGTTCTTCATCGGGTATTCCCGGACCCGCGGTGCGACCGGCGTGATCAATCAGGTCGCCGCTGAGATACGAATTGTTCCTTAAGGAGGTTTTTATGAAAAAAGCGTTCATCGGTTCTGTTCTCCTTCTCTGGCTTGGCCTGGGGTCTCTGGCCGCATGCATCATCGAGATTTCGGCCGACAATAACCGCCCCAAGATCGGCGATCAAATCCCGGTATCGATCACGCTGAAGTACGAGCACCGCCGCTGTGTTATTGAGCTTGCCGACACGCAACTCAAACCCTCCGGCCTGGAGATCATCGACAAGGGCGAGTGGCAGACCCTGGGCTCGGGCACATACAGCCTGAAACTGAAAGTGCGCATCAAGGCAACCCAAGCCTCGCTGGCGGTCGTTCGCGAATGCGAGAAAAAGGGAATCTCCCAGGAAACCATGCGCTTCAAAGTCATGTAAGTCCGGCTCCATGGCTAAAAAATGGGGCGCGATCGTACTGGCGGCCCTGCTGGCCGCTGGGCTTGCCTTCCTGGCCGGCACGGGCGAACTGGCGGCGATCCCGTTCAAGGTCTGGCTGCTCGCTGGCGGGTTGGCGGCCGCTGCCATCGCAACGCGGTTGCGTCAGTTCTGGATGCGCCACGTGCTGTTGATCGCCTCCATCGCCTACTTTGGTTTTTTCGAGGGGAGTTGCCTCTGCACCAACGGCGCCCTGCAGAATATCTTTCTTTTTTCAGCGCTCGGCCGCTGGGCGGGGGTCATCGAAGCCGCCATCCAGGTAGTGCTTGTTTTCCTCGTGATCTACCTTTTCGGAAACCTGTTCTGCGGCTGGATTTGTCACAAGGGCGCCGTGCAAGAATTCCTCTTCCGCCAGCAGCTCCATGTCAAGGTACCCGAGCCGATCGACCGCTGGCTGCAGAAGATCAAATATGTCTTGCTGGCCATGATCATTTTGTGGCCGCTCCTGCTCAGGGAAAAGCTTTTTCTGAAAATCGATCCATTCAAAGCCCTCTTCAATCTGGAAGGCACGACTTTCCTTTTGCTCTTTGGCGGCGTGGTGCTCCTGTCGTCGCTTTTTTTATTCCGCCCTTTCTGCCGCTACGTCTGCCCATTCGGCGCCGCCGCAGGTATCGTCAACCGCCTGGGACTCTTTCGTTTGAAGATGAAGCCCGGACGCAATTGCACCGGCTGCAACGCCTGCCTGTCCCGCTGCCCGGCCGCGGCGATCCGCCCGCGGCGCGGCCAGGAGGCGGTGTGTGATCCGGTCAATTGCCTGGCTTGCGGCGAATGCATTTTGGCTTGCAGGATGATGGAATAGCCGATGACCGGCCGCACGATCATCGCTGCGAACTGCACCCATGCGCGTTTACATTGCCATGCCCTTGGAATATACTTTCGCCACTGCGATATGTTTCACGATAACCGCGCTTTCCCCAAAGTAGCCGTGCCCCCCGAATGGCGGATGTGGTATTTTTCGACCGCGCGAAAGGCTTCCCGATGAAGTACGGTTTCCGCTACGTCGCGATGGTCATCCTGCTCAGCACCGCCAGCATTGGCGGCTTCTATCTATTGAACCTGAGCAACCGTCGCGCCATCGAGGCCAGGACCCTGGAACTGGCCGTCTCTGAGGGAAGGACCATCGAGAAGGTGCTTTCCAAGGCAGCCGCCCAGCTTCTGGAAAAGGGCGAGGAACCGCTGGTCCGCTTTGTATCTGAGTTATTCGCCAATGACCAGGTAATCTATGTGGCACTCAAGCGCTCGGGGCGTCTACTGCATGCGGATTCCAAGTACGAGGGCTACCTGCCGCTGGGAGAGGATCTGCAGCCCGTGAAGACCTTCGACTCACCCCTGGGAGAGATCATCGAGGTTACGGCCACCTTGAAGGGCCCCGCGGGCAAACCCTACTCGGCTCACATCGGCTATCAATTTTCCGTGATCAGCGAAATGCGCCGGGTTGCCGGCAGAAGTTTCCTCCTCATCACCCTCCTGCAGGCGGCCATTCTCCTCATTCTGGTGTCTTTCCTTTACAGCGTCAACCGCCAGATGGGGCGCAAGGAGATTGAGGTGCAGCTCGAAAGGGATGAAAGAGCGAGGCTGCAGGAGATTTCGCTGATCACCGCGGGAATCCAGCATGAAATCCGCAACCCGCTCCATTCGCTCTACCTCAGTTATCAGATGCTGGAACCGCTGCTTGATCCGGCGAACGAGGAGACGGCCTTCCATAGCCGCACAATGAAGAAGGAGATCCGGCGCATCCAGGACATCATCGAGCGTTTCTCCAACCTCGATCGCGCCTTTTCCATTCGCAAGGAACCGGTTGATCTGGGGCCGTTTCTTTCCGAGCTCCGGGATTCGTGGGCCGGATTGGAGAAGCAGCCCGAAATCACCATCGCGGCCGAACCTGGAGCGAAAGTCCAGAGCGATCCCGGCTTGCTGGCACGGGTTGTGGACAACATCGTACGCAACGCCGCCGAGGCCGGCGCCAAGCAGGTTGCCATCCGGGTGCAGACCCGGAAAGGCGGCGCCCTCATAACCATTCGCGATGATGGCCCGGGGATCAAGCAGGAGCACTTGAAGTTCATCTTCGATCCCTTCGTTTCGTTCAAATCCCGGGGCAGCGGCATCGGATTGGCCCTGGCCCAAAGGATCATCACTCAGCTGGGAGGCCGGATCAAAGCCGAGAGCGTAGAGGGCGAAGGCGCCAAGTTGACCATCGTTCTGTGATACAATGACGCCATGCCTAGCGATCACCGTCTTTTGATCATTGAGGACGAGGAAGGGGCTGCACGCGCGTTGGAAAAGTATTTCCGCAAGAAAGGATTCATCGTCGAAACCTCCGCCGCTGGCGAAGCCGGTCTGGACATCTTCCAGGCGCGGCCGCCCGACGTCGTCCTCCTCGATTTCAAACTACCGGGCATGGACGGCGAGCAGGTTTTTTTGAAGATGAAGGAGCTGCAGCCGTTCGTTCCGGTCATCATCATGACGGCCTATGGCGAGATCGACCGGGCGGTGCGCCTGCTCAAGGAAGGAGCCTTCCACTATATCAGCAAACCGTTCGAGCTTGACGTGCTGTTGCACTTGGTCGAGGAGGCCGCGGGCAAAGTCCTCCTGGTCAAGGAGAACGCCCGCCTGCAAGAGAAGCTCGAGGGGCGCTATTCATTCGCCAATTTCATCTACAAATCTGAGATCATGGCCGAGACGGTCAACTTGGCCATGCGCGTGGCCGACTCCGAGGCGACGGTACTGATCAGCGGCGAGAGTGGCACCGGCAAGGAGGTGCTGGCCAACATCATCCATTTTGCCTCGCCGCGGAAAAACGGTCCATTCGTCAAGGTCAATCTGGCGGCCCTGCCGGCCACTCTGATCGAAGCTGAGTTGTTCGGGCATGAGAAAGGCGCTTTCACAGGCGCCGAGAAAAGCAGGGCCGGCCGCTTCGAGGAGGCTGACGGTGGCACGATATTTCTCGACGAGGTCGGTGACCTGCCGCTGGAAACCCAGATCAAACTGTTGCGCGTCATTCAAGAGCGGGAGATCGTCCGCCT
>JALOLC010000068.1 GCA_025456175.1 Acidobacteriota bacterium | reverse complement strand
TGTGGGCCACCCTGATTTTTTCCGGGATGTTCGTCCTGGATGTCCTTTGGGGCCGGCTGCTGCTGCTGGCCGTCGGCATCGGCGTCACCCTGCACCTGCGGAGCATGAGAACAATGAAGTGATTCTCCGGGTCGTGCGCGCGCGTCGCCGGCTATGCGGATGACCGCTACCCCGGCGGGATCCTTCTGGGGTAATTTCCGGGGCTAAGTGAAAAGTGAATAGTGATTGGTGAATGGTGAGGGTGGAATTTTAGGCCAACTTTTCACCTTTCACTTGTTACTTCTTTTCGACCGGCAAGTTGATCTCGGTCCTGAGCTCTTCGGGCTTGACCGCCTGCGGGTTCATGTCCAGATACTTCTCGATGCAGGGCCCGGTCAACTTGTATCCGCTTTTATCGATGAAGGCGAACATCTTCCCGAAAGCTTCACTGACCTTTTCATAAGGGCCGACATGCAAATATGAAGCGATCTTGGTGGCTTTGCATTCACCCTTCAACAGCGGCGCGGCCACGGCGGCGTCGGCGGCGACGGGGAAGCCCAGCCGCCATTGCAGTTCCTCCTCCTTGACCTGGGCGGGGGAATTGAGATACATGCCGAAAAAGTTGCCCAGCGGCGACAGCCCCTGCTGGAAGAACGCCTGCATGAACTCGCCGATCTTGGCGGGGATCTGCTGGTAGGAGCCCTTGCACTCCAGGTAGGCATAGCTGAAGGGGGTATTGTCCCGGATCGTAACCTCCTGCCCCTGGAGCAGTACCGCCAGCACAGTTATGGCGATGAACGCGAATACGACTTTTTTCATGATTCCTCCCTTTGCGCCTGATTATTCATCTCCGGGACAAAAAATGTCAATGCGGGAGATCAGAGAGAAGAAAATTCGCGATGGAGGTAATGATGAAAACTGGGGCGTGTCCTTCCGGGATCGGGGCGCCGTGAGGGTTGACCCAGCAGAAGTCCATGCCGGCGTTGCGGGCGGCGGCCATGTCCGAGCTGACGCTGTCGCCTACGTAGAGAACCTCGCCGGGAGCGACGCCGATCGCCTCCAGGGCCGGAGTGAAAATGCGCGGGTCGGGCGGAAATAGGGGGTGATGGGCGAGGCGGCGAAGCGCTGGTTCTGGACGGAAGCGATGCCGTTGGTGATCAGGGCCAGGGGGAATCTTTTCGCCAGCTCCTGCACCAGCTCCAGCGCCCCGGGCAGCAGCTGCGATTGGCCGGAGAGCGTTTCCAGGTAGAAGGAGCTGACCCGATCCAGGGGCAGGCCCGCGATCCCGAGCTCGACGGCCAAACGGCGGAAGCGCTCCACGCGCAGCGTGGCCTGGTCGGTTTCGCCGCGCTCGAATTCCATCCAGACATCATGGTTGTGCCGGCGATAGGCGGCGATGAAGGCTTCCGCTTCATGTGTGATCCTGAATTCATCCAGGCAAGCCGACAGGGCGGCACGCTCGGCCTGCGGATAATCGAACAACGTGTCGTCGGCATCGAAAAAAATGCTTTTATATTTTTTTGTCACTTAGTAGGGCCAGGGGTTGACGCCGTCCTTGTCCACCCGATGCAAGACCATTTTCGGTCTGGCGGCCGGCTGCGGGCCGATGCGGATGGCCGCGGCCAGCCGCTCGCGGACCGAGGGCAGGAGCTCGGGGCGGTCGGAATTGATGGTGACGATCTTCTGGCCCTTGGCGACCGCATCGCCGACATTGGCATGGAAGATGAAGCCGGCGCCGTGGGCGACGGCGTCCTCCTTGCGGCGGCGGCCGGCGCCGGTGTCGATGGCGGCCATGCCCGCTTCAAAGGAGTCGATGCGCTGCACGTGCCCCGCAGCCGGGGCGAGAAAGTCCTCCTGGTGCCGGCTGGCGGGCAGCAGCGAATAATCGTCACAAACGCACGGGTCGCCCCCCTGGGCGGCGATGAAGCGGCGGAACACCTCGAGAGCGCGGCCCGAGGCGATCGCGGCGGAGAATTTCTCGACGGCCTTGGCGTACGCCATTTCCTGCCCCGCCGCCTGCAGCATGCACCAGCCGAGGGCGAAGGTCACCTCCATGACATCGGCGGGGCCGCGGCCCTTCAGCGCCTCGAGCGACTCGATCATCTCCAGGCTGTTGCCCACGGCGCGGCCCAGCGGCTGGTCCATGTTGGAGATGATCCCCAGGCAGGGGCGGCCGGTCTTCTCGCCGATGGCCACCATGGTGCGGCACAGGCGGATGGAGTCGGCCTCCTCCCGCATGAAGGCGCCGCTGCCGGTCTTGACGTCGAGCACGATGCCGTCGGAGCCCAGGGCCAGCTTCTTGCTCATGATCGAGGAGGCGATGAGCGGGATGCTGCTGACGGTGGCGGTGGCGTCGCGCAGCGCGTACAGCTTCTTGTCCGCCGGGACGATGTTCTCAGTCTGGCCGCAGATGACCATGCCGGTCTGGGCCAGGACTTCGCGGAACTTGGCTGGACCCAGAAAAACGTTCATGCCCGGGATGGCCTCCAGCTTGTCCAGGGTGCCGCCGGTATGGCCCAGGCCGCGGCCCGAGAGCATGGGTACGCGGACGCCGCAGGCGGCGACGAGCGGCGCCACGATGAAGCTGATCTTGTCGCCGACGCCTCCGGTGCTATGCTTGTCGATCTTTTTGCCGGGCACGCCGTCCAGGGCGATGGCATCGCCCGAGGCGAGCATGAGCTCGGTGAGGTCGGCCAATTCCCGGTCATTCAGACCGCGCAAATAAACCGCCATCAGCCAGGCCGCGACCTGGTAATCGGGGATGTCACCCCTGACATAGCCGGAGATCACGAAGGCGATCTCTTCCCGGTTCAGTTCCAGACCGTCCCGCTTCTTCGATATGATCTCGTACATGCCGCTTGCCATGTTGCCTCGCTTGGCCTCAGCCGCCGCCGGCGGGGGAAAAAAGATCGACCGTGTCGCCGGCACCCACCCGCGTTTCCAGGCCCTGCTTCAGGCGGACATTCTCGCCGTTGACCAGGATCATCGTCCCCGTCAGCAGGCCCCGCTCTCGGTCCAGGAGCTCGTCCAGGAAGGATTGACCAGCCCGCTTTTCCGCCAGGAGCAGCAGCTCCAGGACGGTCAGGCCGTCGGCCTCGAGCGCGAGGGACGCCTTCCCCAGTCGCCGCCTCAGCAGCGAATAGAATTTGACCTCGATCGCCCCGGCCACTTTACAAGCCCAGCGCGGCCAGGGTCGCCTTTGTGGGCGACCCCTGGGTGTCCCAGCCGCGCACGGCATAATAGCCGTCGAGCATCTCGTCCAGGCGCACCACGCGGTGGCGCGAGGACCCGGTCTGGAACTCCTCGTTGAAGAAACGCGGCGGCAGGGTGTCGTCGCTGCGAGTGAAGCCGGCGCGGTTGTTGTACAGCCGCTCCAGCGTGTAGATGCGGCGCCCGATGGCCAGCAGCTCCTCGTCGCCGAAGTCGAGGCCGGTGACGGTGCGCAGCATCTCGCTGAGGGTGGAGATGCCCATGGCGAACTGCAGGAAGCGGCAGAGGACGGCCGAGTCGACCACGGCCGAGATGTCCTGGATGAGGGCCACGATCTCGGGCTTGCCGGCGGTGACGAAGCGGTCCAGGAAGACCGGGTGACCCAGGATCTCGGGCATGATCATGTAGCCGCGCATGTGGCAGCCGCCGCGGCTGGAGGTGGCGTAGGAGAGGGCCATGCCCTGGGCGCCGCGCGGGTCGTAGGCCGGGATCTCCATCCCCTTGACCTGCATGGCCAGCTCGGGACGGCCGTATTTGGCGGCCAGGCGCTTGGAGCCCAGGGCGAGCTCCGCGCCGAAGCCGCGCCCGTAGGCGGTGTCCTCAACCCAGCCCGCGAGCCTGGCGGCGTCACCCCAGAGCATCGTTTCCTTCAGGGCGCCGGATTCGTGCAGCTCCATGGCGCAGCCGATGGTGCTGCCCATGGTGATGGTGTCGAGGCCCAGTTCGTTGCAGGCGTAATTGGCCTCGGTGATGGCCGTCAGGTCGCTGATGCCGAGGTGGGCGCCGAAGGCCCACACCGTCTCGTACTCGGGACCCTCGCCGTTCCTGCTTTTCGTGCGCGTGGTGCGGCCGCAGCCGATCGGGCACTTGTAGCAGGCGCTCTGGCGCTGCAGCAGCGACTCGGCGATCTTTTCGCCGCTGGTCCCCTCGGCGTCGTTGAACACGCCGCCGCGGAAGTTCCGGGTGGGGAACATGCCATGGGCGTTGATGACGTTGACCAGCACCGAGGTGCCCAGCACCTGCAGCGACTTGCCGGTCACCGGGTTCTTGTCGACGGCGCGGTCGAGGCGGGCGGCCATGGCCTTGTAGCCATCGGCGTCGGCGATGGCTGTCGCCTGGCCCCCCAGGGCGGCGATGGCCTTCAGGTTCTTGGCCCCCATGATCGCCCCCATGCCGCCGCGGCCGGCGGCACGGTCCTTGTCGTTCATGATGGCGGCGAACAGGACCCGGTTTTCGCCGGCCGGACCGATGCAGGCCACCGAGGCCTTGGCTGAGGTCAGCTCCTGGACCGCCTTCTGGGTCTTCTGCGTATCCAGGCCCCATATGGCGGAGGCGTCGCGCACCTCGACGATGCCGTCGTGGACATAGAGGTAGACCGGGCGCTCGGCCCTGCCGGTGACCACCAGGCCGTCGAGGCCGGCACCCTTGAGCGCGGCGCCGAAGCTGCCTCCCGAGCTGGAGTCGCAGATGGTCCCGGTCAGCGGCGAGCGCGACACGACCTCATAGCGCCCCGAGGTCATGACCGTGCCGGTCAGCGGCCCGGTCATGAAGAGCAGGGCGTTCGCGGCGGCAAAGGGATCGATCGGGACCGGGCACAGGTCGCTGTACAGCTTGGTTCCCAGGCCGCGGCCGCCGAGGAAGCGGCGCCGCGTCTCGCCGTCGACGGGGATCTCCTTCTGGCTGTGGCCGCCCAAATCCACCATGACGATCCTGCCCATCCAGCCGTTCATCGGTTCTCCTCTACTCGTAGAATTTATTGAATGTCTCCAGGTGCGGGCAGGCCAGGCATTTCTTCTTGTAGTAGGCGTAGACCGCCTTGGGCTGCTTGTCTAGGTTGGCGAAGCGCGACGGGCAGAAATGGCAGGGGATCTCCTCCTCCAGCCAGGCCGCCGGCGCGAATTTGTACAATGACAGCCCCTCGACGATGGCCACCGAGGCGCTCACCCCCAGGCGCGAGGCGCCGGCCTGGATCAGCCGCCAGGCGTCCTTGAAGTTGCGGATGCCGCCCGAGGCCTTGACCCCGATCTCCGGGCCCACCGTCTGGCGCATCAGGCGCACATGGGCCGGAAACGCCCCAAAGGCGCCGAAGCCGGTCGACGTCTTCACGAATTTGGCCCCGGCCGCGACCGAGAGCTCGCAGCCAACGACGATCTCCTCGTCGGTCAGGAAGCAGGTCTCGAGGATCACCTTGACCAGCGCCGGCCCGCTGGCTTCCACCACGGCGCGGATGTCGTCGCGCACCGCGTCGAGCTTCCCGTCGCGCAGGGCGCCGACGTTGAGCACCATGTCGATCTCGGCGGCGCCGTTGGCCACGGCTTCCCTGGCTTCGTACGCCTTGGCGCTGCGGGTGCCGGCTCCCAGCGGAAAGCCGACCACGGCGCAGACCAGCACGCCGCTGCCCTGCAGCTTCTCCGAGGCGTAACGCGTATAGCCGCCATTGATGCAGACGGTATAGAAGCCGAAGCTGCGCGCCTCGCTGCAGAGATTGGCGATTTTCTTTTCGCCCGAGTGGGAGCTCAGCTCGGTGTGGTCGATCATCTTGACCAGCGTTTCCCTGTCCAGGTGGATCATGTCTCGTCCTTGCTCAGCTGAAAGCGGAAGGGCAGCAGCTCGCGGACGGTGGCGGTGCGGCACTCGCCCTTGCCGTTGCACATGTGGACCTTCGTCCCTCGCGCGGCGAACTCGGCGATCACCTGGCGGCAGGCGCCGCAGGGCGGCAGGAACTCGCTGCTGTCGCCGATGACCAGGACCTCGCGGATCCGCTGTTCACCGGCGGCGATCATGGCGAAAATGGCGTTGCGCTCGGCGCAGCAGGTCAGGCCGTAGGAGGCGTTCTCCACGTTGCAGCCTGAGTAGATCCTGTTGTCGCCGCCGCGCACGGCCGCCCCCACGTGGAAATTGGAGTACGGGGCATAGGCCTTTTCCTGCGCTTTCCTGGCCGCGAGCAGCAGTTCTTTTTTGCGGTCCGCCATTTTCCTCCCCGGGGATCCGTTGATCCGGGACACGATTTTCAATTGTAAAGCAGCAGGGAAAACAAATCAAGTGATGGGGGAAAGGCAACCATGCGGCATTCCTGGTCTTTTTGAATAGTGAAAAGTAAAAAGTAAAAAGTGAAAAGGTAGAACACGTCTCCAACAGCTTGTTTTATTGAGGTTGCTTTTTCACTTTTCACTGAAGTTTGATTCATTTTTTGGGCGAACTTCACGCCGCTTTCTTCGTATAACGTATTTACAATGCTTTGTGCTAGAATGAACTCTGCGAGGTGGAATCACATGAAAAAATTCTTCTTGGTGACGGTAACGCTCCTGGCCTTGGGGGCGCCGCTTTGCGCGCAGACCCTGGACGAGGTGCTGGCCATGAACTACAAGGCCCACGGCGGGCTGGACAGGCTGAAGTCCCTGAAGTCATGGAAGATGACGGGCAAGATCGTCATCCCGGCCCAGGGCCTGGAGATGCCCATGGCCCTGTGGCAGAAGAGCCCCAGCCAGATGCGCGTGGAATCGATCTTCCAGGGCCAGAAGATCGTTCAGGCGTTCGACGGCGCCACCGCGTGGTGGATCATGCCCTTCCTGTCCGAAAAGGCGCAGGCGATGCCCCAGGAGCAAGGCAAGCTGTTCGCAGACCAGGCCGACTTCGAGAACCCGCTGGTGGTCTTCAGGGAGAAGGGCCACAAGCTGGAGCTGCTGGGCAGGGAAGATATGGCGGGCGCCCCGGTGTTCAAGCTGAAGCTGACCAAGGCCGACGGCAGGGAGATCCATTACTTCCTCGACGCCACGAGCGGCATCGACATCAAGTCCACGCTGGTTGTGAAAGCAGGGGAGAGCGAGTCATTGGTCGAGGTGCTCTATGGCGACTACAAGCCGGTCGATGGGCACATGATGCCCTTCGCCATTGAGAACAAGATGAACGGCCAGACGCAGATGCAGATGACCATCGAGGCCATCGAGATCAATCCCGAGCTCGCAGACGCCTTCTTTGCCATGCCGGTAGAAGAGGCGGAGCCCAAGGCCGAAAAAGCGGAAAAAAAATAGGTGTCACCCATGAAAAAAAAGATTTTTCTTCTCGTTGGCCTCATCCTGGCTTCCCTCTCCGCTCCGGCCCAGGATGACCTGCACCAGCAGCTGGCCGGTGCCGGCACGGCCAAGGAATTCCCCGGGGCTCACTACCTGGTGGTTTTCGACCGCACCGCGGTGCGCGTCGAGGATTCGGGCCTGAGCCACGTCGACAAGGAGGTCCTCTACAAGGTGCTGGACGCCGAGGGGGCCAAGGAACTGCAGTCGCTGACCTTCGGCTACGACCCGTTGTCGGCTTTCGTCGCGGTCAAGGAAATGAAGGTCCTGCGCGCTGGCGGCGGAGGGGAGAGCGTCCCCTTGTCCGCGATCCGCGACTATCCCGCCCCGGCTCGGGCCATCTACTGGGGGGCGCGCGAGATCATTGCCCCGGCCGGACGACTGGAGGCCGGGGACGGGATCTGGGTCAAGACCTACCAGAAGGGATTCACCTATGCCCTGCTCGCCGCCGACGCAGCGGGCGACGCCGGACCGGCGGACGACCGCTATGTGCCGCCCATGAAGGGCCATTTCTACGACATCGTTCCGTTTTATTCGACCATCCCCGTCATGGTGAAGAGTTACCGCCTGAGACTGCCCGCGACGAAAAAGCTGCAGTTCGAGATGTACAACGGCCAGGCCCGCCACCATGCCCATCTGCTCGGCGACCAGGTCGAGTACTTCTGGGAGGTGCAGGACATCGCGCCCTTCGCTGAAGAGGCCGACATGGTCGACCCCTCCGACGTGGCCCCCAAGCTGCTCGTTTCCACTTCGCCCGACTGGCAGGCGAAGTCGCTCTGGTTCTACAAGGTGAACGAGGACTACGGCTCGTTCGAGTTCGACGGCGAGATCAAGGCCAAGGTGGATGAGATCATCCGCGGCGCCAAGAACGACTGGGAAAAGATCTCGCGCCTGACCCACTGGGTGGCCGAGGAGATCCGTTATTCCGGCATTTCCATGGGCCCGGGCGAGGGCTATACGCTGCACAAGGGAACGATGACTTTCCGCGACCGCTGCGGCGTGTGCAAGGACAAGGCGGGCATGCTCATCACCATGCTGCGCGCCGCCGGCTTCGAGTCCTACCCGGCCATGACCATGGCCGGCTCGCGCATCGACCGCATTCCAGCCGACCAGTTCAACCACAGCGTCACCCTGGTCAAGGTGAACAACCAGTACCACTTGCTCGACCCCACCTGGGTGCCGGGCGTGCGCGAGCTCTGGTCGTCGGCCGAGCAGCAGCAGGAATACCTGATGGGCATCCCCGAGGGGGCCGACCTGGCTTCCACGCCGGTCTCGCCGGCGGAGAATCATTACGTCCGCTACCGCCTCGACTCGACCATCGGCAGCGACGGCACCCTGAGGGGCCGCGTGCGCCTCGAGGCCGAGGGGCAATCCGACTCCAGCCTGCGGCGGGCCTTCACCCGCTACCCCGTCCACCTCTGGGCCGGCGAGCTGCAGAAGGAGTACTTCCGCATGCACCCGGCGGCGCGGATTTCCGCTGCCGTCTTCCCCGACCCCTATGACATTTCCAAGCCGATGCTCGTCGAGTTCGAGATCGAAATCCCCGGCTGGCTGAAAAAAGGGGAGCGGACAGCCCTGGTCCGGCCGTTGTCGGCGGTGCTTCCCTTCCAGGGCATCCTGGGCTTCCTGAGGCTCAACACTGGCCTGGAAAGCAGAAAATACCCTTTCCGCCTGCGCAGCTCGCAGCAGGTGGAGGTGCGCGAGACCATGAGTTTCCCCGGGCAATGGCGGGCGGTTCCGGCTCCGGCCCTGCAGAAAGTGAGCGGCAGCGGCGCCGAGTTCAGCGGTGAATTCAAGGCGGGCAGCAACCGCCTCGATATCCGGGCCAAGCTGGTCTTGAAAAAGAGGATCGGCCAGCCCGGGGACTGGGAGAGCGTGCGCCGCGGCGTTCTGGAATTCAAGAAGATCATGGAAACGACCCTGCTGCTTTCCCGTGGAGGTGAAAAATGAGGCGGCTGACGTTATTGTGCCTGGCGGTCCTGGCCGCGGGCTTTCTTTTCTCTCTTCCCAGCCACGACGCCCGGTATCTCAACCTGGCGGTCACCTATGAGTTGCACGAGGACGGCTCCTGGGACATGACGGTTGAGCAGCAGGCGCGCCTCGATACGTATTTCGCGGTCAACCGCGTCCTGGGCGAAACGTTCATTGTTTATAATCCCGACTTCCAGAAGCTGGAGGTCCTGAAGTCAGAGACCACCATGGCCGACGGCCGCAAGGTCGCTTCGCCGGAGAACGCCTTCAACGAGGTGCTGCCCTTCGCCGCCCACCGCTTCGCCGATTTCGCCGGGCTGCGCGAGATGGTGGTCACCCATGTCGCCCTGGAGCGGGGAGCGGTGGTCGACCTGAAATACCGCATTCACACCCAGGCCGGCTTCTTTCCCGCTTTCGCGGGCCGCGAACTCCTGGCCCGGGATTTCCCCGTCGACAAGTACCGGCTGGAGATCAGCGTTCCCTCCGGTCAAGCGCTGCGCTACCGTGTTTTCGGCAGGCAAATGGATGCGCAGGTGAGCGACACGGGTGCGGGCAAGCTCTATGTCTTCGAGCGGACCGCCCTGCCGCCCGCCGTCCATGAGGCGCTGGCTCCCGCCGGCTCCGAGCCGGCCGTCGTTTTTTCCACCGCCCCTGACTGGCCCCGGGCGCTGGCCCTGGCCAACGATTCCGCGCCGCTTCCCCCGCGGTTGCTGGAGCGGATCGAAAAGCTGAAAGCGCAGTTCCCCGCCCGGCCCGACCTGCTGGCCGAGCTGCAGAAAGTGGTTGCGGGCGAATTGCAGGGTTGTCGCCTGGGCAACGAGGCCACCGGCTGGCTGCCGCGGCCAACGGAGCGCGTGTTCCTGAGCCACTATGCGACGCGGCTGGAAAAGGCGCTGCTGCTGCGCGCCATGCTGAGCCAGGCCGGGATCGGGGCCGAACTGCTGGCTGTCGCCAGCGGCAATACCTTTGCCGCGGATGTGCCGGCTTGGCAGCAGATAGGGGAGTTCTGGCTCAAGGTCAAAGAGGGACCCCATGCTGTCTATCTCGACCCCTGGCAGGTGCAGCAGGAATTTTTCCCCTATCGCCTCCTGGGGCGCGATGCCTGGAACCTGGAAGCACTTGTTCTGGAGAAACTGCCCGCCGGAGACGGGACAGGGAGCGGCGTCGATGTTTCGGGCGCGGTGCAGCTGGCCGCCGACGGCGCCTCCGGCACCCTGCTGGTGGCGGCGCGCGGGGTGTTCAACCGCTACAACGATGCTGCTGCGGACAGCGGCAAGTTCATCGCCGGGCTGTTGAAAAGGCTCTTCCCGGTCGACAAGGTGGAGGTCAAGAAGCTCCTCTCCCTGAGCCGGCGTGAAGTACGTGTCGAGGCGGCCTTCAGCGGCAAGTGGCTCAAGGAGAATGGCAGGGATTTCCTGAGCGCCGATGCCGTCCGCCTGCCCGGCTTGAGCGAGAACATGGCGCA
>JALOLC010000067.1 GCA_025456175.1 Acidobacteriota bacterium | reverse complement strand
GCCGCGACATCTCGTTGCTGTGCGCAACGAGGGCGTCGATCTCCGCCTTGGGGGCGTTGGCGCGCTTCAGGGCGGCGATCTTCTCGTTCGTCTCCTGGCGCTTCTTCTGGTAGACCATCTCCATCGCCTCGTAGGCCGCTTTCTCCCACCGGGTGGGCACGGCGGTTTTTTTCGTTACCAGCTCTTTCCATTTCACGTTCGTGGGATCGAGCAGGGCGGTGATGTTGGGCTCGAGCGGCTCGATGCCGGCTGGGTAGAACTCGTTGTAGGCCACCGCTGACGTATAGTATTCGTCGGCCAGGCCGGTGAACGAGTGGCCGAACTCGTGCAGGCACAAGTACTGCCGCCATTGGTCGTCGCTGGTGAAGGTGCAGTAGAGGTTGTAGATGCCGCCGCCGCCGTAGCGCGGCGAGTTGACCATGATCATCACCGCGTCGTAGGGGACGCTGCCGGCGACATCGCGCCAGGCGCGGTTGTCCTCGACCAGCATGTAGCGCTCCGAGCCGAAGGAGTCGAAGGCGGCGCCCAGCGCCGTGTTCTTGAAGGAGCCGTAGCTCGGCTCGTCGCAGCCGCTCTCCTGCGACGGTTTGAGCAGGCCGGTGACATTGAAGCGATTCTTGTGGGTCTTGTACGGCTCCTGGCTGAAGAGCGTGTCCGTGAAGAACGCCAGGTCACTGGCGAACTTTTCCCTCTCGGCGGCAGTGTAGCCCTCGCCAAGAATGACCAGGTCGACCTTGCCGGCAGGCGGGCCGCTCTTCACCTGCTCGATCACCTCGACGGCGGCGACGGGCTTTTCGCGCACGATGAACATGTCGTCGGGGTCGATCTCGCGGCTGAACAACGGCTGCGGCCGGTTCTCGCGGTCGCGCAGCAGGATTTCGACGCGGATCCTGCTCCTGGGGAAGGGGATGAGCAGGGACTCAGAGAAGGTCTTCTTGATCCCGTTGGCGGCCGGTTCGGTGGTCTTGTACTCGCCGAAATAGCTGTCGAAGCCCTTGCTGTAGATGAGGTTGCCGCTGGCCGCATCGCTGACGCGCAGCAGGTAGCGGCCCAGCTCGAAGGGAACAATGAGGCGGCGCGGGTTGCCCGCCCACGGTCCTTCTTCCTTGACGCGGTCGAGCGTGTACGATTCTTCCTTGGCATCGCCGGTATGGAAGACGTCGACGCGCATGGTGCGGTCGACGAAATAGGTCGCGAAATCCACCGGTTCCTGGGCCAGGGCCAGGATCGGCAGCAGCATGAGTACCCAAGCGCTTTTTTTCATGTTTTCCTCCAGGCAAAAAATGATAGCACGTCCCAACGGCTATGGGCAAGGGATGCGCGCCAGAGGCGCGCCGACGGTTGCATTTCACCCTGGGAATTGCTACCATTTCCACTTCCCATTGCAAGGAGAACGTGAAAGAAAACCGGGATACCTTCACTCCCAGCCCCGGAGGCCAGGGAGACCGCGGGTACGAGCGCAGCGACGGGAGCGCTTCCCTGGAGCTGGCCTACCTGAACCTGGTACAGCTGAAACCGGGGACGATGGTCAACAACCGCTATCGCCTGGAAAAGCTGATCGGCCAGGGCGGCTTCGGCATCGTCTTCGAGGCCCTGGACGCGACGCTGAACTCGCGGGTGGCGCTCAAGTTCCTCAATCCCAAGCTGACGGTCAACGAGAAGAAGTTTCTGCGCGTCCAGCGCGAGATCAACCTTTCGCGCCGGATCAGCGACGAACGCATCATCAAGATCTTCTCCCTGGAGAGCTGGCAGGACATCCATTTCCTGGTCATGGAGCTGGCCGCCGGAGGCAGCCTGAGATCCTTCCTGGAAAAGCGGGGCTGCTGCCGCTGGCCCGACTTCAAGCCGATCTTCCTGGACATCGCGGAGGCCATCGCGATCCTGCACCGCAACGGCATCATTCACCGCGACCTGAAGCCGGCCAACATCCTGATCGACGGGGAGCAACGGGTCAAGATCCTCGACTTCGGCCTGGCCAAGGAGATCGAGGACATGGAAAAGACCTCGTCGGTCGGCGAGATCGTCGGCTCGCCCTATTACATGTCGCCCGAGCAGATCTGCGGCGGGGCCATCGGCTTCCCGTCCGACGTCTACCAGCTGGGACTGGTGCTCTACCGCACCCTCTCGGGCCGCCACCCCTTCGAGCATCCCAACACCATGGAGGTCATTTTCAGGCAGCTCAACCAGCGGCCGGAGCCGCTGGCGCCGGTGGACAACGGCCTGCCGCGCTTCCTGCGTCTCGGCCTGGGCAAGGCTCTGGAAAAATCGCCGGCCCGCCGCTTCCGCGACGCCGGCGCCATGGCTGGCTTCTTTAAAAAAAACAGGCTCTCCTGGCCGCAGCGTCTGTTCCTCAGCGTGAATCGTGGGCGGCGCAAGTGGGCCCTGGCCGCCGCGCTGCTGGCGATCCTGGCCTGGTTCGGCTTCCGGGCCACATTCGGCTCGCAGTCAGTGCATGATCTGCGGCCGCAGGGAAGCGTGCTGGAGGCGCGCAACCGCCTGGGTGTCCGCCTTTGGCGCAGGGATTTTTCGCCGTGGACCGTTTTTCACGCTCATGCCACTGGCAGCTCCGTTCCCATTCCCCAGGGAACGGGCCTGGAGGCCAATGTCGGCGGCTTGCAGTTGAACGGCCGCCGAGTGGTATTCGTCCTGCTGGTCCCGCCGCTGCCTCCGGTCTTCCCATCTGCCAGCTCGATCATCAGTGACGAACTCGTGTGCCAGCAGGCCATTCTGGATGGGCATGGAACACTGCTGTGTCGCGGGCTTTTCCTGCGCGATTACGAGTTCGATTCCTACGACTACGTGCGCGTGATCAAGCCCTACGCGGTCACGATGCTGTCGAGCGGCAGGAGAGGCGAGGCCGATGCGCTGCTCTCCGTCCAGCAGTACCAGAGCATGTACCCCTTCGCCATGGTCTTCATGCGCGGCATCAAGAAATTCATCTATACCAACCCGGGAACGTTCGAGACTTTCCCGCAGGGGAGCGTAGCCGGCGTCTCCCGCTTCATGTTCTTCGGTGTCAACAACCTTTTCTCCCACATGTCCTTCATTGCCGAGAACGGCTTTGTTCCCGATGCGACCGGCTGGGTGGTCATCAAGGGAATACCCAACCTGATGGCAGACTACAGGGCGAATATCGCCTTTGTAGGGACGCTGTTCATTCTGCCCGCCAAGGTGCGCATGATCGAGAACCGCTGGAAGCAGGAGGGGCGGGCCCGCTTCGAAGAGGGGAGCATGGGCGATATCCTGGATATCGATCGCCAGGGGCGCCTGACGGTGCGGGCCCGGGATGAGGTCCGCACTTTCTGGGATTCGCCCGACACGCTGCGCCGAGTCTACACCCGGGTCAACAACGCCTACCAAGAGCGTGTCAAGAGGCGCAACCTGAAGAACGCCCGCGGCCTGATCGCCGAAGCACTGAGTTTTCCCCTGCAAAACCCATACCTGCGCTCGGCCCTGCTCTATCTCCAGGGCGATCTCGAGGTGGGGCTCGGCCGCTACGCCGATGGGGAAATGTCACTGCTGCAGGCATTGCGGGCGTATCCCGGCAACAACGACGCCAACGAACGGCTGTGCGAGATGGAAGTGCTGAAAGGTGACCCCAACGCCGCCTTACGCCGGTTGCAGGAGACGTTCGCCGACAGTTCCAAGTTCTGGGGCTTCCAGACTTTCGGTGTGAGCTTGTTCAAGTCCTGCGTCTACCTGCAGCAGGGCATGAACGGACGGGCAAGCGACGAGATTGCCAAGCTCAAGCTCTTGGTCCCCGACATCGCCCGCTATGGCCAGGCCATGGGCCGCCTGTTCCAGGGCGACTATGCCGCCGCAATGGCCGCGGCGCGCGATCTGGAAAAATGGCCGCTGGGAGCCGTCGACCTGCGCGAGCTCAGGCTGCTGCTGGGCCGCGCCCTGGTGCTTGCCGACGCCGATCTTCCGCGGGCGAAATTCCTGTTCGATGACATTTTCCACAACTCGCTGGAGTTCGGCCACCTGGCCGAGATCTCGGCCTGCTATTTCCTGGCCCGCTCGGGGCGGGCGACGGAAGCCGCCCAGGCCGCGCGCGAGGCGTACACGCGCCTGCTCGCCAGGGCCCGGGGCGACTTCATGGCGCGGTTGTGGCTTTTCTACGATGCCTTCATCTACGGGCGCACCATGGAGCTGGCCGGCGACCGCGCCGAGGCGGCGCGTGGCTTCCACGCCTGCATCGAGGCCAATCCCCATACCGGGCTGGCCGAGAGGGCGCGGCGGCAGCTGAAGAAGCTGTCGCGGCCGCGCTGATTCGTTTGCGGAATTAAACCCGATTGGTTATAATGCTCCCTCAGGAGGCCGCATGGTTTGCCCGAACTGCAATCAATTCACTCCCGACCAGAACTACAAGTGCATCCATTGCGGAGCGGTGACCGCCAAGAAGGAACAATTCTTCGACCCCGATAAGGTATCGCCCCTGCGCCAGGACGCCCCGAGCGCCGTGCGTCCCTGGATGGTGGCTATCCTGGGCCTGCTCGCCTTGCTGGGCTACCTGGCCTATACCCGCCTGAACCGCAGCCATGCCGTAAACGCCTTCCAGCCGGGCGCCGAGCTCGCCATCACAGCCCACCTGCAGAAAGGGAAGGTGAACATCGTCGACTTCTACAGCGACTATTGCCCGCCCTGCAAAAAGATATCGCCGCTCCTGGTCAAGCTTGGGAAAAAGCGCCCCGACCTGGCGGTGATCCAGGTGGACATCAACCGCAAGGGGGTCCAGGGCATCGATTGGGCTTCGCCGCTCGCCCGCCAGTACAACCTGAGTTCCATTCCCCATTTCCAGATCTACGACGGCGATGGCAACCTGGCCAAGGAAGGCCAGGAAGCGTACGTGCAGATCATCCTGATGCTGGCCCAGTCCGGCATTAAATTGTGACCCGGGCAGGCAGGGAGCGGAGCGAAATCATGCGAGGAGATGCATCATGGACATGAAGATCACATTCAAAGGCGGCAAGAAAGTGCAGGCCGAGTACAACGGCTTCGTTCACCAGACCGATCAGCCCCGGGAGGCCGGGGGCGAGAACAGCGCCCCCTCGCCGTTCGATCTGTTCCTGGCCTCGCTGGGGACCTGCGCCGGCTTCTACGTCCTCTCCTTCTGCCAGGGGCGCGGCATCGACGCGAGCGAGATCGAGCTGCGCCAGATCATGGAATGGGACGCGAACAGCCACCGGATCGGCCGGGTGAACATCGAGATCGTCCTGCCCGCCTCCTTCCCGGAAAAATACCGGGCCGCCGTGGTCCAGGCGGCCCAGTCGTGCACGGTGAAGAAGCACCTGCTGCAGCCGCCCGCCTTCCACATCTTCGCCACCGCCCGCTGATTCATTCCCCGGCGGCGGCGTCGTAAATTTCGACGACCTGGTCCCCCTGGACGAAGCGGACGTTGCGCCCCTGCGCCAGAACCGGTGCCAGCTCGGGCTGCTTTTTCAGCAGGGAGAAATACTCGGCTGAGGCGAAAGCGATGCGCTGGACCCGCTGCCGGCTCCGGCCCTGAATGCGGGCGTCGACCCAAGAGCCGTTGTTGAAGTAGAACGCCTGGCCTTGGACGACCCGGGTCTGCTGGGCCAGCTGGCGCTGCGCGTTGCCGCTCCGCGTATCGGCAACGGCCTCGGCCTGGTTCAGCTTCTGGAGCTCCGTGCTGGCGCGCACGCTGCCCGATCCCGACTTGTCCTTCATGGCGGCGAACTCCTCGCGCTGCTCGCGCTCCAGCGCCGGGGCGGAGGCAACGCCGCCAACGGTCATGTCGCCGGCGGCCAGGTCGCCCCGCTGCAGGCGTCCTTTCTCGTCCTCCACGATCAGGTAACTGGTGTAGGGGGTGACGATGCCGTACTGCCGGGCCAGGCGGGTCACCTCGTCGATCAGCTCCCTGCTCTCGCCGTGCAGGCGGATCTGGTCGAGCAGATAGCCGACCCGGCGGGCGGCCCACAGCGGCGGCAGAAAATCGTGGTCCAGGCTCTGCTGCGGGAGGTCGGCACGGAAGGCGAACTCCTCGCTGCGACCATTGACCTTGCCGCGCAGGGTGAATGTCATGGCGCCGGCGCCCTGGTAGCGGCCGACGACGGTCAAGGTCGATCCCTTGTAGAGATCGGGCAGCTGGCGCGGGTGGATGTGCGAGGTGCGGGCGCTCCCCGCGATGTCGAGGCGGACGTCGCTCAGGACCGGGGAGCTGATCTTGTCGTAGAAGCGGGAAATGCCGCTTTCGATCTCCTCCCCCATGGGGATGTAGGTGCGGAACGTGCGGGTCTGCTCGGCGAACCCGTCCAGCAGATGGGTGTTGATCTCGCTGCCGATGGCCACCGGGAAAAGTCGCAGTTTCGCGCTGCCGGAGCGGCGAACGAGGCGCAGCAGCGCCTCGTCGTCGGTCTCGCCGATGGTCGGCCTGCCGTCGGTGATCAGGACGACCACCCGCAAGCGTCCAGCCCCTTCGTCGGGAGATCCCGCCTCGCCCAGAGCGATTTGTAGCGCCTCCTCGCAGTGAGTGCCTCCGGCGGCCTGCCAGGCGGCGACGAACTCCTTCGCCCGGCGACGGTTCGCCTCCGATGCCGGAGCCAGGCCCTGGAACAGGGATTCGGCTTCGGTGGAAAAACGGACGACGTTGAAGCGGTCGGCGCGGTTCAGCCGGCCCAGGCAATAGGCCATGGCGCTGCGCGCCTGCTCCATGGCCCGGCCGGCCATGCTGCCCGAGGTGTCGACGACGAAGGTGATGTCCTTGGCCGCGACGTCGGCGCTGCTGTTGGCGAAGCTCGGGGAGGCGCTGAAGAAGAAGGTGCCGTCCTGGCCGGCCGGCCGGAAGGCCAGCAGGGAGAAGCCGAGGCGGCCCGTGGCGGGGGTGAAAAACAGGCGGAAGTCGCTGTCGGGAAGGACGTCGCGGCCGCTGTAGCGCACCGTGGCCCGGCCCTGCCCGGGGCGGGAGACCTCCACCGGGTGGGTGGGGCAATGAATCCCGGCCAGCGGCGACGGCGAATGGATGTCCAGGACGATGCTCACCTCGGGGATGGCCCTGGCCGAGAACTTCTCGGTGCCCAGCGGGTAAAAATAGGAAATGGCGCCGTTGCTCTTTTCCAGGACCTCGTGGTAGGAGATCTTGATCCGCTTGCGGCTGCGGGGCTCGATGGGGAAGACGCGCATCTTGAATACGCCGCGGCCGTCGTATTCGAGCAGGGCCGGGTCGCGCAGCCGGCGCACGATGTCTTCGTAGATTCCGCGCGCCTTGGCGGAGTCGAGCAGCTCGGCCCGGGTCTCGCGGCCATCGATCCACATGCTGAAGTCCTTGATCGCGGCGCCGGGGGGCAGGGGGAACAGATAGTAGCCCTCGAGGCGGGAGTCGTTGGGGTTGTAGAACTCCTGGTCGACGACGGTCGTGGCCAGCTGCCCGTCGATCGCCACGCGGACGTCGTGGCGGGTCACTTCCAGGGGAAAGTGGGCCGTCGGACCCGGACGCGGCGGCCTGGGGATGACGATGAAGCCGTCCGCGTTCAGCGCCGTCGCGGCGGCGAGGGCCAGCGCCAGCACCGTGAAAAGCAAAATGGCCTTGTTTTTTGATCGCTTCTCCATGGCGGCCTCCCGTTACTTTTCAAAAAGGAAGCTCTTGGCCGCCGCCTGGCTGCGCAGGGCGCGGCGGATGGCCTCGTCCAGGGTGTCGGCCGCGGAACCGCTTTTCATTTGCTTCTGGACGAATTTCTCGCGCTCGCCGCTCAGGGCGGCGATCTTTTTTTGCAGCTCCTCCCGCTGGCCCTGCATGGCCGCCACATACTCGTTGCGCTCCGCTGCCGTCATGCCCTTCATCTCCTGCGGCAATTCGGCATCGCTCAGCTCCTCCAGCTTGACCTGGCCCGATTTCTTGGCGTCGACCAGGTCCCAGGAGGAATTGCTGTATTGCGGGGCCGCCTTGGCCGCCGCCCGCTGCGCCAGGACCTCGCCGCTGACCGCGGCCGCGTTCATGTCCTGCTCCTTCTGCCGCTCCAGGCCGCCGGCGCCGTTTTTGCCGTAGGCGACGTAGGTCTTGTTCAGCTCCTGGCTGAGGCGGGCGATCTCCTTGTCCTGGGGGGCGCTGATCGGCGGCGGGGCGTTGTTGGCGTCGATGGCCACGTACTGGCCGTCGGCCAGGTCGGCGCCGGCCTTCCAGTCGGTGCGCAGGCCCTCCTGGTAGTCGCCGCAGAAGATGGTGTTGACGATGATGCCGCGCGCTATCGCCGCGCGGCACGAGGCGCGGTAATCGGTTGTCCCTTGCGTGAAGGGCTCGTTCCCGGCGATGACGATCATCTTCAGGTCGCCGCTGCCGCCGCTCCACTCCAGCTCGCGCACCGCCGTTGCGATGACCTGGCCGCAGTACTCGTCGCCGCCGTTGGTCTTCAGCTTGAACAGCTCCTCGGAGATGCGGTCGAGGTCGTCGCTCAGCGGCACGATGAGCCGCAGGTAGCCCCGGGCGGCGGGGATGGAGCTCTGGCCGTACTCGTACAGCGCCACCTGCAGGCGCGGCGCCCGGCCGTTTTTCCTGGCCGTGGCCAGCTCGTTGACGATCTTCCACAGCCGCGACCGCGCCTGGTCGATCAGGCCGTCCATGCTGCCCGACGTGTCGAGCAGGATGGCCATCTGGACGCGGGACTGCGTCGCCGCGAATGTCTTGGCCAGCAGGCCGAAAGCAGAGATCATGGTCCAAGCAATACAGAAGACAGTTAGTTTTTTCATGCGTCGCCTCCTTAAGGTTGGATTGGACGGCAACGCGGCGTGGATTTCCCTGTTGGCGCCGGGGCCGGCCGCGGCGGAGCACGTTGACAAACTGGCGTACCGGGCATATAGTAGCCTTTCGCTCGCCGAGGAGATATGAAAAAGCCCTTCGATCCGCAGCAGAACCACGACGAGAGCAGGAAACGGGTCGGTTGGACGCCGCGCCGGGAAACGGGCAGGCAGGCCTATGCCGACCTGGGCTTCAGATGCGGCCTGGAGATCCACCAGCAGCTGAAGACCGAGAAGAAGCTCTTCTGCCATTGTCCCGCCGGCCGCTACCACGGCCACGACGAGTTCGACGCCGAGATCGTCCGCCACATGCGGCCGACCCTCTCCGAGCTGGGCGAGTACGACGGCACGGCGCTGATGGAGTTCAAGACGCGCAAGGTCGTGATCTACCGCATCAAGAACGAGACGACCTGCACCTACGAGATCGACGACACGCCGCCCTTCCTGCTCAACCGCCAGGCCATGGAGATCGCCATCGAGGCGGCGCTGCTGCTGCGCTGCAACATCGTCGGCGAGCTGCACATCACGCGCAAGCAGTACCTCGACGGCAGCATCCCCACCGGCTTCCAGCGCACCGGCATCCTGGGCATCGAAGGCGAGATCCCGCTGAGCAGGAAGAAGGTGCGCATCATTCAGGTCAGCGTCGAGGAGGACGCCTGCCGCGAGGTCTCAGACCAGGGCCACCTGCGCGTCTACTCCACCGACCGGCTGGGCATGCCGCTGATGGAAATGGTCACCTATCCCGACATGCTCACCCCCGACGAGGCGGCGGAGGCGGCCCAGTACCTCCGCTTCCTGGCGCGCAGCCACGCGCGTCGAGATCAAGGGGGTGGCGCACATCGCCTGGATCCCCGAGCTGGTGCACAACGAGGCCTTCCGCCAGAAGGCGCTGCTGGAGATCCGCGAAGATCTGCGCCGGCGCATCCCCGACGCCAGGGGCTGGAAGCCGGCGCACAGGGAGCTGGACGCGGCGGCCATGAATGGCGACCATCCGCTCCTGAAGGAAGCGCTGAGCAGGAAGCTGCGCCTGCTGGCGGTCAACCTTCCCGGCTTCCGCGGCATCCTCTCCTTCTTCACCCAGCCGGGCAAGTCCTTTGCCGACGAGATCTCCGACCGCCTGAAGGTGATCGCCTGCCTGGAAAAGCCCAACATGCTCCACTCCGAGGCGATCGGCGCTCCGGCGTCCGACGAGAATCTGGACCAGCATATTCGCAAGGCGTTGAAAGCGGGCGATGAGGACGCCCAGGTCGTGTTCTGGGCGGATCGCGACGACGTCAAGACCGCCCTGGAGACGATCGAGGAGCGCTGCCGCCTCGCTTTTGCCGGCGTGCCCAACGAAACGCGCAAGGGCCTGCCCGACGGCCGCACCATCTTCGAGCGCGTCCTGCCCGGCCCCGACCGCATGTACCCCGACACCGACTCGGCGCCGATCCCCATCGAGGAGGAATTGATCGCGCGCGTGCGCTCGGCCATGCCCACGGACGTCAGTCGCCGCCTCGAGCAGTTCAGGGCTTGGGCCGTGCCGCCCGACACCTTCACTTTCCTGCTGAAGCACAACCTGGCCCCCCTAATCGAGAGCATCCATGCCGATTTCCAGGTTGAGCCGCGCTTCGTGGCGACGGTGTTGGGCCACGACCTCAAGCACCTTCTCGGCAGGCTTCGGCCCGCTGCCGGCTTCGATTTCCAGCGCCTCCACGACCTGTTCGCCTTCATCCACGGGGAGAAGCTGGAAAAAGACATAATCAAGACAATGCTGCCGGTGGCGGTCGAGCACCCGAACATGGACCTGCACTCCATCCTGATCACGATCCACTTCAAGCGGCTGAAGCCCGCCCAGGTCCTGGCGCCGCTGCCCGACCTGAGGACACAGTTCCGCCGGATCGCCGGGTCGAAGGATCCCGCCGCGGCGGGACGCTGGATCGCCGGCCAATTGCGCAAGGCGGCGCTGGGCAACCTGCCCATGCGCGAGGTGGCGGCGCAGATCGCCGGCGCCGAGGGCGGTGCCGCATGAGCGACCTGTTCAAGGGCTACAAGGGGCCGGCGCTGGAGCTGCTCAAGAGGTTCAACATCCGCGTCTGGAGCGATGCAACGGTCAAGACGACGCGCGGCGACTTCCGCGGCATCGTCCTGCCACGCTCGGAAAACGACGACGACCGCCACATCGTGCTGAAGCTGGCCACCGGCTACAACATCGGCATCGATGCCGGCACGGTGCGCGAGATGGAGGAACTCGGCTACAAGGAGGCGCACTACAAGATCCCGGAGAAGGAATTCCCGTTCTCCAGGGAGAAGAAGAACGTCAAGCTCCTGGGCACCGGCGGCACCATCGCCTCGCGCCTCGACTACCGCACCGGCGCCGTCATCCCGGCCTTCTCGCCGGGCGAGCTCTACGGCGCCGTTCCCGAACTGGCCGACATCTGCAACCTGACCACGGAGAAGCTGTTCGCCGTCTTCTCGGAGAACATGGGCCCCGAGCAGTACAAGGGATTGGCCAAGGCCATCGGCGCGGAGATCAAGAAAGGCATCGACGGCATCGTCATCGGCCACGGCACCGACACCATGCACCACACGGCCGGCATCCTCTCTTTCATGGTGCAGAACCCGCCCATTCCCATCGTCATGGTCGGCTCACAGCGCTCCTCGGACCGGCGCGTGCGCAAGATGCACTCCTCCTACCGCTCCACCTTCCGCACCATCGGCGACATCCCGCTGGCCATGGTCGACCGCCAGAAGATCACACCGCTGCGTCCGGACTACAACCGCCGGCGCAGCGACCGCGAAGTGAAGATCCTGCCCTATTTCGAGGAGAAGGTGGGCATGATCTACTATTATCCCAACATGCAACCCGACATGATCGACTCGATGGTCGACAACGGCTACCGCGGCATCGTCATCGCCGGCACCGGCCTGGGCCACGTCAACAAGCCGCTCTACCCGGCCATCGTGCGCGCCGCCGAAAAGGGCGTGACCATCTACATGACCGTGCAGACGCTCTGGGGCTACGTGCACATGTTCGTCTACGACACCGGCCGCGACTTGATGGCCAAGGGCATCATCCCGGCCGAGAACATGCTGCCCGAGGTGGCCTACGTCAAGCTGGCCTGGGCCCTGGGCCAGACCACCGATCTCGGCAAGGTAAAGGATTTAATGTTGACCCCCATCGCCGGCGAGATCACCGAGCGTGAACCCTACAATGGTTATTTAATATTCCAGGGCGGCATCCCCGAGGTCGAGGAGTTCATCCGCAAGTTCCACAAGTAGGGAATTAGGAACGCCCATTAGAAGGCATCCCCAATATCCGGGAAACCCGCGTGCGATGGAATCGTAGGGGTTCAGCGCCCGGCATCCCGCGACCGTTCCGCGCTCGTAACAGGCCCGTTGGCGAAGACTCGCCCGAAGTGCCTATCACCCGGATTCGAGATATTTCCTTTCTTGCTTTATATAACTAGTACGATTTGCCAGGAATGGAAACAGAGCGGAGGGTGGGTCCAGGTCTTCGGTCACCGGAAGAAGAAGGGGCCCTCCTTGCGGCTGGGTTGACGTTCATGGCGGGGAGGATAAAATGAAAACACGCTGGCTTCTACCCTGCGCATTCTTTTTGGCGCTGGCCTGGCCGCTAAGCATTTCGGCGGAGTATCCGCACAATTTGAGCGTGGCGCCAGCCGGGCCGGTCAAGCCCGGCGATGTGTTGGTGTTCACCGCTCATTTCAATGCCCTGGGAAGCAACAGTGTCAGTTCCGCATGCCAGGGCATTGACTGGCAGTCCGCCGGCGTCGGCTATTATGTCCGCACTCCGGCCGGATACGATACTCCGACCTGGAACACGGAGGTGTTCCACACCACCCTCGGCGGAGCGGTGGTCGGGACAAGCCATGTGTTCACCGCCACCTATATGGTGCCGCTGATGTTCGGCAACCAAACAATCGTCTTTGAACTGCACGGCAATGGCATGTGCATCCCCGGCCCGCTCACGGACGCCACCTTCGCCGGCATCGGCGTGGTCGTCCATGGACCGAATCGCCCCGGGCCCAAGCTTCGTATCCCCGTTCTCGATTGTTTCCCGGAACCGGGCTGCCCGCTCTGTCTGCGGCTCTCCCTGGAAAAGATCAATGCGGTGATCCTGCCGGGGCTCAGGGAGCGGGTCGAGGTGAGGCTGGTCCAGAGTGGGCGACTCGTTGCGGTCCTCGGGCAGGCGGCCCCCGGGCTGCTCCTGCCGCAATGGAGCAGCATTCGCTTGAACGAAGCGGACATGGCATTGCTGCGCCGGCTAATGTGAAACTGAGGTTCGTGGGAAATTGACTTTGAAAATTTATTTACAGGTCCATTTGATGCCGATCCCCATCGCCGGCGAGATTACCGAGCGCGAGCCGTATAATGGTTATTTAGTATTCCAGGGCGGCATCCCCGAGGTCGAGGAGTTCATCCGCAAGTTCCACAAGTAGGGAATCAGGGGCGCCCATTAGAAGGCGTCCCCACTATTACAGCCGCATGCCGAGCAGCAGGGTCAGCGACGTGGTTTTAGCAGCAGGCCGAAATCGAGGCGCCGGCTGTCGGCCGCGATATCCTCTGTCCAGGTCTGGCCTGCGGCCGTGATTTTGCTTTTCATCTCCAGGGCATACGCTGCATACCCCCCTCCGACCAACCATGGCCGGACGGCAGCGGTGGTCTTCCCGACGCGCCAACGCAGCAGCAAGGGCGCTTCCAAACAATCGATGGTTATGCGGTTGGCGATGTCGGTGCCGAAATTCGGCAAGCCCTCGGCGCTGCCGCGGCGGACAAAGGCCAGTTCGGGGGCCAGAGAAACGGTTCTTGACAGTGGCGCTTCATAGGACACGGACAATTGCCAGCCAATCAATGGCTTATCCGCATAGCCGGAAACCAGGCTGGCCCGGCTGAGGCCGGCCCTTACCGTGAACGGACCAGCAGTGAGCACGCTGGCCGTGGCCACGAGCCATAGGACAAAAAAGAGTTTTTTCATGGTTTTTCCTCAATTCCCGGTGGCAATGAAGCGCAGCGCCCTTTCCAGCACTTCGTCGCGGCCGGCGCGGACGCCGGCAATGGTCGGCCGGCATTCGATGTCGGGGACAATGCCGATCCCCTGGGTGGGCCGGCCGTCCGGGTAATGAACCCCCATGCCGGTGAAATTCGTGGTTATTAACGCCGGCAGATGCAAGGTCGAAATATCGCCGTCCGCCCCGGCAGTCTGGCTGCCGATCAGGGTCGCGCGCCCGGTGGCCTGCAGGGCCATGCAGGTGAACTCGGCCTGGCTCAGCGTGCGTTCATTGGTTAGGACGACGATCCGCCCCTTGTAGCGATCGGGATTGGGCTTCGCTGGCCCGGTTTCAGTCGTAAAACTGCCGAAATAGCCGGGAGCCTGGGGCAGCGGGTAGAAGAACTTGGCCCAGGGCCTGGCGCCTTCATTGAGGTAGTTGTTGAGCCCCCATATCGTCCCCTGCGGATAGCAGCGCACGTCGAAAACGATGGCCTGCGCATCTTTCAGCAACGACATGGCGTCGGCGACCTGGTCGCCTTTCAGGGAACCCATGTGAATATACCCGATGTTGTCCTCGAGCATCGCGAATGGGACCCTGCCATTGACTGTGGCCATGTACTCGGGAAGCCAATCGTCGAAGGGGACGCCGGGAAGCTGCATGTCCAGCACCTGGCCGTCGCGCTCGATGGTTAATTGAAATGCCGGTGACGCGCTGGTGAATAGGTAGTTCGTCAGGCTGCGCTGCAGGTAGGCGTCATTGGAGGCATTGATGTACTTGCGCAGCTCAGCCCGAATGGCGGCTGTGCTTTTGCCGTTGATATGGGTGACCACATCGCCCAGGCGGATATCGTTGTCCTGCAACAGCCGGGGGAAGAGACAGGTCACGACCGTTTGCTCCTCGATATAGGCGGCATCGAAGCCTATCTTGTACTTGTAATTGCAGAAAAAGTCGTCGAGCATGGGACTGTAGACCCACGCATGACTGTCATGGAGGGTGGCAGCAAGCTCCTTGACCAGCAATTGAAAGTCCAATTCGGTCGCGGCCGCCTGGAATCGGGGGATGAATGCCAGCAATGTCTCGTCCCATGGCCGGTCCATCAGGTTCCTGTTGGGGGCAAAATACTCGATGACGTTCCAGTAGCTGAACAGGGCCAGCAGGCGGACCTCCTCGCGCTCCCAAGTCAGGGACAGCATTTTTTTGTCTTGCTGAAACTCCAGGCTGCCCTTGTCGAATTGCGGCTCGTAATAATATTGCAGGGCGGGATCGTGGCTGTCCCGGACCCCCTTGAGCAAAGCGGCCAGCAGCGGCGACATGAACGGAGCATCGTCCAGCCATCGCCAGTCGACGTTGGCGAATGCCCCCGCGGGTACCAGGAAACTGTACGTTTCCGCGTAGCCGGCCTTGCGCAGCAATTGCAGCAATTGCTGCTGGTAGGCGTCGCCGTCGCCGGCCGCCTTGACTCCGGGGATCATCTCGAGCAGCTCCTGGTTCCAGTCGAGCCGGCCGCCGGACACATTGTTGTGGTAATACTTGAGCAGGCCCCAGACGCGGCAGAGGCCGGCCAGGCGCTGGGCTTCGTTCAGCTCGGCCGCCGCCAGGGAGGCATGGAGCAAAAAAAGTATGGCAAGGAATCCGAGCGGCAACCGGGAAATCACTCCCGATGCATGCTTCTTCAACTTCATTTCAACCTCCGGCCCTCTTGCCCGATCCGTTGCGGCAGGACATGAAAATGGCCGCACAAAAAAAATCGGCATGAGGGGTTCGCCAGTATTTTCATGGTCTTTCCTCAATTCCCGCTGGCAATGAAGCGCAGCGCCCTTTCCAGCACTTCGTCGCGGCCGGCGCGGATGCCGGCGATGCTCGGCCGGCATTCGATGTCGGGGACGATGCCGATGCCCTGGGTGGGCCGGCCGTCCGGGTAAAAAACCCCCAAGCCGGTGAAATAGGCGGGAATGCCTCCTGGCAGATATACGATCGAAACATTTCCGTCCGCTCCCGATGTCTGGCTGCCGATCAGGGTCGAGCGCCCGGTAGCCTGCAGGGCCATGCAGGTGAACTCGGCCTGGCTCTGCGTGTTCTCATTGGCCAGTATGATGATCCGCCCCTTGTAGCAATCGGGATTGGGCTTCGCTGGCCCGGTTTCCATCAGATCGCTCCCGAAATAACCGGGAGCCTGGGGCAGCGGGTAGAAGAACTTGGCCCAGGGCCTGGCGCTTTCGTTGAGGTAGTTGTTGATCCCCCATATCGTCCCCTGCGGATAGCTGCGCACGTCGAAGATGATGGCCTGCGCATTTTTCAGCAAAGCCATGGCGTCGGGGATTTGGTCATTTTTCAGGATGCCCATGTGAATGTAGCCAATGTCGCCCTCGAGCATCCTGAACGGGAGGTTGGCGTTGGTCATGGCCGTGTACTCGGCAAGCCAATCGTCGTAAGGGATGCCGGGGAGATGCATCTCCAGCACTTGGGCATCGCGCTCGATGGTCAATTGAAATGCCGGCGACGGGCTGCTGAAAATCATGCTGGTCAGGCCGCGCTGCCGGACGGGCTCATTGGAGGCATTGATGTACTTGCGCAGCTCGGCCCGAATGGCGGCCGTGCTTTTGCCGTTGACATGGGTGACCACATCGCCCAGGCGGATATCGCTGTCACCCAGCAGCCGGGGAAAGAGAGCGGTCACGACCGTGCGCTCTTCGACATAGGCGGCATCGAAGCCTGGCTTGTATTTGCGAATGCCGAAAAAATTTTCAAGCAGCCTGCTGATCACGATGGCATGCGTGTCGTTGAGCGTGGCGGCAAGTTCCTTCACCAGCAAATGATAGTCCAGCTCGTTCGCGACCGCCTGGAACCGGGGGATGAATGCCAGCAATGCCTCTTCCCATGGCCGGTCCATCAGGTGCTTGTTGGGGGCAAAATACTCGATGATGTTCCAAAAGCAGAACAGGGCCAGCAGGCGGACCTCCTCGCGCTCCCAGGTCAGGGTCCCCGCATTCATGTCTTGCCGAAACGTCAGGTTGCCGGTGTCAAATGCCGGCTCGTAATAAAACTGCCGGGAGGCGTCGTGGCCGTCCCAGACCCCCTTGAGTAAAGCGCTCAGCAGCGGCGACATGAATGGTGCATTCTCCAGCCATCGCCAGTCGACGTTGGCGAATGCCCCCTCGGGTTCCAGGAAGCGGAACATTTCCGCGTAGCCGGCCTTGCGCAGCAATTGCAGCAATTGCTGCTGGTAGGCGTCGCCGTCGCCGGCCGCCTTGACAGCGGGGATCATCTCGAGCAGTTCCTGGTTCCAGTCGAGCCGGCCGCCGGACACGTTGTTGTGGTAATACTTGAGCAGGCCCCAGACGCGGCAGAGGCCGGTAAGGCGCTGGGTCTCGCTCAGCTCGGCCGCCGCCAGGGAGGCATGGACCAGGAAAACAGAGGCCAGGAACCCGAGCAGCCATCGGGAAATCACTCGCTTTTTTTGCTCCTCAATCTTCATTTCAGCCTTCATGCCCCCTTGCGCCATGCCGCGTGTCGAGATAAGAAAAAATAGTAATCCGTTCAAATGAAAAATGCAACTTGGAGGCATCGGCGAGGGCGAGGAGTTCATCCGCAGGTTCCAAAACTGAATCCTGCCAGGACCGGCAACCATCATGACAACCTTTGAATGGATTGACATTCAGTGAATTTATCGGCAAATTATCAGTATCAAAAAAAACTGATTTTTAACTAATGCCCGAAGAGAGGAGGGGACATGGCGAAAAATTTGAAACCCGCATGGCAGATCTTACTGGTCGCGGTGTGGATCAATTTTTCAGAAACGGTACGCTGGATGCTTTACTCGAAGTCAAAGTTCGAGGCCCTGTACCAGAGCAAGGGCATGACGTTGCCCAACGG
>JALOLC010000170.1 GCA_025456175.1 Acidobacteriota bacterium | reverse complement strand
GACCCCATGTCATTGATCGGCTGGGAAAAATTCAAGAATGAAGCGGACAAGAGGGGACTGAAGCCGCTGCTGGGCACCGAGATCAAGCTGCCGGAGAAGGGGAGCCTGCTGCTGTACCCCGCGTCGCAGGCGGGCTACCGGGCCCTGGTCTCGTGCCTGAACCGCCGCGCCCTCCCCGCCAGCCTTCGTGACGTGCTGGCGGTCTTCCTGCCCTCGCGGCCCGACAACGAGCTCGTGCGCCGGCTCCAGGCCAAGATCGGCCGGGAGAACCTCTACCTGGGATTGGAATGGCATAGCGGTCCGTGGCTGCATGATATGGCGGCCGCCGCGGCGATTCCTCTGGCCTGGGCGCAGCCCCTGCGCTGGACCGGTGCCGCGCAAAAATACGCCGTGGCCCGGGCGGTTTTCCAGCACCGGCCCCTGCCCGAAGCGCTGCGCGAGGATTATGCCCTGGACGGCCTGCTGCCGGCGACGGCCATTGCCCGCCGCTTCGGGGAGAGCGGCCGCCAGGCCATGGTCAACACCCTGCGCCTGGCCGAGCGCGCCGAGTTCGCCTTCGCCGCCATCGCGGAGCTCTTTCCCGACGGCGGCAACGAGCTGGAAGTGCTGGTACGTCGCGTGCTGGACGCACGCTCCGCCGGCTGCGCCGAGCGCGAGCGGGCGCTGCAGGAGCTGCGGGTGATCCGCGCCACCGGGGCGGCGGCCTATTTCCTCATCGCCGGCGAGATCGGCGAATTCTGCCGCCAGCGGCGCATCTTCTTCAGCCTGCGCGGTTCGGGCGGCGCCTCCTTCGTCCTCTTCCTGCTGGGCATGACGGCGGTCGATCCGTTGGCGCACGGCCTGCTGTTCGAGCGCTTCGTCAACCGCCTGCGCGACGACCTGCCCGATATCGACGTCGACATCGACTCGTCGCGGCGCGCCGAGGTGTTCCAGTGGCTGTTCGAGCACTGGCGCGGCCGGGCGGCCTTCGTCTCCAGCCACAAGTTCTTTGGCGCCCGCTCGGCGCTCTATGAAACGGCCCGCGCCTTCGGCTACAACCCCGACGACGCCCACGCCCTGAGCAAGCCCCTGCCCCTCTTTGCCGAGCCGCGGGAACTGGCCGCCAACTGGGGCCGTCCCCTTGGGGGATTGGCCGGCAAGGGCGGTGCTCAGGGCTGCGTTTACGCGGCGGCCGCCCGGCTCGACGGCGTGTTCCGCGAGCTCTCGCTGCACGTGGGCGGCGTGGTGTTCGCCGCCGCCGCCATCGAACGCGCCCTGCCGCTGACGCGCTCGCCGGAAGGGTTCCCGCAGCTGGCCTGGGACAAGGACGCGGTCGAGCGCCTGCGCATCTTCAAGCTCGACCTGCTGGGGGTGCGCGGCTTCGAAGTCATCGCTCAGCTGGGGGTCAATGGCGGCGCTGGCGGACCTACTGGATCGTCGTCCCCTTGGGGGATCGATGCCGTCGACGTCGACGATGCCGCGGCCTGGCGGAACATCCAGCAGGCGCGCACCAAGGGTTGCTTCCAGCTGGAGAGCCCGCTGGCCCGCGAGAACCTGCTCAAAAGCCGGCCTTCCAGCCTGGAGGAACTGGCCATCGCCGTGGCCATCATCCGTCCCGGGCCGGCGAAGTCGGGAATGAAATCGGCCTACCTGGATGGGCGGCCGCCGCTGCACCCGCTGCTGGGGCGGCTGTTCCCCCATAGCCGCGGCGCCCTGATCTTCGAGGAGCAGATCTCGGTGCTGCTGCACCACGTCAGCGGCTGGAGCCTGGAGCGGGCCGAGAAGGCGCGCCGGGAGCTGAAGAAAAAAAGGGGCGAGGCGCAGCGCGGCGATTTCTTCGCCTGCGGGGAAAAGAACGGCTGGAGCGCCGGCGAGCTTGAGCTGTTCTGGAAACTGGCTCTCGATTTTTCCCTCTACGCCTTCTGCCAGGCGCACAGCCTGGCCTACGCCCATGCCGCCTTCCTCTCGGCCTGGATGAAGACCCGGCAGCCACTGCCATTCTTCTGCCGGCTGCTGAACGCCGGCGGCGGCTACTACACACTGCCCGATTACATCGCCGAGGCAAAAAAATGGGGGCTGGCCGTCCTGGCCCCCGACATCAACCGCAGCCACCTGGGCTTCACCTCTGAAGCCGGCAGCATCCGCTGCGGGCTGATGGCGGTCAAGGGCATCGGCGGCCAGCTGGCCGCGCGCATCGTGGAGAGCCGCGGCCCCGGCTACGCCAGCCTGGAGGACCTGCTGCTGCGGACGCGCCTCAACGAGCGCGACCTATCGGCTCTGCTGGCGGTGTCGGCTCTGTCCGGCCTGGGCCGCGACGGCTTCAATGCCGAGGAAAAGCGCAGGAACTGGGATCGCTATCTTGGCTTCCAGCCCAGCGAGGTCAAAGAATTACGTGATGCGTGAACGAAATTGCGGAACTCCGTTATGCGTTATGAGAAAGAGCAAGTAATAATTAGTCTACGTGATGCGTGAACGAGCTTTCAGAACTCCGTTATGCGTTATGCAAAAGAAAAAGAATGCAAGGTGTTTCGCTCTTCTGTCTTTTCGCATAACGCATTACGCATAACGCATCACGTAGTCTTTCGCATGAATCGAAACTCAATTTGACTTCCGTCGAACAGAAAACTATAATTCGCTCAACTACGGCAGGAGGAAATGATGGTACCATTCACCCACGTCGACGGCAGGAACTGCGGCAAGATCACTTTCTACGGCCTGAGCACCTGCGTCTGGTGCCGCAAGACGCGCAACCTGCTCGACAAGCTGGGCGTGGCCTACGATTACATATACGTGGACCTGCTGCCGCCTGGGGAACAGGAGCTGGCCATGGAGCAGGTACGGCGCTGGAATCCCAATGAGTCCTTCCCGGTCCTGGTGTTTGACGA
>JALOLC010000066.1 GCA_025456175.1 Acidobacteriota bacterium | reverse complement strand
GGGAATTTCAGCCAAAAACAAGCCATGAAACAACTGGAAGTGAACCATATCCGCAAGGCCTTCCGCCAGCGAACGGTGGTCGACGGCGTGAGCCTGAAGGTGGGCCCCGGCGAGATCGTCGGCCTGCTGGGGCCGAACGGCGCCGGCAAGACCACCACCTTCCTGATGATCCTGGGCCTGCACCGCCCAGACGGCGGCGAGATCCGCCTCAACGGCCGCGACATTACCCGCGTGCCGGTCTTCCGCCGCTCGCGCCTGGGCATCAGCTTCCTGCCCCAGGAGCCGTCGGTCTTTCGCGGCCTGAGCGTCGAGGACAACGTGCGCGCCATCGCCCAGATGAATCCCCCCGCGGGGCGGAGGCCCGATATCCCGCAGATCCTCGCCGAGCTGGGGTTGGAGGCCATCCGCCGGCGCAAGGCCTACATGCTCTCCGGCGGCGAACGGCGGCGGCTGGAGATCGCCCGCTCGCTGGTGCTGGCCCCGGAATTCCTGCTCCTGGACGAGCCCTTTGCCGGCATCGATCCCATCCAGATCAACGAGCTGCAGGGACTCATCCGGGCTTTCCGGGAAAAAGGCCTGGGCATCATCATCACCGACCACAACGTGCGCGAAATCTTGAAAATCACCGACCGTTCCTATATCATTCACTCCGGCCAGGTCATCTTCGAGGGCCGGTCGGAGGAGCTGATCGCCGATGAACGGGTCAAGCGCGAATACCTGGGCCGGGAATTCCGGTGGAATTGAATGGCCATAAAGCTACAGCTTAGGAACACGCAGCAGCTGACCATCACCCCGGTGATGCACTACTTCATCCAGCTGCTGGCCGACAACCACCTGGAGCTGGCCGAGACCCTGCAGAACGAGGTGGAGGCCAACCCCATGCTGGAGATCGAGGCCAGCGAGAAGCCGCAGGCCGAGGAAGTGGCCAACGACTTCGAGAAGCGCATCGATCGCGCCGACTCTTCCTTCATGACCCCCTACGAAGACCAGGGATTCTTCAAAAGGGACCCCGACGCCATCGACAAGAACCGCGCCCTGGAGGTGCTCACCCCCTCCAGCGTCAGCCTGGCCGACTTCCTGCTGGAGCAGGCCGGGGCCAGCTTCGCGAGCGAGGCCGAGATCGAGATCGCCCGCCAGATCATCTACAATTTGGACGGCGACGGCTACCTGAAGACCGAAATCGAATCCATCGCCTCGCTGATCGGCACCACCCCCCCCGAGATCGAGCGCGTGCGCCGCCTCATCCTGCAGTTCGACCCGCCGGGCTGCGCCAGCAAAAGCCTGTCCGAGTGCCTGCTGGCCCAGGTCGGCGGCGGACCCGAGGACGAGATGCTGCGCCGGCTGATCCAGGACCATCTCGAGGACCTGTCGCGCGCCAACCACGAGTCCATCGCCAAGCACCTGGGCGTCGGCGTCGACGAGGTGCTCAGGCTGGCCGCCCGCCTGCGGCGGCTCACCCCCCACCCGGCCGATGCCTTCGGCCGCGAGGAGGTCGAGTACGCCGAGGTCGACCTGATGCTGCTCAAGGAGAACGGCGAGTACCGCGTCGTCTATCTGGACGAGGGGCTGCCGCGGCTGACGCTTTCCAAATACTACCAGGAGATGCTGGATAAAACCCGTGACAAGAAGACCGTCTCCTACCTGAAAAGCCGCTGGCGCGACGCCCAGTTCTTCATCGAGAGCATCGAGCTGCGCAAGAAGACCATCCTGCGCATCGCCGAGTACCTGGTCAAGGCGCAGAAGGACTTTCTCGACTTCGGCGAGAAGTGGAAGAAGCCGCTGACCATGAAGGACGCCGCCCGCGAGGTGGGCCTCAACGAATCGACCGTCTCGCGCGCCGTCAGCAACAAGTTCATGGCCTCGGAGAAAGGCATCATTCCCCTGAAGGTGTTTTTCAGCTACGGGCTGAAGGGCGACTTCGGCTTCTCGCACGCCGTCGGCACCATCAAGGACAAGATCCGCGAGCTGGTCGTTGCCGAGGATCCGCAGCATCCCCTGGCCGACGAGGAGATTGCCGCGCGCCTGGCCGGCCTGGGCATCCGCATCTCCCGGCGCACCGTGCGCAACTACCGCGAGGAGTTGAAGTTCGCCAGCTCCTTCGTCCGCAAGAAGGAAAATAAAATCAAAGGAGTCCAATCATGAGCATTAACTTCGTGCACAAGAATGTCAAGATGCCGGGCGCCTTGAAGGCCTTCACCGAAAAGCACCTGGCCGACATCGAGAAGATCGCCGGCGAGATCATCGACGCCGAAGTGATCGTCAACGAAGAAAAGCTCCAGTTCAAGGTGGAGATCTCGCTGAAGACGCGCCTGGACTCGTTCCAAGCGGAAGGGCGCGACAAGATACTGAAGCAAGCCGTGCGCGACACGCTGGCCACGCTGCGCGGCCAGGCCAAGCGCAGCAAGGAAAAGATCAAGGAGGAAAAGAAGCGCGGCGGGACCAAGAACATTTTCCAGCGCGCGCTGGGACGGCTGAGCGGCGAGCCCGGCGAGCCGGGCGACCGCAGCGAGCCGCCGCCGAGCGACGCCATCCTCATCTCCGACAACTACTCGCGCAAGCCGATCACCGTCGAGGAGGCCGTTTTCTTCCTGGGCGAGAGCCGGGAGGGCGGCTACATGTTCATCAACGCCGAGACCAACCGCATGGCCGGCGTCTTCCGCAATCCCCAGGGCGGCATCTCGCTGATCGAGCCCAACCTGTAGGCCGGGAACGCCCATGCCCAAGGAAGCCAAGGGGATCCAGCTCGGCCAGCTGCCGGGGCTCAGCCAGCTGAAGATCATCCGGGTCTTCAACGAGAAGTGGCTCGACAACCAGGTCAACCACCCGCGGCCGCAGCGCCCCGGGCTGGGCCTGACCGGGTACCTCAACCACATCCAGGAGGGGCGCATCCAGATCTTCGGCCGCACCGAGGCCGGCTACCTGCGCAGCCTCAAGGACGCCGAGCGCGGCCGCTGCCTGAAGAACTACTTCGCCCTCAAGCTGCCGGGCATCATCGTCTCGGAGAGCATCACGCCCGAGCCCGACTGGATCGCCGCGGCCGGGCGCTACGCCACCCCCATCCTGGTCTCCGAGCTGCACACGGCGCCGCTGATATCGCGTCTCAGCGCCTTCCTCTACCAGTACTTCGCCCGCAAGATCAAGATGAACGGCGTGCTGATGGACATCATGGGCCAGGGGGTGCTGCTCACCGGCGCCTCGGGCATCGGCAAGAGCGAGACGGCGCTGGAGCTGGTCAACAAGGGCTACCAGCTGATCGCCGACGACGTGACCGAATTCTACCTCGACTCCAACGACGACCTGGTGGGCCGCGCCAACGAGATCATCAAGAACCTGATGGAGGTGCGCGGCTTGGGCATCATCAATATCCACGACATCTTCGGCTCCGCGGCGGTGCTGGATGAGAAGACGCTGGACCTGGTGATCAACCTGGAGAAATGGGACCCCAAGAAGAAATACGACCGCCTGGGCGAGGACAATCTCTACTTCAAGATCCTTGGCCTGGAGGTGCCGCTGATCAACCTGCCGGTCGGTCCGGGGCGCAACCTTTCGACCATCATCGAAGTGGCGGTGCGCAACTTCGTTGCCAAGAAGAGCGGCCGCAAGACCTACCTGGAGCTCCGCAGCGCCCCGGCGCCGTCGCTGCCGGCGGCGAACGAGACCGCGGCGACCGAGCCCGGGAGCGAGGTGAGCTAGCATGATCAAGAGTGTCATCATCACCCACGGCAACCTGGGCCGCGAGTTGGTCCAGGTGGCCGAGAGGATCCTCGACCGCCGGCTCGACATCGATTCCATCGCCTTCGACTGGCAGGGCGATGGCAGCACCATGATCGCCCAGCTGGAGGAATTCATCGCCGCCCGCCGCGGCAGTCCGGTCGTCATCTTCACCGACATGTTCGGCGGCTCGCCGTCGAACATCTCCACCCGCTTCGTCGGGCCCGACATCGAGGTGATCTCGGGCATCAACCTGCCCGGCCTGTTGAAGTTCTTCTGCTGCACCGGGCAGGACGGCGATTTCCGCCAGGTGATCCGGAAAGTCGAGCAGGAGGCCCGGGAAGGGATCAGCGTCATCAGCGAATACCTAGGAGAAAAAACATGATCGAGAAGAAACAGCAGATCACCAACAAGCTGGGTTTGCACGCCCGCGCCGCCGCCAAGCTCTCCCACCTGGCCAACATGTTCAGCGCCGACATCTACCTGATCTACAATGACGATAAAGTCAACGCCAAGAGCCTGCTGGGCATCCTGACCCTGGCCGCCTCGGTGGGCAACGAGATCACCCTGCAGGCCGCCGGCAGCGACGAGCAGGAAGCCATCCGGGCCATCGGCGAATTGTTCGACCGCAAGTTCGACGAAGAGAGCTGATGCGCCGCGTCACGGGCAAGGCCGTTTCGCCCGGCATCGTCATGGGCAGGGCCCTGCTGCACAACATCACCCGCGAGGTGGTCCTGGCCGAGCCCATCGCCGAAAAAGGGGTGGAACGGGAGATCTGGCGCCTGGACAACGCCGTGAAGAAATCCCGGGCCCAGCTGAAGAAGATCCACCTGGGGCTGCAGAAGATCATGGGCAAGGACGCGGCCTTCATCATCGAGGCCCAGCACATGCTGCTCACCGACAGCCAGCTGCTGGACGAGATCAAGGGAACCATCGCCGGCAAGCTGGTCAAGGCCGAGTGGGCCATCCAGGCGGTCGAGAAGAAATACCTGGAAATCTTCCGCACCATCCCCGACCTCTCCTTCAAGGCCAAGAGCAACGACATCTCCGACGCGCTGAACCGCGTGCTGGCCAATCTGAAGAAGGGTCCGGCCGGCCGCCTGGCGCCCGTCGCCGCGGCCGTTCCGCTGGAGCAGTTCATCCTGATCGCCGACGACATCACCCCCTCGGAGGCGGCCACGCTGATGAGCAGCAAGCGGCTGCTGGGCCTGGTGCTGAACAAGGGCGGCGAGACGTCGCACACGGCGATCCTGGCCCGCACCCTGGGCATCCCGGCCATCCTGGACACGGGCAACGCCACCGAACTGATCGCCTCCGGGGACACCGTGGCCCTGGACTCGGTCAGCGGCGAGGTCGTCATCAGTCCCACGCCCGAGGCCGCCGTCGAGATCGGCCGCAAGATCGAGAAATTCGGACTGTACCGGGAGCAGCTCAAGGCGCTCAGCCGGCTGCCGGAGCTGACCCGCGACCAGCACCCGTTCCACCTCTACGCCAACATCGAGCTGCCCTTCGAGAGCGAGGTCGTGCAGTCCTACGGCGCCAAGGGCATCGGCCTTTTCCGCACCGAGTTTCTCTACCTCGACTCCAAGATGAGCATCTCCGAGGAGGAGCAGTGCCTCATCTACAAGAAGATCGCCCAGAACATCTACCCGCACCCGCTGGTCATCCGCACCTACGACCTGGGCCGCGACAAGTCGGATCCGGCCCGGCCGCGGCGTGAAGAAAACCCCTCGCTGGGTCTGATGGCGGTGCGTCTCTTCCTCAAGGAGCGCGAACCCTTCAAGATCCAGATCAAGGCCGTCATGCGCGCCAATACCAGCGGCAACATCCGCATCCTCTTCCCCATGGTCACCGAGATCGAGGAAGTGCGCGCCATCCGCGAGATCATGGCCGAGGCCAAGCGCGAACTGCAGCGCGCCGGCACCCACCCGCGCAAGGACGTCAAGGTCGGCATCATGCTGGAAATCCCCGCCGCCGTGGGCCTGATCCGCCACCTGGGCGATGCCGTCGACTTTTTCTCGGTGGGCAGCAACGACCTGATCCAATACCTGCTGGCCGTCGACCGCAACAACGCCGACGTCGCCCACCTGTTCAGCCCCTTCCACCCGGCTTTCCTCCACATCCTGCGCGAGATCCGCTCCGAGGCGGACCGCGCCGGCAAGGAGGTGACCGTCTGCGGCGAGATGGCCGGCCAGCGCCTGCCGGCGCTGATGCTGCTGGGCCTGGGCTTCGCCCACTTCTCCATGAACGCCCTGGCCATCGCCGAGATCAAGAAGATGTTCACCCGGATCGACTACTCCCGCCTGCGGCGCATCGTCGCCCACCTCAAGCACCTCGGCTCGCGCACCGAGATCGAGGCCTACCTGAGGGCGGAGCTGGAGAAGGCGTATCCGGGAGTGCTTAACTCGCCGAATTCATAGACGCTTGACGAACCATAGTGACAAGTGACGAGTAACGAGTGACGAGAAGCTGCATTCCACGATCGCAGTAAAGAGCAGCGATTCGAGCTCACATTCCCAGTAATCCAAACAAAGAAAAGACGTTCAGTACCAATGCCCGCCGATCTGTTCTTCCTTGTCACTGGTCACTGGTCACTCGTCACTTAGCGCGCAGTCATTCGACATGTTGCAAATAGACGTTCCTGACCCTTTCGATCAGCTCGCCGACGTTCTCCCGCGTGTACCCCGTCGTGGGAATGGGCTTCTCGATGATGAACCCGACCTTGCCGGGGCGGATGAGCAGGCTGCCGCGGCGGTTGACGGCGTAGGCGCCCTTCTGCACCAGGGGCAGGATGTCGAGCCCGGTCTCCAGCGCCAGCAGGAAGCCGCCTTTCTTGAAGGGGCCCAGCCTGCCGTCGCGCGTACGCGTCCCCTCGGGCAGGACCATGAAGGAGAGATCGCACCGTTGGCGGATCAGCTCGGCGGCGCGCCGCAGGGATTCCATGGCCTTGATGCCGCTCTTGCGGCTGACCGGGACCTGACCCATGCGCCGGATCACCCAGCCGTAGACCGGCCAATCGAAGTGGCTCTCCTCCTCGATGCCGCGCGCTCTGCCCGGGAAGCTGCGGTAGAAGACGAAGCCGTCGAGGATATTGACGTGGTTCATCATCAGCAGGTACTGGCGGCCGGGCACGGCATTCTCCAGGCCGGAGAGCGAGACGCGGATGCCGCAGATCCATACCAGCGAGCGGCACAGGCCTTTCAGCCAGGACTCGAAAAGGGCGCCGGCGCGAAAAACGCCGATCAACAGCAGGCTCAAGCCCCCCAGGGAGAACCAGGTCCAGCCGACCGACCAGATCAGCAGGGAACGGGCGAATTCGGCGGCCTTTTTCATGCCAGGACCGTGAGTTCCTCCGGCAGCACCTTCAGTTGCAGCGGCGTGTGTCCCAGCAGCTCGCCGTCGGCCATGAGCCGCTCCTGGGGGCAGCTGTCAATGGATATTTCAGTGCCACGGCAGGTCTTGACCCTGGGGTGGTTGACATGGGTGCCCTTGAAGACGCGGGCGAATATGTTCAGGATGTCGCGGCGGTTCACCTCCTGGAAGACGACCATGTCAATGCGGCCGTCCCCGCTGTCCGCCATCGGGGCGATCTTCATGGCGCCGCCGGTGAATTGAGAATTGGAAAAGACCAGGGCGCTGTTGGCGATCTCCATTTTCACGCCGTCGACGGTCAGGAGCATGCGGTTATGCATGCCCCTGGCCAGGCGCAACAGAACGGCCAGGCCGTAGCTGAAGCGGCCGAAGCCCTTCAGCTTCTCGTTGGTCAGCTTGAGGATGTCGGCGATCAGCCCAACGCCCATGATGTTCAGGTAGTATTGCCTGACCTGCTGCCGCTCGCGTCCGTAATCGATCTGCACCAGGTCAACCTGGCGCCGCTTCCCATCCAGGATGCCTTGCACGGCCTGGCGCCAGGAATGGATCGAAAAATCGCGCAGGAAGGAGTTTCCGGTCCCGGCCGGGATCATGCCCAGCTCGACCGGCCGCTCCGGCCGCCCCTTGGCGTAGAATCCGTTGACGACCTCAAAGGGGGTGCCATCGCCGCCGACGCACAGGATCCGCCCATAGCCTTCGGCCCGGGCCTCGCTGCCGAAGTCGAACGCCTGGCCGGGGCGCGTGGAAACCCGCAGCGCCAGCCCTGGAAAACACGGCTCCAGCAGGGCGCGCACGGCGGAGAAAACGCGGGCGCCACGCCCCTTGCCGGCATTCGGGTTCACCACGAGCATGGTCTTGAGATCGGGGAGCATAGGGCGGTTATAACACAGGCGCGGCCGGGTGGCAACGAAGTGACAAGTGTCAGGAAAAATTTGATCGGATCACAAGCACCGCTGGCAATGACCGCATCCCCTCCTCTCCCGTGCGCCGGGAGGCACATTGGTGTAAAATATAAAAATAGACCAAGGTGCCATGTCGTGCCGCCGATTCCACGTTATCATGGAAGGCGAACAGGAGGTCATCATGGAAGAAAAGAAATGCCTGAGCACCGTTCGACGCCTGCGCACGTACCTGGGGGTCTTTTATCTCGTCATGCTGTGGGGCGTTTATGCCCACATCATGGTCGAGGTCAATATCCAGCGCCACTTCAAGGTCCCCATCCACAGCTTTTTCAGGGACATCTGGCCGGGTATCGGGCCGTTCGCCAAGCTCTATATCGTCCTGGTGCTCTATATCACGCTGCATATGGCCGTTGTGGCGGGCTGGGCGCTCCTGCGGCGCAGGCACGGCCGGACCGCTTCCTGACCCGGACCCATGGGAGGTACGGCCTCCTTCTGGCTGGAGCAGGCGGCGGCCTGCTTCCTGGTCGGCGCCACGCTGCTCGTCTCCTTCCGGCTCCACGCCCTCTACCAACGGGTGTACCTGCGCGACTGGTTTTTCTTCGTCCTGAGCCTTGACCTGGTCCTCTACATCCTCCACCTGCTGCAGCGGGTCGCACCCGCGCCGCTCCCCGGGCAGGTGAATGCCCGCCTACTTTTCACCGCGCTGCTGGTGCGGCCGCTGGCCTGGATCGGCCTGGTTCTGTTCGCGCGCTTCGTCCTGAGCCTGCTCGGGTCGGAGGCGGCCCCCTGGATGAAGGCGGCGGCCTTACTCTACCTCGGGCTGCAGGCGCTGGCCGTCATCGCGACACTGCTGCTTGCCGCCGAACCCTGGCCCGTGCTGGGCACGGTCTCCGACATGCTGGTCATGGCGGGGCTGTATGCCATGACCGCCCTCGTCCTCTGGCGCACCAACCGCGGCGAGAAGGAGGAGCTGCGCCCGGCGCTGCGCAACCTGGCGGCGGTCTTCTTTATCTCGCAGACGGCGTTCTGCTTTTTTCCCTTCGAGCGCTGGCGTTTCCTGGCCGGCTTGGCGCTGCTGCTGCTGCCGATCCTCTACCTCTGGCGCAGCCAACATCGCCTCTTCCGCGGCGGCATGCCCGCCGTGGCCCAGGCAGGGGCAGTCGAGGGCTTTTTCGACCGCAAGGGAGTTACCGGTCGCGAGCGCGAGATCGCCTGGCTGATCAGCGCCGGCCGGGACAACCTGGCCATTTCCGACGAACTGTTCATCTCGGTGGCGACGGTGAAGCACCACGTCACTAGCCTGTATCGCAAGCTGGAGTTGAAGAATCGAGTGCAACTCAACAATCTCATCCAGCACCTGGGGGGAAAGCCGGGGGATGGGAAACCTCCGGGATCAGAATCCCGGGAAAAGGGCGTTGCCGGCGGCATCGCTCACGGAAATGGTGGAAATCCTCATAGAAGCGGACACTGATCCAGCCACGGACACTTTCCTTTCTTGCTTCTCCCTTTTTCCCTTTTCCATTTAAGAATAAAGGGCGCTGCGCCATGCGGGCCGCGGCGCCCTGGGGAGGAGGCATTGAGAGGTCGCTCAACGTTCGAATTCTTCAACGTCGAACTTCGAATCTTAAAAATAGAACCATTTCTTACTTCTTCGTTTTGATCGCGCTTAGCACCTTTTCCTTGTCGATCTTCTTGGTGCAGAAGAACCAGTCGTGGCAGGTGACGCCGGCTTCCTTGCCGTCCATCCTGTCCTTGGCCACGCCGCAGGAGCCGGCGGGGGGCACGATGACGTCGTCGCCGGGGCGCCAGTCG
>JALOLC010000065.1 GCA_025456175.1 Acidobacteriota bacterium | reverse complement strand
TGCCCGGGGACGACCTCGACCACGCGCGACAGGAAGCGGTTCTCGCGCATGACGCGGAGGAACAGGAGGTATGCGGCCAGCACGCCGGCGTCGGCGGCGATGACCAGCCACCACGGTACCGCTGACCAGCCGTAGCGCCGGTCGAACCCCGGCAGCAGGAATGCGGCCAGGAAGATGGGCAGTGAGAGGAGAATGATGGAGCGCTGCTTCCGCTCCTTTTCCTTCGTGCGCATCCGGCGCTCGAGGAGTTCGGGGTCCTTCTTCAGGTAGTGAAGCAGCGCCCAGGCCATGGGCAGCAGCAGGACGGCTATATAGACCCAGGCCTGCCAATAATCCAGCGTGCCGGCTGGCAGGAAGAACATGGCCGCCAGAAAGATTAAGGCCAGCAGGTAGCGCCCGGCGGCCATCTTCTTCAGCCGTACTTTGTCTACGGCAGGGGGAACGGCGTTGCTTTCCATAAGTCATGATATGAAATGGATTTCATCCTTGCGCAATAGGTAAAAAGTAATCTTTTTCCTATTTCTCCCGAAAGTCACAGGTGAATCCGGGAAGCCCGTCCCGCCGTGAATCAACGAAGCGAACGCTGCGATCACAGGCGGCTGGAACCGGTCCCTTGAAGCTGGGTTTGGTCGGTCGTCAGAACTGGTAGCGGTAGCTGACCTTGAAGAAGAGGCTCTGGCGCGTCTGGTAGTAGCGGTCGCCGGTGACGCCGCGCTGCCAGCCATTGGCGGTCCAGGATTGGTTTTCGTTCAGAGTGCCGTAGCCCAGGTAGAGCACCGTACCGGGGATATAGGTAAAGGAAGCCAGGAAGTCGCCCAGGATGCGCTGGTAAAAGCTGTCGTACTGCACCAGGCCGCGGACGAACAGTTTCTGGCTGAACTGGTAGGTGAGGCGGCTGCGCCAGATCCCCTGGTCGTAGACTCTTTCGCCGGTCTCCTGGCGGCGGAAGCGGCTGATGACATGCTCGGCGAACAGGTTCAGGTTCTTGGTGGGCTGCAGGGTGACGTTGACGTGGAGCTGGGTGCGGTGGCCCAGGAAGGGATCGACCGGATCGTAGTAGATGGCGTTGCCGAAGCCGTAGCACGAGTGGAGGTTCAGCCATTTGAACGGCTGCAGGTTGACGCTCAGCTGGGCCGTGGAGCGCTGGAAGGCGCGGCCGGCCCAGCACTCCTGCCCCAGGTAGAAGTAGCCGCCGAACTGCCCCTTGAGGATAAAGTTCACAAAGCCCTCGAACATCAGCTCCTTGTCGTCCATGCCGGACACCTTGTCGTGGATGAGGGCGGCGTACACCTGCGGCGTGAAGCCGAGCAGCCAGGGGAGCTTCTTGGCGTCGGGGACGAAGCGCTGCTGCAGGTAAATCTTGGCGGTGGCGATGCCGCTGCGCTGGTAGTAGGCGGTGTCCATCTGAAAGCCGGGATCAACGTTCTCGACCATGGCCAGGGCTTGGAAGTTGCCCTTGGAGAAACCGTATTCGGCGGTCAGGTAGCCGCCGGCGGATTCTCCCCCGGCTCCGGGCCGGTTGGAGAAGGACTGGATGTAGCTGCCCATCACCTGGTGGTTCTTGAGGAAGCGGAAGGAGAAGTCGGCGGCCAGGGCGCGGTTGTACTCGTCGCCGAACTCGCGGCCGCTGTAGAGCACGCCGACATGGTTGTCGCTGCCCAGTCCCAGCTTGCCGCGGCCGATCCAGAAGGTTGCCCTGCGGCCGAGAAGGGGATTCTCCTCATCTTCCCAGGGATTGCCCGGCGAACGGTCGGAGGAAGCCAGCAGGGCGAACGAGCCCCGCCCCTGCTCGCCGGTCAGACGCAAGCCCCACCGGGGATCTACGATGAAGCGCGTGTGCACGGGCCGGACCATGTTGCCCAGGCCGTCGCCCACTCCGGCCAGGTCGAACAGGTTTCCCGCCTCCATGAAGAAGGGGCGCTTCTCCGAATACAGCACCGGGTAGCGCTGGTTGACCGTGACCTGCAGGGCGTCGCTCTCCACCTGGCTGAAGTCGGGATTCAGCGTGGCCTCGGCCACGATCGACGAGGTGATGCCGTACTTGACGGCGAAGCCCAGGTCGCGCGTCTGGTCGGCGCCCGACCAGGAACCGGGGGAGAGGCGGTTCCACCCCGATGAAAAGGTGAACGAGGGCAGCGCCTCGAGCACCAGCGGTCGCGGCAGTTCGGGGATGCGCACCTCGGCCTGGGAGCCGCCCATGCTCTGTCCCGGCACCAGCTGCGGCCAGGAGCCGCTCATGCCCAGGCGGCTGATGCGCCGCCAGAAGATGACGCCCATGCGCACGTCCTTGCCGCTGGCGAAGCGGATGCTCTTCAGCGGCTGGCGGATCTCGACGATGTAGCCGTCCGCGACGACCTGGCCGGCGCTGTGCCACACCCAATCGGTGGAGGAATCCTCCATGTCGCCGGTGCGGAAGATGTCGGCCTGGGCGCCGCTGGGATTGACGAAGAACTCGTAGCCGTACTTCTTGCCGCCCACGGTGTCGATCGAAAGGCCGACCCAGTCGTCCTCGAAGATGCCGTCGCGCTTGGTCAGCGAGGTCTTGATCAGCTCGGGCTGGCTGTCGAGGCAGTGGAAGGCGAAATAGAGGTTGTGCTCGTCGTAGGTCATGAACGCCCGCGTGCGCTGGGGCAGCTCGTTGCCGTTGACCGGGTTGTAGGTGATCCAGGCGTCGTCGACGATGGTCGCCGCTTTCCAGGCCTCGTCGTCCAGCACCCCATCCAGAACGGGCGGCTTTTCGGCCTTGACGAGATCCAGCAGGCGTACGTTCTGGCTGACGCCGGCCTGGGCCGTGTTTCCCGCTCCGACCAGCAGCAGCACGAGAATGATCCAAAAAAACACTTTTTTCATATTTCCTCCGGCACTCCCTGCCTGCAATTGGTTTGACGTGCGACCGGGTGCAATGGTTTTGGAAAAAAGCGCCTGCTCGGAAAAATGTGACTTAAGTTCTATGCACCGCCAGCCAGGCACGGCACGAGAACAGCAATCGGCTCTTCCAGTGGTCCTTGAACGCCTTCGGATACCTGGGCGAGTATATTTTTTGGAAAAAATGGGGCATAATGAACAAAACCAACATGGACTGGATGATATGAGCTTTTTAAACAGGGTTCGGGTCGGTTGCTGGCGACGGGCCGGCCATGCCTTGCTCCAGCTGCTGGCCGCCGCACTTCTGTTCTTGCCGATCGCTGCCGCCGAGCCCGGCTTCCAGAACATCTCCATCGAGGACGGCCTGTCGCAGAACACGGTCAGCTGCATCCTCCAGGACCGGGACCATTTCATGTGGTTCGGCAGCGAGGAGGGGCTGAACCGCTACGACGGCATTCGTTTCAAAGTATTTCGCCACGAGCGGGACGGCCGCAACGGCCTGGGCCACGACCGCATCGGCTGCCTGCTCGCCGACAGCGACGGTTCGCTCTGGATCGGCACCCTGGGCGGCGGCCTGAACCACTTGGATGCCGCGCGCAGGCGTTTCGCCCATTTCCGCCATGACGCCCGCGATGCCGGCAGCCTGAGCAACGACTCGGTCCGGGCCATCCAGGCCGCCGGGGACGGCTCGCTCTGGATCGGCACCGACAACGGGCTGAACCGCTTCGATCCCCGCGCGGCGAAGTTCACCCGCTTTCTCCATGACGGCGCCAACGCCGGCATTCGCGCTCCCTGCGCCATCACCTGCCTCTACCGGGACCGCGCCGGGGTTCTGTGGATCGGGACGCGCGGCGGCCTGCAGCGCTACGACCCGGCCGGAAACCGCTGCCTGGCCCTGGGCCCCGGCGGGGATGTGTCCGACGGCCGCGGCGAGATCAACGCGATCTTCGAGGATGATGCAGGAGTTCTCTGGCTGGGCACCGAGGGCGGTCTGCTGCGCTACGACCGCCGCGGCGGCTTCCAATCCAAGTCCGGCTCGTCCGCGACGCTGCCCCACCTATACCGCAGCCGCATCCAGCGCATCCTGCGCGATGACGGCGGTGGCGTCTGGATCGCCAGCGAAGCGGGTATCTACTCATTTCCCCGCTCCAGCCTGCTGGACGTTTATTTCAAGGCCGGTGCCGTCCCCCGGCGTCTGCTGAAGGATCATTTCATCCTCTCGCTGTACCAGGACCCGGAGGGCATTCTCTGGGCCGGGACCTTCAGCGGCATATACAAGCATGACCTGCGCACGCGGCATTTCTCCCTGTGCGGGTCGGAATTCAGCGACCGCGAGGACGCCCGCTTGCCGGTCACCGCCGTCTGCCAGGATGACCGCGGCCGGCTGTGGATCGGCACCTACAAGAACGGGCTGCTGCGGCTCCAGCGCAGCGTCGGTGAATTGAAGACGTTTCAGTCCCTGCCGGGAAACCCGCGGGCGCTGAAGGACCTGCTGGTCACGGCGCTGTGCATCGACCCTGGACGGACGCTCTGGATCGGGACGAACAACGGCCTCCATGCCTACGATACGGCACGTGACTCCTTCACGGGCTACTACCGCGCGGGTGAACGGGACGGCGGACTGAGCAGCGACCGGGTCGCGGCCATTTTCGCCGACCGCTCGGGCCGGCTGTGGGTCGGCACCGAGAATGGGTTGAACCTGCTGGACCGCGAGCGCCGGAGGTGGACCGTGTTCCGCAACGACCTGCCCGGGGCGCCTGCCGGCGGCCGCGACCAGGTTTACGCGATCTGCCAGGAGCGGAGCGGCGCCCTGTGGATCGGCGCCTACGGCGGGGGCTTGAGCCGCTTCGACCCGCAAAGCGGGCGCTACCTCGAGAACTACCGCCATCATGAGGGCGATGCCGGCAGCCTGGGCAGCGACAAAGTCTACTGCCTGCTGGAGGACAGCCGCGGCCGCTTTTGGGTCGGTACCAACAGCGGCGGACTGAATCTTTTCGACCGCGTCGCCGGCACGTTCACCCGCCTTAGCACCGCGGACGGCCTGCCCAACAACGTCATCCTGGGGATGCTGGAAGACAACCAGGGCAGGCTGTGGCTCAGTACCAGCCGCGGCCTCAGCCGCTTCGATCCGCAGCGCCGGATTTTCCGGAATTTCACCGCCCGCGACGGCCTGCAGGGAAATGAATTCTTCCCCCTTTCCTTTTACAAGAGCGTTGAGAACGAGTTGTTTTTCGGGGGCGTTAACGGCCTGACCGGCTTTTTCCCGGGGAATATCCGCGACAACCCCCATGCGCCGCCCATGGTCATCACCGACGTGGAGGTCTTCGGCCGGAGCCAAACTTATGCCGGCGGCCTCGAAGGCATGAACGTCCTTGAGCTGGGACCCGGAGACCGGACCGTTTCGTTTGCCTTTGCGGCCCTCTCCTATTCCGACCCGGCGCGCAACCGCTATGCCTACCGCATCGATGGGCTGCACGACGACTGGGTGGAGATCGGCAACCGCCACGAAATCACGGTCAGCAACCTGCGGCCCGGGAAGTATGTCTTCCGCGTCAAGGGCGCGAACAACCATGGCGTCTGGAACGAGCTGGGCGCCGCTCTGGCCATCCGCATGCGTCCACCCTGGTGGCAGAGCTGGTGGTTCCGCGTGCCGGCGTTCCTGCTGCTTCTCGTCCTGCTCGTCTTCCTGAACCGCACCCGCACCCGGCGCCTGGCGGCGCGCATCCGCAGCGAGGCGGCCATGGAGAAATTCTACGAAAAGTACGGGATCTCCCCGCGCGAACGGGAGATCGTCCACCTGTTGTTAAAGGGCAAGAGCAACAAGGAGATCGAGGACGCCCTCTTCATCTCCATGGGCACGGTGAAGAACCACGTCTACAGCATCTACCAGAAGATCGGCGTCAAGAACCGCGCCCAGCTGATCACCCTGTTCAAGAACCTCCAGGTCAAGTAGTCTTCAGGAAGATGGTCGGCGGCGGGGATTCCCTTGCGGTCCTCCCCGCCGCCTATAGGGGGGGAGAAATCAGAATTTCTTCTGCTTCTGCAGCCGGGCGACGATCTTCTCCATCTCGCCAACCAGCCTGTCGAAGCGCGTGAGGGCGATGACATAGGGCTCGGGCCGGGTCATGTCCACGCCGGCTTTCCTGAGGATGTTCAGCGGGTAGTCGCTGCCGCCCGCCTTGAGCAGCTCGAGATAGCCGGCCTGGGCCCCGGGGTCGCCCTGCAGCACCCTGTCGCTCAGCGCCAGGGAGGCGATGATGCCGGTGCTGTACTGGAACACGTAGTAATTGAGGTAGAAATGGGAGATGCGGTTCCACTCCACCTGGATGTAGTCGTCGACCTGGCAGGCCCCGCTGTCGTGGCCGTAGTACTGCCGGGTCAGCTCCAGGTATTTCTGGTTCAGCCAGTCGGCGGTCAGGGTCTGCCCCTGCTCGACGCGCCGGTGCATGGCCAGCTCGAACTCGGCGAACAGGGTCTGGCGGAAAAGGGTGCCGCGGAAACCGTCGAGATAATTGTCCAGGATGAACAGCTTGAACAGGTCGTCCTTCTCGTTCTTCAGCAGGTGGTGCATCAGCAGGTGTTCGTTGAAGGTCGAGGCGATCTCGGCCAGGAAGGTCGTGTAGTTGGCGGTCGGGAAGGGCTGGGCCTGGTCGGAAAAATAGGAATGCATGGCGTGGCCGAGCTCGTGGGTCAGGGTGGCCACGGCGTCGTAGTCGCCGTTGTAGTTGAGCTTGATATAGGGGTGGACGCCGTAGGTCCCCTCCGAGTAGGCGCCGCTCTCCTTGCCCTTGTTGGGATAGAGGTCCATCCAGCGCTCGTCGAAGGCGCGCTGCAACGCGGCGAGGTAGTCCCGGCCCAGGGGCTGCAATGAGGCGCTGACGATCCGGCGCGCCTCGGCGAAGGAGTAGGTCTTGTCGATCGCCCGCACCGCCGAGGCGTAGACGTCCTCGTAGCGGAACGTGGGCAGGCCGAGCATCCTCTGCTTCAGGGAGAGGTAGCGCTGCAGGGCCGGCAGGAAGGCGCGCACCTGGCGGATCAGCTGCTGGTAGACCTCCGGCGCGATGTCCTCGGAAAAGAGGCGCGCCGCCAGGCAATCGGGATGGTTGCGGATCTGGGCGTTGAACCAGTGCATCTTGATGGCGCCGTCCTGCAGGGCGGCCAGGGTGTTCTCGTACTTCTTCTGGTTGTCCCAGAAGGATTTCATGGCCAGGGTGCGATCGGCGGGGTTCTTCGCCGCCCGCAGGCGCAGGTAGGCGGGATAATTGAGCACGACCTTCTGGCCGTCGCTGAGGGTGATCTCGGCCGGTGGCACCTCGACGTCGTTGAATATGCCGGCGGCGCGCTCGGGGGCGCCACTGAACAGGCCGGTGAGGGCGGCGATGCGCTGCTGGTCGCCGGGGAGGACGTGCTCCCTTTCGCGCAGGATGCCCTCGATGCCGAAGCGGTAGGGGGCCAGCCCGGGCTCGGCCCGGAGATAGGCGGAGAATTTTTCGGCGCCCAGGGCCAGGACGTCGGGCTGCAGGAAGGAGAGCTTGGAGCCCAGGCTCACGAAGAGGGAGCGCAGCTCGCCGGCCATGGCCTGGTAGCCGGTGTTGCCCATGTCGGTGTTGTACTGGTGACTGGCATAGGCCATCAGCCGGCTGCCCTTCAGTTCGATGCCGCTGACCAGGTCGAGCAGGGCGCGCATGGCCATGGGCGACGAGGTCCAGCCCCGGGCCATTTCGTCGACGCGGGCGATGGCGGAGGCCATGGCCTCCTTGTCCGTCTGCCAGTCGGCCGCCGAGGCATAGAGGTCCTCGATCTTCCAGGTGTATTCGGTCGGCACCTCGCGCCGCTCCTTCAGGGAATAATCAGGGATTTTCTTTTCCATCTTGTCTTCCTGCCCGGCTGCTCGCAGCGGCGACAGCATGATGCATATGGCCAAAACGGCCAAGGGTCTCCACTGGATCATGGTTGTATCTCCTATACATGGAATAAAACAGTTATACGGAAAATCGGGCGCTTGGTTATTTCGGCTTGCCGGCTTGGGCAAAGAACCCTGATCAAGCGGTGGATGCAGGATGTGGATTTAATCGTTGCCTGCTGCTATAATCAAAACACACGATCGCGCCAATGGCGTAGCGCTTTTCCGGGCAGCGGGATCGAAAGGCGGTCTTTCAGCCGGGTGCGCTGGCTGCGGTCGATTTGGATCAAGGAGAAAATATGGCGCGTTTGAATGCAAGCAAGGTCGGAGCGAGAAGAGGCGTTGTCTTCCTTCTGCTGGGATTGGGCGCCCTGTCCGTCGCCGTCGCCGCGGCGGGAAAACCGTTGCCGTTCCGGCCCGGCGAGCGGATCACCCTGACCATATCGTGGTCGGACCGCGTGGCCGCCGCCACCATGACCCTGGATGTCGGCAAAAGGCAGATCTCTTCTGGGGAGGCCTGCCTGCCGCTGCGCGCCGAGCTCCGGCCCTCGGCAGTCATCGGCAAGCTCTACCCCGTCTACTACAAGGTCGAGAGCCTGCTCGGCGAAGCCTCCCTGCTGCCGCAGAAATCGTCGATGTTCAGCCGGGAAAAAGCGCGGGTGCGGCAGAAGTTCACCCACTTCGACCGCAGCTCCAGGCGCATGCACTACACCTACGTGACCGAAAGCGAGCAGAAGAAAGTGCTTCCCGTCGATCCCGGTGCGCTCGACATCCTCTCCTGGCTCTATGTCCTGCGCACCGTGACGCTGAAGGAGGGGACGATCGGCCCCTTCCAGCTCGCCGAGAACGGCAAGCTGTTCACCATGCGCTGCCAGGTGACGCGCAGCGCGCCGGTGAAGACCGAGCTGGGAACGCTGCCGGTGTGGCGGCTCGTGCCCCGGCTGGAAAGCGCCGGCGGCGGGAAAATGCCCAGGAACATGGTGATGTGGATCTCGGGCGACGAACGCCGGCTGCCGCTGCGCTTCGAGGTGGAGCTGCCGGTCGGCAAGTTCGTGGCCATGATGAGCGGCTATTCCAGCTGACGCCCCGACTGCCGGGTGGCCCCGATGAGTTGACTTCATCCCCCTTTTCGCAATATAAATCCTTTTATAAGTACGGCAAGGAGGAGCGATCATGAACCTGGTCAAACGAGCCAAGAACATCCTGCTTACCCCCCGCAGGGAGTGGCAGGCCATAAAGACCGAGCCGCTGACCGTCGCCGGCGTGTTCGCGAAGTATGCCATGATCCTGGCTGCGATCCCGGCCCTGGCGGGCTTCATCGGCTACTCGCTGGTGGGCGTTTCCCTCCCCTTCTTCGGCACGTTCCGTTATCCCGCTTCCCGCGGCTTGCTCTGGGCCCTGCTGACCTATGTCCTGTCGCTGGCCGGGGCATTCCTTCTCGCCCTGGTCGTCGACGCCCTGGCCCCCAGGTTTGGCGCCAGCAAAAACCTTGCCGCGTCGGCCAAGGCCGTGGTTTTTGCCCACACCGCCGCCTGGGTCGGCGGCATCTTCGCCGTCTTGCCCTCCCTGTCCTTTCTGGTCACCCTGGCCGGCGTCTATTCCCTGGTTCTGCTATGGCTGGGCATCAAAGCGCTCAAGGAAGTCCCGACCGGCAAGATGGCGGGTTATTTCGTCGTGATCCTGATCGCGGCCGTGGCACTCTTTTTCGTCATCGGCCTGGCGGTTTCTTCCCTGGCCTTCGGCGGCGGCGACGCCGCCGGGGTTTTCGGCGGATCCAATCCGTAAGCGGCTGCTGCTTTTTAAACTGTCTCCGCTGGACCCAACAGGCTGGAAAGCCTGCAAACCAAGTTGACATTAATTGTCGGATATGATAAAAAATCTTGATTTAATGGGGGTGTGCTACAATTTTCGCATCCAGGCAAAGGCGTTACGCACTGGCCAGCGGCGGCAGCCTATTTGCTGTTTTTTCTGGTGAATGGCCATGCTTGCTTAATCAAGCGCGATGCAAAACAATGAGTAGGAGCGAACCATGACGAACGATTCAGGGCAGAAG
>JALOLC010000064.1 GCA_025456175.1 Acidobacteriota bacterium | reverse complement strand
ATGAAGGACCGCGACTCGCGCAAGAAAGACGAGAGGAAGGAGGTCGTCGTCAGGGACGGCGACCGCAGCTTCAGCTGCAAGCTGCTCGACATCTCGGCCACCGGCATCTCCGTGGCCATCAGCCAGTTCATCCCCACCTACAAGGAGATCGGCGTGGTCACGTGCGCTGGAACATCGATCCCGGCGCGGCCAAGGACAAGAAGGGCAAGCTGGGCATCTTCATCATCGAGCCGCCCAAGGAGTTCCTGGCCTACGCCGAGAAGATCTCCGGGAAATAATTTTCGCATATAACGAACGTTCGTGACGCGTAACGCGTAACGCGTGACGCGGAAGAATAAAATTCCAAATCCCAAGCACCAAATCACAAGCAAGCACCAAATTCCAATGACCCAATAACCAAACAAAGGCAAGAAGCTTGGCAGGGCTTTCGTTTTGGACATTGGAATTTGGAAATTGGCGCGCAGCGTATTTGGAATTTGGAATTTGTGATTTGGAATTTAAGTCTTCCTATTACCTCTTATTCTTGCCGTATACCGTATGCCGTCAACCGTCCACCGTTTACCGTCAACCAAGTGTCTTTTTCCAACCATTACCTTTGTATCTCTCTTGCCGTCCGCCGTTCGCCGTGAACCGAGATCCTTCTAGTCCTGGGCCTTCCAAACGTGGATGATGCTTTTTTCATCGTCCACCAGCGGCTCGATGACATAGAGCAGCCGCCGCTGCGCATCCCAGGCGGCCGCTCCCAGGCGGTTCTTCTGGGTGGTGCGGTAGTTGCCGAAGAGGCGGTCGTCGATCCGCAGCTCGGCGTAGGGCCTCGGCCATGAGGGCTTCTGCCTGCCGGCAGCCACCTCGGCCAGGTCGGCGGGGTCGTAGAACAGGAGCAGCGCCTCGAAGCTGGACGACCACCAGCCGCGCTCGTCGTTGGGCGGCGGCGGGATGGCGGGATACGGCGGCTCGTCGGGCCAGACCACGCCGTTGGCGAAGCCGTACCAGCAGCCGCCCCGCCCCTTGGTGCCGGCGAAGACCAGCGCGGTCCTCGTACCCGTCTCCAGCCAGGCCGCCCCGCTCCACTCGTCGGAGTGGTGGTAGCCGGGCATGATCCTGGCAGCGGTATCATAGACGCTGTCATAGAGGAGCAGGGGCTGCGCCGGCAGGGTCGTCCCCGGCGCGGGCGGATCGCCCGCCTGCCAGGGGGCCAGGGCGAACAGCGCCGGCCCCTCGGCCCCCTGGCCGCCGTCGCGGAAGCGGCCGCTGCCCAGGCGCCGTCCCGACACGTGCGCGGCGGCCCAGGCATTGGGAATGGCCAGCAGATAGTCGCCGGTCACGTAGTTCCAGTAGTCGCCCACCCGCCACAGCCCGGCGGTGCCGGGATGTGCCAGCGTCACGTCGGCCCAGCCGTGGCTGGGGCGCGTCTCGGTCTCGCCCATGTGCTGCGCCCAGGCGAAATGGATAGGCCAGGCCGGCGCGCGGGATCTCCAGCGGCCAGTCAAAGAGGCCGGCGCGGATATCGGCGAAGGGCTGCAGGGTCGAGGCGCTGCGCAGATCGGCAAGGTTCCTGGCAGGCGAGACAACCGGCGCGGGAATGGCGATCTCCGAGATCCACTGCAGCCAGTTGTGGCCGGTCCCGAAAAGCGAGCCGGGGCAGCCGTCGTCGGAGCCTCCGGGATCGCCCCCCGGATAATAGGCCAGGGCTTCGCCGCTCCAGCTCCAGTCGCAGCTGTTGCTCCCCGGCGGCAGGCGAAAAGCCCCCTGATAGACCAGGCCGGACGGCTGCAGCCGCGTCGTCGGCGACGGGGAATCATCATCCGGGGGCGTGCCATCATCCCCGGGCGCGACCTCCTTGCAGGCGCCGGACAGCAGCAGGAGGCCAAGAATCAGAATTAGTTGTTTTGACTTCATGCAGGGTAATACGCGCAAGGAGGATTCGGTCTCAGTCAAAAAAGCACCGGCCGCGCAGCCAGCGGCACGGTGCCAGGAACCGAAGCTCGAACAGTAACGAGTACGCTGACTAGCCCAGCAGACGGATGCGGGTGAAGATGTAATCGAGATCCTCTTCCTTCAGAACCACGCGGCTATACTGGCTGCCGTCCAGCGGCTGGGGATCGTAGCCCTCGGAAGCGACATACTTCCCGCTGCGCTGGCGGTCGACCCAGTAGACCAGGGCGGCTCGGCCCTCAACAAACTCGAGCGCCGTGATGCCGTGGCGGCCGATGCCGCATCCCGAGTTGAACAGGCAGGGCAGCAGCGGACCCTCGTGGTAGAGGTTCTCGACCCGCCGCGGCTGGGGGTCCCGGTGCTGCAGTTCGATGTACTCGCGCTTCAGGCGCGCCAGCCTCTGCTCCAGCTCGCGCTTCATCACGGGGCCGGCCGCCGGGTAGCTGCGGCAGAGATTCTCGATCTCGATCTTCACCGTGTCGAGGCGCGACAGCGACTCGAACAGCGGCCGGTGGGTGTGGCCGATGAGAACCATGATCTTTTTCTGGCGGGCGAAAAGATAGGCCCGCTTCTCGACGCGAAAGCGGCGGCGGCTGCTGCGCGCCACCGTGTAGTTGCCGATGCCCAGCGGGTGCAGCAGCCAGCGCAGCGCCAGCCGGCCCAGGGTTTGGAACAGCCAGTTCACGCGCGAGACCTGGTGGCCGTGGAAGAGCCAGAGCCGGTGTCCCCCCATCTCCACGCGCAGCGACTCGCTCACCGGCAGGGAGAGCTCGCCCGGCTCATGCCGCAGCAGCCCCTGGTCGTGGTTGCCCACCGTCTTGAAGAAGGCCCCGCGGCCGGCGAATCTCTGCCAAACGGCGTAGATCCCCTGCCAGCGCCCTTGGATGCGCGCCAGCGGAAAGCGCATCAGCTCCTCGATGTCGCCGTTGAGCGCCAGGATGTAATTCTCCTTTTCATAGTAGCGCTCCAGCGCCGCGGCAAGCAGCTCGGCGTTGGCGGCGAAGTCGTCGTCGGCGCCGCCGTCGCCCAGGTGCAGGTCGGAGAAGACGACCAGCTTGCCGCCGTCCCCCAGCCGGATGACCGGAGCGCGCTCATGGAGGTGGTCGAGCTTGCGGCGCAGGCCGATGGCCAGGGTGTCGCGCTCCATTCAGGTCGGGCGGGTCCGGCGCCGCGCGAGCAGCTTGACGATGGCATCGAGCTGGTAGACGAGGCCCACGCTGGTGAGCCCCACCGTGGTCCAGAGAAAGACCTCGGCGCGGCCCACAACACACCAGATCATGGCGTAGAGGGAGATGAACTCCTTGCGGTAGATGAAGCCCAGGCGCACGCCCAGCCACTCCAGCCAGGTGATCTTCCGCCCTTCCTTGTTCTTCTCCTGCACCTGGCGGGCCATCTCGGCGATGTTGCCGCGATGCCTGCTCAAGCGGATGCGCGCCAGCAGCAGCAGGTAGAAGACGGCCACCAGCAGCACCTGGAGCGCTCCCATGACAAGATAATGGGAGTCCGCCGTGGCGGCAGACAGGCCGAGCGGCAGGTTCAGGAAAAAGACGATCAGGACGACCAGGTCGCAAAGATTGTCCAGGCGGGCGCCCAGGGGGGAGAAGCGGAAGGTCAGGCGGGCGATCTCGCCATCACAGCCGTCGGCGATCGATACGAACTGGAACAGCAGCCCGGCGGCCAGGGTGTTCGCGTAGCCGCCGCGCCCGATCAGCCAGCCGCTGAGCAGCCCAAGCGCCAGGTTGGCCAGGGTGACCTGGTTCGGGCTTACTCTCAGGCCGATAAGCAGGCGGCTGATGGGCCAGGAGATACGGCGGTTCAGGTGGCGTGAGAAGAAGCCGTCGCTGGGCTTGCCCAGGGAGAGGCGCAGCAGGCGCCGCGCCCATCTCTCGTCCCCGCGGGAATGGACGCGCACCCAACCGTTGCCCCTTTGCTCTGGGGGTTGCGTGCCCGCGGGCCGGGCGCCGGTCCCCCCATGGCCGGGCCCGCCGGCGAGCGCCGCCAGCAGCTGCGGGAACGAGGCCGCCGGGCAGAGGGCCGGGCCGGCCCCAGCGGAGACGGCGCGGTCGCCCGCGGCGTGGAAATAGCCGTAGGCCTGGCCACGCCGCGGGTCGCCGCCAACCAGGATACGCTCGCCGGCGACTTGGCACTGGCGGATGCGGGCGACCCAGGCGGCGTCGAACACGATCATTCCGTCCAGAAGCAGGAAAGGGGCTTGCGGCAAAGGCAATTCCGCTCCTTCCATACCGGCCAATTTCACGCTGGCAGCGGCATCCTGCCAGCCCCGCGCTTCATGGGCCAGCTTCGCGCCCGGCGTCCCGCCCTCGCGAACCAGGACCAGGATGTGGCGGATGCCTCCCTGGGCCAGGGTCAGGACCATGCGCTGCAGCAGGCCGAGCCCCAGCAGGACCCGGTCGGCTGCTCCCGCCCGTTCGCTGCCGACCGCCAGGTCGGCCAGGATGACCGCCTGCTCAACCATGGCTTTTTTTCACGCGGCCGGCGCGGCCACGCTCCCCCCGGTAGCAGGAGTACAGCAGCATGCCGACGGCGGCGAAAACCAGTTTGCGGATGCGCTTGATGATGCCCATGCCGAGGCCGACCGGGGGCGGGTAGCCCATGCTGCCCAGGATGAAGAGGTGCGATCCTTCCGCCACGCCCCACTGGCCGGGCATGAGGAAAAAGACGGTATTGATTCCGGCGACCATGGCCGTGATGAACAGGGCGCGGCCAAAGCCGACCGGATGGCCCAGCACCTGCATGATCAGGACCGCCTCCAGCGCCCCGGTCAGGCGGGCCAGGAAATGGAAGCTCCATGCCGCCAGCGTCCGCGAGCGCGGAATTCTATAGAGGCGGACCAGTTGCACGCCCAGGCCGCGGATCTGCCGCTCCTTCTCCTCGAGCAGTCGCCGCAGCGGCGGCAGGAAACGGACGCAGGCGGCCAGGACCGGGTGCATCCCCTTCCGCTGCAGGCTGGCGAAGAGCACGACGCCCGCCAGCGAGATGAGCAGGCACAGCGCGGCGGGCAGGGTGAGGGACTTGGGGAAAAAGCCGCCCGCCCAGGCGACGAGAAACCCCAGGACCATGAAGGGGATGCCGGCGCCGTACTCAATGGTCTTGTCGACCATGATCCCGGCCAACGCCTCTTTCTTGGTCAGGAAGCGGCCGGCGAGGTGCAGCCGCGCCGCCTCCCCGCCCAGGTTGGCCGAGGGCAGCAGGGTGTTCAGGGCGTCGCTGATGACTTTCACGTTGAACAGGTACAGCAGCGGCACGCCCCGCAACCGCTCGCGCTGCAGGATCCGCCAGGCCAGCGCCTGGAAAAAGAGCCAGGAGGCGCCCAGGGCGCAAATGGCGAAGAACCACCAGCCGAAGCGGGACAGCTGGGCCATGATGGTGTGGATGCCGGTAGCGAGCACCAGGTAGACAAGGAGGGCGAAGCCGGCGAGCACGAGGGCGATCCGCAGTACTCGCCTCGGGAGTTGGGGGTCGCGGCCGTTGGCGACCGGGCTAGCACCGCTCATCGTCAGGGGCGCGGGCGCCCGCCGCCGAACAGTTCCTCGGCCAGGGCGAAGGCGCGCTCGTCGTCGACGTCGATCCAGAAGCGGCCGCCGCTGTCCAGCGCCCGGGCGTCGCCTCTGGCGGCCAGAACGCGCATGCCGCCCGATAGCGAGCCGTCGCCGCGGCGCATGCTCTCCTCCAGCGCGGCGAACAGGGCCGGCGGGCAGCGGAAAACCCCGGTATCGAATGCGTTGTAGGATGCCAGGCGCTTGCCGATGTCGACGATGCGTCCGTCGCGGACCTGCACCTTGGTCACGTCGTCCAGGTCGACGTGGGGGTGATCCGCGATGCGGAAGTCGACGACGAGCGCCGCCTGGCCGGGGTCGAGCTCGGCACGCAGCGCGACGCCCAGGAGCGCGCCGTCGAACAGGTGGTCGGCCATGAGCAGGACGAACTCCCCCGGCAGGGATTCCCGGGCCGCCAGGACCGAGTGGCCGTTCTCCCGCCGCCACTCGGCATTCTCGATGACGGCGGCGGTTACTTGGAGACGGGCGGCGGCCGCGCGGACGAAGCGCTGCAATTGCGGGCGGCGATAACCGCCGACGATCACGAATTCACGGACGCCCTGGCCGGCGGCCAGGGCCATGATCCGTTCGATGAGCGGCGTACCGGCCAGCGGCGCCAGCGGCTTGAGCGGGAAGCGGTGGGACAGGCGGCTGCCCCGGCCGGCGGCGATGATCAGGCAGCGCAAGGATCACTCCCGGCCGGCTCCGCTGATGAACGCCTCCACCATCTCCCGGGCTTGGCCGTCGGGGAACTGCCGCGGCGGATGCTTCATGAAGTAGGCCGAGGGACCGTACAGGATCCCCGACTGGCCGCGATCCAGGGCCAGCCGGCAGCAGCGGATGGCGTCGATGCCGACTCCCGCCGAGTTGGGGGAGTCCTCCACCGAGAGGCGCAGCTCGATGTTCATGGGCACGTCGCCGAAGCCGCGGCCCTCGATGCGCAGGAAGCAGAGCTTGTTGTCCTGCAGCCAGGGGATGTAGTCGCTGGGGCCGATGTGGATGTTGCGGCTCTCCAGCGGCTGGCCCAGCACCGACTTCACGGCGCTGGTCTTGGAGATGCGCTTGTCCCGCAGCCGGGTCTGGTCGAGCATGTTCAGGAAGTCGGTGTTGCCGCCGGTATTGAGCTGGTAGGTGCGATCGATCTTGATGCCGCGGTCGGTGCACAGCCTGGCCAGCACGCGGTGGGTGATGGTGGCCCCCAGCTGCGACTTGATGTCGTCGCCGATGATGGGCAGGCCGCGCGCGGCGAAGCGCTCGGCCCAGGCGGGCGAGCTGGCGATGAACACCGGCATGTTGTTGACCAGGCCGACGCCGGCGTCGAGCGCGCACTGGGCGTAGAACGTGACCGCTTTTTCCGAGCCCACCGGCAGGTAGTTCATCATGACTTCGGCGCCGCTCTCCCTGAGGACGCGCACCACGCCGGCGCGATCGGCCTCCTTCACGGCGGCGGGCTGGAAGACGCAGTCGGCGTCGTAGTTTTTCATGTGCGCGGCCACGCCGTCCAGGATGCGGCCCATGCGCACCTTCACCCCGCTCCTGCGGACATTGGGGCAGAAGACCTTGGTGCAGTTGGGCTTGGCGAAGATGGCGGCGCTGACGTCGCGCCCGACCTTGCGGCGGTCGATGTCGAAGGCGGCGACCACCTGGATGTCGCCGGGGGCATAGCCCCCCAGGTTCCAGTGCATCAGGCCGATGGCAGCCGAAGGCTCTTTGCCGCGGTAGTAGTGAATGCCCTGGATCAAGGCGCTGGCGCAATTTCCCACGCCCACGACCGCGATCTTAATTTTCGCCATTATTCCTCGCTGGCTGGTTAACCCGGCGCGGCGGCATCGCGCCGCGGATGGCTGCAACCGGGAAGCAGGCGGCTTCCCGCGCACTCTCTTCAGTGGGTGCCGTAGCGATAGATCTATGTTCGATCATATGCAGTTAACCAATGGAACAATGTACCACCGTGACCCGCCCTTGTCAAACATCCCGGTGCCGCGCTGCGCCGGGCGCACTCCGCCCTTGCTTATTTTCTCTTTTTGAGGCACATTCCCCCTCATGAACGCCACCCGCAGGAACATTTTTTCCCTCAGTCCCATCATCCGCGGCCTCAGCCGCTTCAACTTCCGCCGGCGGCAGGAGTGCTTGACCATTCTGCGTTGGCTGGATGCCGGTCCCGGCGAGGACATCCTCGACATCGGCTGCGGCGACGGGACCTACACGGCGCGGGTGGCGCGGGCCGGGGCCCGGGTGCTGGGCATCGACATCCACCCGCGCTGGCTGCCCTTCGCCCAGCGCTATCGCAGCAGCGGACGCTGCTCGTTCGCCCATATGAACGCCGAGGAGATGGACCTGCCCGCCGGCCGCTTCGACAAGGTCATGAGCCTGTGCGTGATCGAGCACTTCAACCGCGACGAGGCCGTGATCAAGCACGTCGCGCGCGTTCTGCGCCCGGGCGGCCGTTTCGTTTTCTCGGCCGACAGCCTTTCCAACCCGGGGATCACGACCGCGGAGCGATCGCGCCATCAGCGCCGCTACGCCGTGAACACGTTCTACACCGAGGAGATCATCGCCGCCAAGCTCGATCGCGCCGGCTTCGCGGTCGAGAAAACCAAATACATTCTGCACCGGCCGCTCGACCTGGCCCTGGCGCGTGCGTCCTGGAAGCTGGACGAACTGCCGGGCTGGCTGGGCATCGTCCGCGCCCTGGCCACCATCGGCCTGTGGGCAGCCCGGGCGATGGCGGCCCCCTTCTCGCGCAAGGACGCGGTGCCGAGCGGCGGGCTGACCCTGCTGGTCCAAGCCAGGAAGATCGGCTAGATCAATCCCTGTCGAAAAAACGAATTCGGGGAGTCTCTAGGGACGATGCTTGTTTTTTGCAATTAAGAAGTCTGGCTCGCTCGCTACAGAGAGCAAGCCTCGCCGATTATTTTAGTCTTTCCCGAAAGATCCTGAATTTCGCCGACTCCCCTTCCCTTTTCGACCACCTTTCGATGACATCCAAGTCGACTGGATTATTCCTGGCGACCATCAGGGCCTGCTCCAGGGTCTGCAAATCGTTCCAGAAGTAGAACGCCGCCAGGCGGTCGCGGACCGAGTCGGTCGGGGTCAGCAGCCTTAACTCCATTTTCCTGACATGGATGGCATAGGTCTCTGAGATCTTTTCTTCGCCGATCGAAAGGGGCGGGCTCAAAATGTCGACGGAATACCTAGATTTTTTGCTGACATAGATCCTTCCCTCGGGCAGGAAGCCGATCTCGGCCAGGGCGGAGTCGATGCGCTTGCCCGGCGCCCCGGCGACGTTGACGAAATCCAGGTCCAGCGACTCATAGCGGTTGCGCGTGTAAATGGTCACGCAGGCGCCGCCGGTGAGTACCATTTCGATGCCGCGGCCGCGCAGATGCTCGCAAATGAATGCCGCCAGCTCCCTGTGGGTCAGCGCGGACAGGTCTTTCACAATGGCTTCCCCTGCCGGCGCGGCCGGCGGCGGCGGATATAGAATCTGTCCTTTTCCGCCTCGGAAAGGAAATCGAAAGCTTTCCGCAGCAGCGCCTCCAGCTCGCGGCGGAAGGGATAGCGCGGATTGAGGCCGTACAGGCGCACCTTGCCCCGCAGCTGGCTGTACAGCACGCCGCCCCGCTCCAGCTTCTTCAACTGATACTGGACGGCATTGGGATTGACGTCGAAGTTGCGGGCGATCTCGCTGAGATAAGAGCCGTCGTTGGCCAAAAGGAACAGGAGTATTTTTTCCTTGAGCGGCGATTCCAGCAATGCCTCCAACATCTTTCCCTCCTACAACACCATTGGTTATATTACCAACATGGTTGTATGATAGAATATGGCAAATCGATTGTCAAGAGGGAGAGGATGACGCTGTCCCTTTTCTTTCTCGTCACGCGTCACGCGTCACGAAGTCCAGCGTTCCTCTAGATGAACAGCGTGAACTTGGACTCCGAGGCGTCGGCGATGAAGGAGGCGACGCCGCCGATCTGGACGCCGTCGATCAGGTCCTCCTTCTTGATCTCCATGACGTTCATGCTCATCTCGCAGGCGGTGAGCTTTACGCCCAGCTCCTGCGCCTGCTTCAGCAGCTGCGGCAGCGGGGTGACCTTGTGCTTCTTCATCATCATCTTGAACATCACCCGGCCCATGCCGCCGAAGTTCAGCTTGGAGGGGCTGAGGCGGTCGATGCCGCCGCGGTTCATCAGGCCGAGCATGCGGCCCATGACGCCCTTGCCGGTGAGGTTGCCCTTCTGGATGGCCTTCAAGCCCCAGAAGGTGAAGAACATGGAGACCTGCATGTCGAAGGCGGCGGCGCCGGTGGCAATGATGAAGGCGCCCATGACCTTGTCCATGTCGCCGCTCATGACCACGATGCTGGCTTTCTCGACGGGTTGCGCGTCGCTCATTTTATATCCTCCTCATTTTTCAAATTAACCTAATTCATGCCGGCCAGTCCCACAAGGGGACGGCCCCCTCAGCGGGGACCATCAGGGCCGGCGTCCGTACTTTCACTTCATGCCAGCCAGAAACAGTGCCACCGGCCGGTAGATGACGTGGGCGAACTTGCTGAAGGGAAAGGTGACCAGCAGGTCGAAGACCACGACCAGGTGGAAGGCGAAGGTCCAGTAGGCGGCCATGGGCATATTCATGAAACGGAAGAAGAGCATGACATAGCCGCTGAGGATGGAGAGGGCCAGCAGCAGCAGGAAGGCCCAGTCGCTGGGGTGGGAATACTTGCCGACCGCGGTCTTGCCCTTCAGGCGCAGGTAGAAGTAATACCCCAGGCCCAGCGAACAGGCTACCCCGGAGACCGAGCCGATGGCCAGCGAGACCCAGCGCGGCAACGGCAGGATGTTGTAATCGACCCCGAGGATGACCAGCGTGGCCAGGAACATGCCCATGAAGCCCCAGGAGACGGCCATGTGGGCCAGGCGGCGCAGTTTGTCGTCGGCACACTCGCCGAAGCGCTTCTGCATGACCGATTCGTTCAAGGCCTTCCAGGCCGAGATCCCAGCCTGCCCTGCCTTCAGGGCGGCAATGCCCACTGGAGGGACCGCTCCGGCCCCGACGTCCCGGTCCCTTCGGACCGGGAGCCCGCGCATATTGCGGTAGAGGATCCACAGCTGGATGGCGGCGGCCAGCACGATGAACGCCGTCAGAACGATGCCGGCGTCGTGAATATTGGCGAGAGAGATGAACGAGAGAAAATCCACCTTGTCCAGATTCATTTTCGGGTCGTAGGCCAGCAGGATGGCGACGACCGCCGCGGCGCTGAGCAGGAGCCAGGTGAACACCGACGCCAGCGATGAATATACCGCGTCGGCCATCCGACCCAGGGAGTATTTCCTGGTGGCGAAGCGGCGCAGGGCCATCATCAGGGCGGCGGGCTCGGCCTGGCGCGGGCACGTCTCGCTGCACTCGCCGCAGTAATAGCACAGCCAGGGCTCGGGTGCGGCCAGGATCCTCTTTTCGAGGCCCAGCTGAGCATAGCGCAGCAGGCGGCGCGGGAAGGAGGCGGCCTCCTTGGAGAGCGGGCAGATACCTGAGCAGGTGCCGCAACTGTAGCAGGCCTCGAGGTCGAAGGCGCCGAGCTTCTTGATCTCGGCCAGAACGTTCTCGTTGACTTGTTCCATGGTCACTTCACCTCGACCAGCGCATAGCGGTAATACCCTCCGTCATCGGCTTTTTCCGACGCCTTGACCTTGTTGTAGCGTTGAAAACCCATCAGCCACCAGTTGGCATCATGAGGTGCAATGCCCAGGGCCTGCGCCACTTCGGGCACGGTCAGCGGCCCCTTCTC
>JALOLC010000063.1 GCA_025456175.1 Acidobacteriota bacterium | reverse complement strand
TGGCCGCCCTGGTCATTCTCCATGCATTGCTACGGAAGCATTCCCGGGCCGACTGGCTGCTGCTGGGGATCAATGTTGCCGCCGTGATCGTCAGCGCTTCCAAGGCGGCTTTCCTGGGACTGGCGCTTTTCGCGGCGGCCATGATTTTTGCCAGGAAAAGGCGTTGGCTGATCCCCCTGTCCTCCCTGCTGCTGCTGCTTGCCCTGACGCCCAACCCCCTGCAGCGCATGGTGCTTTATTCGCTGCGACACGATCCCTATGTCTTGAACCGGTTTGACATCTGGAACATGTCGGCCCGCATGTTCCGCCATAATTTTTGGACCGGCGTCGGCCCCGACCTGTTCATGGACGCGGCCCAGCGCTTCAATTTTTCCCAGCATAGGGGGCCGGCGCGCTATTTCAAGCTTCCCGAATCGGCCCACAGCGACTATTGGCAGATCATTGCCGAGACCGGGCTGCCCGGACTGCTCCTTGTCTTCTTGGCGCTGTTTTTCGCCATCCGGCGCATGCTGTCGCCGCCCTGGTTCACCCTGCCCAAGCTGTTGCTGGCTTTTTTGCTGGCCCAGATGCTGCTGATCAATTTCGTTTTCAATTTTTTCTTCCTGCTGGTCTTCTTCCTGTTGCTGCAGGACTTTTTGTCCGACGGGCAGAGGTTCATTACGCTGAAGCCCGCTGCACGCCTGTTCTTTTCAATGCTGCTCGTCTTTTCGCTGCTGGTCCTGTACCTGTTCCCTTTCCTGGCGAAGCGCTGCCTCGACGAGGCAGCCGGCGCAAAGGACATCGCCCGCAGCTTTTCCCTGCTGCAACGGGCGGCGCTGCTAAGCCCCCTGGACGAGCGGCCGCCGCTGGCCAAAGCCGAAGTCCTGCGCTTTTTCGCCGCGCGCACCGGGAACCTGGACGCCTGGGCCGATGCCTGGGCCAGCCTGCATCTGGCGCAGAGGCTGAACCGGAACTGTGCCGAGGCTTATATTAAGGAGGCCGCGCTGTTTCACGAGTTTATAGGGAGGAAAATCGGCTATCCGGCCCTGGGCGAGGAGATTTTGCGGCCGTTGCGCCATGCCGAGAGGCTTCGCCCGTTCAACCCGTTCCTGAAAATGCAGCAGGCCGTCGTGTATCGTGAATCCGGCCGAGATGCCGAAGCCCGGGTCTGCGCCCAGGCCGCCCTGGACCTGGAGCCGGATTACGCGGAGGCGATCGTGTTCATCCACGACCTGGACGGGCTTCCAGCCTCTGATCCGTCCCTGCAAAAGCGGCTCTCCCGCATCCGGGAAAAGGCGGGGCGCCTGCGGGCCAGGCCCGGCTCCTACCTCTCCAGGCTGCACCAGCTGCCAACGGCGGCGCCGGGGAAGTAACCGGTCTTTGTGGTATATGGCTTGGCAATAAATATGCTTGATATTTCCTGTCCCAAGAGGAGTCCACAGATGAATGCAAGGGGTTTTACGCTGATAGAATTGCTGATCGTGGTGGTCATTATCGGCATCATCGTATCCATTGCCATCCCCAACCTGCTGGTCGCCCTGCAGAAAGGCAACCAGAAGGCGACCCTGGCCGACATGACCTCACTGGGGAGCGCCATCGAATCCTATCTGGTAGACTTCTCCTTTGCTCCGGCCCCGGGGGCGACGCTCATCACGGCTCTTGACTTCGGCTGGTTCCGGCCTTTCTATATCAAAGTCCTTCCCGCGACCGATGGCTGGGGGACCATCTTCAGGTATGAAGCCGGTGGCGGTGCGGGATTTGACAACTACTCGGTCACTTCGTTGGGGCGTAACAAATTCTTTGATAATTTGCCCCCGGGAGAATACCCGGTGGTCACCATGCTGGACTTCAACAAAGACATCACCTATTCCGACGGGCGTTTTACCATTTCACCGCAGGTGAAGAAGTAAGCGGCCCCGGCAACTCCGAAAAAGGGTTCAGTTGACCTGGGCCTCCAGGCGGACGAAAACGTAGGGGTTGCGGTAGTCGTTGGTGCGGATCTTGAGCATGCTGTTGAATGTACCCTTTTCAAACGGCGTGAAATGGAGGGTGATCTCGGTGCTGTTCCTCGGGGCCAGCAGATTGGCCTTGAACTCCAGTGAGGCCTCGGGGCCGTGGCTGAGCTCGATGACGCGCAGGTCGAGAGTGCCCAGGTTGGTCAGATTGAGCTTGCGCACGTAGGTCTTGCCGACGCTGATGGCGCCGAATGAAATATGGTCGGGTTTGAGGTCGGCCTGGGCAAAGTCCTTGACGATCACCGTGCCGCTGAGGGTCAGGCGCACTTCCGGCGAGTCGGGATCGCTGGTCATCACGGTGATGGTCTTGATGACGCGGCCGTTGTAGCCGCTGGTGTTGAACTTCACGGTGATCGTCCCCTTTTCGCCGGGCCGGTATTCCTTTTTCTTCAGTTCGGCGGTGGTGCAGCCGCAGGAAGGGATGATGTTCTTGATATACAGGACATCGGAGCCGACGTTCGCGAACTCGAAATTGATATCCAGGGTCTTGCCGACCGTGGTCTCGCCGAAATCGCTGTTCGGACTGGTGAACTTGATGGTGGGTTTGGCGAACAGGAGCGCGGACAGCACCCACAGGGCAATGAACAGGCTCTTCTTCATTTTTCCTCCATTTCCTTGATCTTTCTCTCCAAAAGCCGCAATTTTTCCCTCATCGCCGCGAGATTCCTGGCCAGGACCATGCTGCGGCGCCACTCGCCGATCTCCTGGTGCGGGATGCCGGCGACGATCATTTTTTCCCGGACCGAGCCGGTGATTCCCGTTTTGGCGGCGACCATCACGCCGTCGGCGATCTCGACGTGGTCGGCGACGCCGACCTGGCCGCCCATGATCACCCCGGCGCCGATGCGCGTGGAGCCGGAAATGCCGGTCTGGGCCGAGATGGCCGTGTCGCGGCCGATGCGCACGTTGTGGCCGACCTGGACCAGGTTGTCGAGCTTGACGTTCGCCTCCAAGACCGTTTCCTCGATGGTCGAGCGGTCGATGCAGGTGTTGGCGCCGATCTCGCAGCCATCGCCGATGATGACCCTGCCCACCTGCGGCACCTTCACCGCAGTGCCCTCGGCGGTGCGGTCGAAACCGAAGCCGTCGGCGCCGATTACCGCGCCGGGATGGATGATCACCCGGTCGCCGATCTCGACGTTCTCGCGGATGACGGCGTTGGCGTAGATGAGGCAATCGCGGCCGATCGTCACGCCCCTGTAGACGGCCACGCCGGCATGGATCTCGCTGCCAGCGCCGATGCGGGCGCCCTCGCCGATTGAGGCGAAGGGGCCGACGCTGACGCCGGCGCCCAGCTCGGCCGTGGCGGCGATGCTGGCGTTGGCGGCAACGCCGATCCAGAAGGGGACGCGCGGATGAAAATGCTCCAGCAGTTGGGCGAAGGCCAGGCGGGGTGCGTCCACCAGGACGAGGTTGGCGTAGGCGACGTCGCCCCCCCTGGCCGCGATCAGCGCCCCGGCGCGCACTCCCGAGAGGTCGGCGCCCTCCTTGCCCCGGGCAAGGAAGGCGATGTCTCCGGGCCCGGCGCGGTGCAGGGCCTGGACAGCGCCGATCTCCAGCCCTCCGTCGCCGTGCAGTTCGCCGCCGATCAGGTCGGCGATTTCCTTCAGACTAGGCATGTTTCTCCTTGTCGAAGCCGTTCCCGGCGCCAAAGGACTTCAGGGCCCGGATAAAAGTCCCCGGTTGAGGCGACTCTGAAGACCCTCGTTGAAAGGCCCGGCGCTTTCCGGCGCGGCTACCTGGCGAGGGTGGACAGGGTGGATCCGCCCCACTTGACGAAAAAGAGGATCAGGTCGATGAGCAGAACGTAGATGACCAGCGATTCCATCAGGGCCAGGGCGATGATCAGCAGCCCGCGGATGGAGTCGGCGGCGGCCGGGTTGCGGGCGATGTTGTCCGAAGCGTTGCAGAACGCCTTGGACTGCCCGATGATGCCCATGATGGCGGCCACGGTCAGACACACGCTGCCACAGAGGATGGTCCAGAAGAACAGCGAGGTGGCGGGCATGGCCTTTTCAGCGCCCTGGGCGGGGAGCGTCGTTGTCAGGGCGAGCAGTGCCGCACCGACCAGCAGTGTTTTGTGTCTCATGAGTTGGTTCCTCCTTTGTTAATGTTCCGAGGCGATGGCGCCGGACAGGTAGACCGACGACAGCATGATGAAAATGTAGGCCTGAAGAAGCGACGTGAAGATGGCCATGGCCATCATGGGCAGCGGCGCGATGAAGGGGACCAGTGAAACGATGATGATGATCACCAGGTCCTCGCCGAAGATGTTGCAGAAAAGGCGGACGGTAAGCGACAGGGGGCGGGAGAAGTGCGAGATGACCTCGATGGGGAAGAACAGGAAGCTCAGCCACCATTTCGGTCCGGCGAACTTTTTCAGGTAGCCGAAAACGCCGTGTGCCTTCACTCCCTGGGCATGGTAGTAGAGGAAAATGAAGACGGCGCAGCCGGCCGGGACGTTCAGGTTGGCTGTCGGCGAGGCCATTTCGGGCAGCAGCCCCAGCAGGTTGGCTGTGGCGATGAACAGGCCGAGCGTGCCCAGCACCGGGATGAATTTCCTTCCCTCGTGGCCGATCATGTCGTCGACAACGGAGCGGAAGAAGAGATAGATCGCTTCCAGCAGGGTTTGCATGCGGGCCGGGAAAACGTCCAGGTTGCGGGCGGCCAGCCTGAAGAACAGGACCAGCGCCAGGGTGGCGATCATGGCCATGATCACGTGGGCGGGAAGGGGGTCGCCGTGGACGCGAATGCCGGCCAGCGCCGCGGCGGACTTCAGCAGCCCGTTGATCCAGACGGCGAATAGCGGGTTATGCTCCATGGCGCTTGCCGCGCGTCGCGCGCCTCAGGCCGCTGCCGACGACGCCCAGATAGATCATCATCAGCCCCTGGACGAAAAAGGCGGCGCCGGCTGCGGAGAAGCGGCTGGCGGCGAAGAACAGCGCGGCAATGACCAGTAGTTTCGCCAAGCTCGCCAAGAAGAACATTGTTTTGCCCTTGCCTTTTTCCAGGATGCGGTCCGTCTGCCGTACCAGGATGGAGAAACCGGCGATGCCGGCAGCGGCGCCCGCAAGGGAAATTATACAATACTCAGGGCTTTTTGTAAAAAAAAAATCAGCGCCAGGACCGCGGCCTCGGCGCCGGCGGCGAGACGGGCGGCTTGCCGCGGCAGGCTGCGGTCAGTTTTTGCGTTCATCGCGCCGCGCCTGGGAGAACAGGTTGTAAAAGCCGGCCAGGATGCCGTAGAGGATGAAAACGAGGGTCAGCCAGGGACCGGTCTTGAGCCACTTGTCCAGGAAGTGCCCGATGGCGAAGCCGACGATGATGGAGGCGGGGAACATCAGCCCGACCGCCGAATAGTCCACCCACTTGCTTTTTCCCTCCCTGGGCGGCGTGCCGGCCATGGCTCACGCCGCCGGCGCGCCCGAACGGCATCGGTCAGTAATCCTCGTCTTCTTCGTCATCTTTCAGGTCGAAGCCGTCCAGGTCCTCCTCTGATTCCTCGTCGCCAAAGTTCTCCTCTTCCTCGTAGTAGTTGGCGGCGTCGAAGTCTTCCTCGCCGAACTCGTTCTTGCGCGTCTCGATGGCCTTGTAGAACTCGTCCTCGTCCTCGAAATGGCGAATGAAGTTGGCATCCAGCTCGCTGTAGAACAGCTCCAGGTAGTCGTCTTCGATATAGCAGAAGACCGACATGTGCTCGTCGCTGTCCAGGTCCCCGACGACCTCTATGATCTTGGTGGCGGCCGCCTTCAGCGTGTCAAGCGTCTGCCACGAGATGATCTCCAATTGCTCCATCGGCCTCGCTCCTTTGTGGGATATTTTGTCTCTATTTAATGAGATCAGATGTTTTTGTCAAGTGTTTTGCAAATAATTTTTCAGATGGCGGCCGGTGGGCGAACCGCTCCGCGCCAGCAGCTGGCGGGGGGTGCCGCTGAACAGCAGGCGCCCGCCCGCGGCGCCGCCCTCCGGGCCGAGCTCGATGACGAAGTCGGCCGCGGCGATCATGGCCAGATTGTGCTCGACGGCCACCACCGTGTTGCGTGCGGCCAACAGGCGGGAGATGAGCCCCTGAAGCACCGCGACGTCGTAGGGATGCAGGCCGAAGGAGGGCTCGTCCAGCAGGATCAGCATGTCGGTCTTTTCGCCGTTCAGGTACTTGAGCAGCTTGAGCTTCTGCAGCTCGCCCGTGGAGAGGCCGGCCAGTTTCTCCCCCAGCCGCAGGTAGCCCATGCCGTTGTCGCGCAGGCCCTGCAGTGCGGCGCGGGCAAGCGGGATGGCCGGGCCGAGTTCGCTGCAGAACTCATCGACGCTCAAGGACAGGACGTCGGCAATGCTGCGGCCCTGGTGAACGACCTTCAGCACGTCGCGGGCGAAGCCGTTGCCGCGGCAGTGACGGCAGGTGCTGCGCACGGCCGGCAGGAACTGCATTTCGATCTCCTGGTAGCCCCGGCCCCGGCACTCCGGGCAGCGCCCCAGCGGCGAATGGAAGGAGAAGTGGCCCGGCTGGTAGCCCAGCAGGCGGCTGGGCCTGAGGGCGGCGAAGAACTCGCGAACGGGGAGGGAGGCTTCCAGGAAGCCGGCGATGTTCGTGTTGGCGCGCAGGGAGCCGACGCCCGGGTCGATGTGCGCCCTTTCGCGGATGCCCGGGAGGAGGGGATGCTTCAGGTACATCTCGTCGTAGAGCAGGGAGCTCTTGCCGGCGCCGCTGACGCCGACGATGACCGTCAGCGCCCGGCGCGGGACGCGCACGGCAATGTGCTTCAGGTTGTGGGCGCAGGCGCCGGCAAAATCCAGGAATCCGTGGGTGAACTCCTTTGGCAACGGGGGGGGCGTCCGCCGCCGGAAGAATTTCTGGGTGATGGTGCGCCGGCCGGCGAGAAAGCCTGAGCCGGGACCGCTGAAGATGACGCGCCCGCCCTCCCGGCCGGCTCGCGGCCCCAGCTCGATCACGTGGTCGGCCGCCTGCACGAAATGCGGGTTGTGTTCGACCAGGACGACGGTGTTGCCGTTCTCCTTCAGCCGGCGCAGGAAGCGCTTCATCGTCGCGTAGTCGGAGGGGTGCAGGTCGGCCGAGGGCTGGTCGATGATCAGCAGCGAATCGGAGAGGGTGGAGCCCATGATAAAGGCCAGGTTGATGCGCTGGTGCTCGCCCCGCGAGAGCGTATACGTCGGCCGGTCGAGCTGGATGTAGTGCAAGCGGTTCTGGATCAGGAAGCGCAGCTTGGCGTCGATCTCGTCGAAGACGTCGCAAGAGATCCTGTTGCAAAAGCGCTCCTTTTCCAGCGCGCGGATAAAGGAGTCGGCCTCGCCGATGGTCATGGCCAGAAAATCGGCGATGGTGCGGCCCTGGATGCGGAAAGAGAGAACCAGGGGATTGAAGCGGCGCCCGCCGCAGGCCGGGCAGGGGTGGTAGGAGGTGAAGCGGCTGAGGAAGGCGCGCGTTTCCACCTTGTAGGTCTTCTTGCGCAGGGTGGTGAACAGGCCCTCCAGGCCGGGGAAACGCCCCTTGCCGCGGAGCAGGAACTCCTTCTGCGCGATGCCGAGCTCGGCGAGCGGCTGCTGCAGGTCGAGGCCGGCCCGGCGGGCGTTGGCCAGGAATTCGGCGCGGTACTCGTGGTTGGCCGGGGTGTTCAGCGGCAGGACGGCGCCCTCGGCCAGGCTCAGCGAGTCATCGAACACCAGGGCGGGGTCGATACCCGCCAGGTCGCCGAAGCCCCGGCACTGCGCACAGGCGCCGCGGGCGCTGTTGAAGGAGAAGAGATTTTCGTCGGGGTTTTCATACTCCTTCTGGCAGCGGGGGCAATACAGCATGAACGGAAAACGCAGTTCCTCCTGGCCGTCGAAAACAGTGATGGTGCTGCGGCTGAGGGCCATGGCGCTGTCGACGGCCTCGAAGAGGCGGAGGCGGTTTTGCGGCTGGTTTTCAAGCTCGTCGATCAGGACCAGGATGGGCTTTCCCCGGCTGCGGCCGTCGATGGCCGCCTTTTCTCCGCCGCCAACCAGGAAATAGTAGCCGCGGTTGATTAGAAAGGCTATATCACCCTGGTAGGAGAAGCAAACCCGCAGGGTGGCGCGCGGCCGAGCCATGAGCGCGGTGATGATTTCGTCGATGCTGAACCTGCGGATCGGGTCGCCGCAGGATGGGCAGCTGAAGTCGGCGATCTTGGCATACATGATGCGCAGGTAGTCGAAGATGTCGGAGGCGGTGGCCACGAGCGAGCGCGGATTCTTGTGGGGCCTTTTCTGGCGGAAGGCCACGGCCGGGGGCAGGTTGTCGATGCGGTCGAATTCGGGCTTCTCGACCTGGTCGAGGAACTGGCGGATGTAGGGGGAGATGGACTCGATGTAGCGTATGTAGCCCTCGGCGTACAGCGTATGGAAGGCGAGGGAGGACTTGCCGGCGCCGCTGACGCCGACCAGCGCCGTGATCTTGCCCAGGGGGATGGCCACGTCGATGTTCTTCAGGTTGCGGGTGCGGATGCCCTTGAGGATGATGCTTTTTTCCATGGCTTAGGACCAGCGGCGATTATACCACGAGTCGAAAGAGAGTAGTCCGGCAAACGGCTGGATCGAGGTGCTTGTGGCTATTTGCTGATACTAAAGTCGCGGTCGGAGAAATCGTTGATGCGCAGGTCGCGCAGGGAGCAGATGCGCAGGCGGTATTGCCCGCTGTCGGGGAGCGCGGGCGATAGCCGCCAGGAGAAAGAACCGCTGTTGGGGACGGAGGCGGCGATGACGGCGTATTGCTCCCCGTTTTTGAAAAGAAGTACGGCCACGTTGCCTTCCACGCCGAGGGAGTGCCAAAGGACGCGAACCTCGTCGCCCCGGCGCAGAACTTCGCCGCCATTGGGCGAATCGATGGTAAGGGATGGGCCGGCGGCAAGGAGAAAAAGGGGGGCGAGCGCGAATGCCGCAATTCTGATTCTCGTCATCATAACGGTATAAATGATCTTGCCGGAATATCTCAGAATTTCATAAAAATTTTCAATGCGGGCGAATACGCCCGGAGAGACTCGAACTCCCAACGCACAGCTTCGAAGGCTGCCGCTCTATCCTTTGAGCTACGGGCGCGTCGCGAGAGCGTCATTATAGCGTGTCCATGGAGCGCGGGCAAGGCGTGCTGAATATGCTATAATCGGGTCATGGATCCCGCCAGCGCCTACAGCCACCCGGTCGTCGACCTGATCCGCCGCCGCCATTCCTGCCGCAGTTTCGCCGCCGCGGCCATTGAGCCCGACGTGCTCTCCAGCCTGGAGGGATTCCCCGCTATGGTGCGCACCCCTTTTTCCGGCCGGCCGCGATTCGGCCTCATCGACAACGAGCGCGTGCGCGCCGAAAACCTCTTTTCCGCCGGCAGCTACGGCATGATCAAGGGGGCGCGTTTCTACCTGGCCGGCCTGGTCAGGAAAGACGAGCCGCGGCGCTGGGAGGACGTCGGTTTCGCCCTGGAAGCCGCCGTTCTGCGCGCCACCGACCTGGGGTTGGGGAGCTGCTGGATCGGCGGTGTTTTCGACCGCAGGCGCTTCGGGCGCGTCCTGGCCATGCGCGATGACGAGCAGCTGCCCGCTGTCGTGGCCGTTGGCCAGCCGGCCGAAAGGCGTTCGCTGCGCGACCGCCTGGTGCGCTGGAGCGCCAGGGGCGATCAGCGCAAGGCCGCCAGCGAACTGTTTTTCACTGGCGGCTGGAACTCGCCGTTTCCCGCTGACGCCGAGGAACCCTGGGCCCAAATCCTCGAGTGCGTGCGGCTCGCGCCCTCGGCCTCCAACAAGCAGCCCTGGCGCATCGTCTGCGCCGGCGGCGCCTGCCATTTCTTCCTGGCCCGCGACCGGGCCTACTCGACGATGATGCCTTTGGCCGACCTGCAGCGCATCGACCTGGGCATCGCCATGTGCCATTTCGAGCTCAGCGCCAAGGAGTTCGGTCTTGCGGGCCAGTGGTCGGCGATTGAGC
>JALOLC010000169.1 GCA_025456175.1 Acidobacteriota bacterium | reverse complement strand
TTCACCCAGGACGACCCGCGCTGCGGCGAGGCGCCCAGCGAGGCCAGCGAGTTCAAGGTCATGTACGACGACAAGTGCCTCTACGTCCTGATGCGCTGCCACGACAGCCAGGCCGGGACCATCGAGCGCCGCGTGGCCCGGCGCGACACCATCGACGGCGACTACATCGCGGTCTACGTCGACAGCTACCACGACCGGCGCACCGCCCTGGGCTTCAAGGTCAACGCCGCCGGCGTCAAGTCCGACGTCACCCTCTCCGGCGACAGCAACAGCCAGGACGCCACCTGGGACGCCATGTGGTCCGCCAAAGCCGCGCTCGACGCCGAAGGCTGGACGGCTGAACTGGCCATCCCCTTCAGCCAGCTGCGCTTCGCCTCGGGCAACGCCGTCTTCGGCCTGCAGGTGCGGCGCCTGCTCTACCGCAAGCAGGAGATCTCGTCGTGGGCCCACATCCCCAAGCAGGCGCCGGGTTTCGTCAGCCATTTCGGCGAGCTGCAGGGACTGAAGGGGATCCGCGCCCAGCACCAGGTCGAGATCGTCCCCTACGCGGTGGCCCAGTCTGCGCTCTCTCCCCGCGAGGCGGGCAATCCCTTCGCCACCGGCTCCAGCAGCAGCCTGCTCGGCGGCCTGGACGGCAAGATCGGCCTTTCAAGCGACCTGACCCTCGACTTCACCCTCAACCCCGACTTCGGCCAGGTGGAGGCCGACCCCTCGGTGGTCAACCTGACGGCCTACGAGACCTACTTCCAGGAGAAGCGGCCGTTCTTCACCGAGGGGCGCAGCATCCTCGACTTCCGCATCATGGGCGGCGACGGCGACTTCAGCAGCGACAACCTGTTCTACTCGCGGCGCATCGGCCGCGCCCCGCGCTACTATCCCGAAACGCAGGACGGGGAGTTCCTGGACATGCCCATGACCACCGCCATCCTGGGCGCCTTCAAGATCACGGGCAAGACGCGCCACGGCCTTTCGCTGGGCATCCTGGACGGCCTGACCGCCCGCGAGAGCGCGGCGATCGCCTTTGCCGGCGGCAGCCGTGCCGAGACGGTCGAGCCCCTAGCCAACTACTTCATGCTGCGCGCCCAGCAGGACCTCAATCAGGGCCGGACCACGTTCGGCGCCATGTTCACTGCCGTCAACCGCGACATCAACGACGAGGCCCTCGACTTCCTGCACCGCCAGGCCTACAGCGGCGGCGTCGACCTCTTCCACAGCTGGAAGAACCGCAACTACTACGTCTGGGCCAATGCCGTGTTCAGCCTGGTGCGGGGAAGCACGGCGGCGCTGCAGCGCACGCAGACCTCGTCGGTGCATTACTTCCAGCGCCCCGACGCCGGCTACCTGGAATACGATCCCGACCGCACCTCGCTCTCCGGTCACGGCGGCACCGTCGAGTTCGGCCGCAACGGCGGCAGCCCGCTGCGCTTCAGCGCCGGCGTGACCTGGCGCTCGCCCGGCCTGGAGCTCAACGACATGGGCTATCTCTCCAGGGCCGACGCCATCATGAGCTGGGGCTGGGCCGGCTACAGGATCTCCAAGCCGACCCTGGTCTTCAACTCGCTCAACGTGAACTTCAACGCCTGGGCCGGCTACAACTTCGGCCTCGAGCCGATCTTCGCCGGCGGCAACGTGAACTTCTGGGGCCAGCTCAAGAACTACTGGAGCGTCAACGCCGGCCTCAACCGCCAGGGCCCCAACGTCTCGCTGGGCGCCCTGCGCGGCGGCCCCTCCCTGCGCTGCGACCCGGGCTGGAACTTCTGGGCCGGCGTGGGCAGCGACTCCCGGCGGCGGCTCGTCGTCTCGCTGAGCGGCTCGCTGTACGGCGCCGACGGCGGCTCGCGGCAAAGCGGGGGCGCCAACCTGACCCTGGCCTACCAGCCTGCCAGCCGCTTCTCGCTCCGGGTGGCTCCCGGCTACTCCTTCAACCGCAACCTCCTGCAGTACGTGGCCACGAGCGATGCCGGCGATGCGAGCCGCTACGTCATGGGCGCCCTGGACCAGAAGACCTTCTACGTGACGCTGCGCCTGAACTACAGCGTCACGCCCGAGCTCTCCATCCAGTTCTACGGCCAGCCCTTCATGGCCAACGGCCGCTACGACGCCTTCAAGCGCATCACCGACCCCCGCGCGGCCCGTTTCCAGGACCGCTTCCAGGCCTATGGCAAAAACGAGATCCAGTTCGACGCCAACGGCAACGAGTACCTGGTCAGGGAAGCCTCCGGCGGCAACACCTTTTCGTTCGCCGACCCCGACTTCAACGTGCTCGAGCTGCGCAGCAACCTGGTCCTACGCTGGGAATACCGGCCCGGGGCCGCACTCTTCGTGGTCTGGAGCCAGGGCCGCGGCGACAATACCGGCCGCGACGAGTTCGACCTGGGAGCGGGATTCCGCGACCTGATGCGCCTGCCTTCGACGAACGTGTTCCTCATTAAATTCACATACAACTTCAATCTATAGGACTCAGGGAAGAATAAGGGAAGAGTGAGGGAAAGACAGAGGGAAGACAAAGTGGGAAAGATGCCCTGAACGTGCTTTCCCCACTCTTTCTTCCCTCCTTCTTCCCTCTCTCTTCCCTCTGCCTTCCCTGAGAACCCGCAAGCCCTGCTTGACTTGCCCCGCCATCTCTGTTACATTGAATCAATCCTATCTGGACCCATTGGAGAGAAAATGGCACAACCCACAATAGAAAACAAAGACACCAAGATGGCCGTCCTCATCGACGGCGACAACGCCCAGGCCTCGCTGCTGGCCAAGATGCTGGCCGAGGTGGGCCGGCACGGCTCGGTGACCATCCGCCGCATCTACGGCGACTGGACCACCTCGAGCATGCACTCGTGGAAGGACGCCCTGCACAACCACGCCGTGCAGCCCATCCAGCAGTTCCGCTACACGGTGGGCAAGAACGCCACCGACAGCGCCCTGATCATCGACGCC
>JALOLC010000062.1 GCA_025456175.1 Acidobacteriota bacterium | reverse complement strand
TCGTGGGCGATGCGCTTGGCCACCTCGCGCCAGACCAGCATGCGCTGGGCCTTGATCAGCTCGGTCAGGTCGGTGAGCACCACCAGCAGCCCGGCGAAGCGGCTGTTGATGGGGTTGCGCAGCTGCGTGACCTTGACGGCCATGTTGATGTACTTGCCCTGCAGCTTGACGTCGATCTCCCTCTCGATCAGCTTGAAGCGCGTCTCGAAGGCCTTGTGGATCAGGTCGCGGATCTCCTGGTAGTTGGCCTCGGGGATCACCTCGGCGTAGTTCTTGCGGGTCGCCGTCTCGGCGTCCAGCGAGAGCATGCGCGCCGCCTCGGGATTGATGGCCATGATCTCGCCGCGGACGTTCAGGGCCATGACGCCGGCGGTGACGTTCTTGAGGATGGTCTCGATGATGCTGCGGCGGTGGCGCAGCTCGATGGTGCGCCGGTTCAGCTTGTCGCGGTTCTCCTTGAGGTCGTTGGCCATGCGGTTGAACTCGTTGATCAGGGTGTTGAACTCGTCCTTGGCGGCGTAGTCGATGCGCACGTCCAGGTTCCCCTTGGCGATCTCGGAGGTGGCGGCGACCAGCTTCTCGATGGGAACGGTGATGCCCTTGGCCAGGTAGAAACCCAGCCAGGAGGCCGAGAAGATGATCAGGATGGTGATGAACAGGAAGAGCAGGATGTAGGTGTTCTTGACCGGGTCGCGCATGACGCGCATCTGGTTGTGCTTGCTGACCATGCCCGCCAGCTCGTTCAGGCTGCGCGTGTAGCTCTCCGGGAAGTACTTGCCGGTGATGATCAGCATCTTGTCGCCCTGCTCGATGTCGAAGGCCACGCCGTTGCGGATCAGCTCGCCGGCCCGCAGGGCGTCGATGGTGGTGAAGCCGGCGCCGCCCAGGCCGCGGTAAACGACGTTCAACGGCAGGTTCTTGTACTCCTGCATGGGGATGCGCGGATGGAAGATGGCGAAGACCTCGCTGCGGTTGCGGTAGATGTTGACCACGTCGAGCTTGTACTCCAGCATCTTCTCCTTGAGCCGGTTCTGCAGGAAGCTGCGGTTGTCCTCGGTGTACATGCGCTTCTGCTGGATCATGGCGGCGATCAGCGCCGAGTAGTGCTCGAGGTCCTCGTTGATCTTGCCGTAGTAGTTGGCCTTGACCTCATCGACGTTCTTCATGATGCTCTCGATGGGAGCCTTGAACCACTGCTCGATGCTCTGCGAGATGACGTCGGTGGCGAAGAAGAAGAGCAGCAGGGTGGGGACGATGGAGAAGGCGATGAAAAAGAAAACCAGCCGGTTCTTGAAGCCATGCCCGGCGCGGCCCTGATTCTTCTCCAGGACCATCTTCAGGATGTTGCGCGCCAGGATGAAGAGAAAGGTCAGGCCGAAGAGGATGATGATGATCCACAGGCCGAAGATCACGGTGTTGCTCTTCAGGGCCAGGGGCGAAAAGTTCTTGCTCTCCTCGAAGTAGATGCGCAGGATGACGAAGAGGATGAAGAAGAGGACGATGGCCGCCACGATCAGACGCACGCCTTTGATGTTCTTGTTCTGCATCGGTCCGCACCTCGTCCCGGGGAGCGGAAGCGCCCGCTGTCCCGCCTGTCCAGAGGGTTTCGGTGCCCGTACTGTAGCACGATTGCGGCCGCAGGTCAATTGACAGGAGCGGCGAAAAATGATATGGGTATATCCTTGCGCCTGTAGCTCAAAGGATAGAGCATGGGATTCCTAATCCCAGGGTTGGATGTTCGAGTCATCTCAGGCGCAATACCGAGGTCACCATGAAAAAAAAGGAAAAGGAACACCTGAAAGCCGATCCCTTCGTCCACTTCATGCAGCAGGCCCTGGTCTTCTTCAAGGGCCACCGCCGACCGCTGCTCATCGGCGCCGGCCTGGCCGCCCTGGCCGTGCTCGTCCTGCTGGCCGTGTTCCTCTTCCAGCGCCTGAGCGCCAGCGGCGAGAACCGCCTCTACGCCGAGGCCTTCCGCGTCCACAACGACGCGAAGCTGAGCCTGGAGCAGAGGATCACCGCCCTGCAGGCGCTGCAATTCAAAAAGGGCATCTCGGCGGCGGGTCATCTCTTCCTGGCCTCCCTTCATTACGAGAAAGGGGATCTGGTTAAGGCCGAGGCCGTTCTGGCCGCGATGCCCGCCAGCCGCTTGGCCCTGGTCAACGACGAAAAGCACTCCCTGCTCGCCCGCGTGCTGGCCGCCGGCGGCAAAGGCTCCGAGTCCCGCGGCGTGCTCGAGCGTCTGCTGGCGAACAAGAAGACCGCCATGGCCAAGGAACTCATCCTCCTGCAGCTGGCCAAGCTGCACCTCCAGGAAAAGCGCAGCGACGAGGGGATCGCCGCCCTCAAGCGCATCCTGGCCGAGTACGGCGAGACGCCCAGCGCCACGGAAGCGCAGACCCTGCTCTCGGCCAGCGAGGCCGCCAGCGCGACCGCCCGCTAGCCGCACGGCGCCGGCGAACCTCTTCCGGCCGGAAAGCAGCCGGCCGGGCTACATGCCGTTCTTGATCTCGTCCCAGACCTTCACATAGAGGACGTTCTTCTCGCCCAGGTCGGCCAGGACTTCGCATTTGGCCTTGATTTCAGGCACCAGGAAAATGCCGGGATTCTCCCGGATCGAACTGTCGAGGAGCGGGTAGGATTCCCTGTTCGGGCAGAGGAACTGGGTGAACCCGGTGTTCTCCGCGGCCACGGCCGGATCGTGCAGGAAATTGATGAAGGCGTGCGCCAGCCGCACCTCCCGGGCCGAACGGGCGATCACCAGGTCATCGCAGGATATGGCGCCGCCTTCACGCGGCATGGCGAAAGCGATGTCCCCGTTCTCGGCCTGCACCTGGAGGATGTCGCCGCTGTAGCCGTGGACAAGGAGAAACTCGCCGGAGGCGATGCCGTTCTTGTACTGTTCGTTCTCAAACTTGGCCAGGTTCGCCTTCCAGCCCAGGACGACATCCCGGGCCTGGGCCAGTTGCGCCGGATCGGTCGAATTCAGGCTGAAGCCAAGGAACTTCAGGGCGGCGCCGATCGTCTCGCGCATGTCGTTGAGCATGACCATGCGTCCCTTCAGGTCGGCCCGGCCGAACATGCCCCAGGTCGGCGCGAAATCCCTCACCTTGCTTTTCAGATAGGCGATTCCCGAATTGGTCAGCATGTAGGGCACGGAATGGGACATCTCCCTGTCGATGGCGATGGCCAGGTATTCCGGATCGACATGGCGGCGGTTCGGCAGCAAGCCGGGATCCAGCGGCTGCAGCATGCCCTGGCCGCGCATCAGGCTGACCATGTAGCTCGTCGGCGTGATGACGTCGTAGCCGGTCGCCCCCGCCTTGAGCTTGGCGTACATCGCCTCGTTGGAGTCGAAGGTGTCGATGACGACCCGGCAGCCGTTCGCCGCCTCGAAGCGGGATACCAGCTCGGGCTTGATGTAGTCGGACCAGGTATACAGGTGCAGGACCGGCATGGCTTTCTTGCCGCCGCCGCACTGCCCGGACAGGATGCCGGCGGCGATGATGAGCGCCGCCAGGAGCCAGCGTGACGCGAATTGCTTATTCATGGTCTTCACTCCATGGTTCTCGATTTGAGGGAGCCGGACGCGGAAAGGCGCTGGCTGACCAGCACCGTGGTGAAAGTCAGGGCCAGCAGCAGGGTCGAGAGGGCATTGATCAGCGGCGTGGCCCCATGCTTGATCATGCTGTAGACGCGGATGGGGAGCGTGGTCGCCCCGGGACCGGCGACGAAAAAGGTGATGACGAAATCATCCACCGACAGGGTGAAGGCGATCAGGGCGGCGGCGGCCAGGCCCGGCGCGAGCATGGGCAGCAGGACGCGGCGGGCCGCGGTCCAGCCCGACGCCCCCAGGTCGCGGGCCGCCTCGATGATCGTGAAATCAAAATCCTGGAGCCGGCCCAGCACGGTGAGGGCAACGTAGCTGACGCAGAAGGTGACGTGGGCCAGGATGATCGTCAGCATCCCCAGCTCGACGCCGGCGGCGACAAAGGCCATGAGCATGGAGATGCCCATCAGGATCTCGGGTACCACCAGCGGCGTGTAGACCAGGGTGTAGTGGCCGCGCTGCAGCCGGGAATTGGCGAAGCGGTGCAGGGCCAGGGCCGAGGTCGTTCCCAGAACGAGGGAGACGAACGTCACCAGCAGGGCGATGAAAAGCGTGTTGCGGGCCGCCTCCCAGATGGCCGGCTCGTGGAACAGCCGGGCATACCACTTCAGGGAAAAGCCCCGCCAGGCTCCGCCGAAGCGCGAGGCGTTGAAGGAGTCGACGACCAGGATAAGGATCGGCAGGTAGAAGAAGACCAGGACCACGCCGGTCACGATGAAGGGAAAGCGGCTGCGCCTCACGGCCGCACCTTGGCGTCGCGGCCGGCGGCTCGCTTTGTCCGCCGCTGCAGGGTCAGCACGGCCAGCAGCGGCAGCAGCACGGCCAGGATGAGGACGATGGAAAGACCGCCGGCCAGGGGCAGGTTGCGGTCGACAAAGACGCGCTGGGCGATCTTGTTGCCCAGCAGCTCGCCGCCTGTGCCGCCCACGATGTCCGGCACGACGTAGGAGCCCAGCGCCGGGATGAAGACGACCAAAACGGCCGTGACCAGGCCCTGGCGCACCCCGGGCAGGAACACCTTGCGGAATGCCTGGAAGGGCTTGGCGCCCAGGTCGCGGGCGGCCTCGATCAGCCGGTAGTCGAATTTCTCCGCGGCGGCATAGATCGGCAGGATGGCGAACGGCAGGAAGGCGTAGACGGTCACCAGGATGACCGCACCCAGGTGGTAGAGCAGCGAGGCGTTGGCGTCGACGAGCCCAAGGAAGACGAGGGCCTTCTTGATCAGCCCCTCGGGATGGAGGATCGACTTCCAGGCGAAGACGCGGATGAGGAAGCTGGTCCAGAAGGGTACGATGATCAGCATGAGCAGCAGCTTGCGGCGGCGCGGCGCGGCGCGGGCGACGGCGTAGCCGGTCGGCACGGCCAGCAGCATGCAGATCGCGGTCGCCGTGAAGCTGACCCAGAAGGTCCGCCAGGCGATGTCCAGGTACTGGGGATCGGCCAGGGCGCGCAGCGTGGCCAGGGTCCAGCCGCGGCCGATGCCGCCGAAAGGGTCGGCGGGGCGGAAGGCGAGGACAAAGACCAGGAGGGTCGGGACCAGGAAGAAGAGCGTCAGCCATAAAAAAGGCGGCGCGGTGAGCAGGATCTCCTGCCCGCGCCGGCGCAGCCACGACCCGGCACCGGGCCGTTCAGGCATCCCCCACCTTCTGCGGCGGGACGGCGATCAGCTTCTCGTCGTCGCGCCGGAAGCCCTCGAGCATGAAGCCGTCGTCGCCATGCCAGAACACCCAGACGTCGTCCTTCCAGCGGATGGGCTTTTCGTCGAGAAAGAAGCGGGCGTGCTGGCGCAGGACCTGCAGCCGGTGCGAGCCGACCCGTACCCAGTATTTCGTCGTCGGTCCCAGGTAGATCACGTCCTCGACCACGGCCGGCACGGAGTTGCGCTTCGTCTTCGCCTCGGGCCGGTCGCGCGAGATCTGGATCTTCTCGGGCCGGATGCTGAGAAAGACCTTGTTGCCGTCGGCGATCTGCTTGTCGTTGTAGACCATCACGTCGGGCAGGCCGTCGATGCGCAGGCGGCTGTACTCCGGGTCGGGGTGCTCGGCCACGACGCCCTCGACGAAGTTGGTGTCGCCGATGAAGGCGGCGACGAAGCTCGTTCGCGGCGCCTCGTAGATCTCGGCCGGCGTCCCGATCTGCTCGATGCGGCCGTCGTTCATCACCGCGATGCGGTCGCTCAGGCTCATGGCCTCGCCCTGGTCGTGGGTGACATAGAGGAAGGTGATCCCCACCTGGTCGTGGATCAGGTCGAGCTCGATGAGCATGCGCTGGCGGAGCTTGAGGTCGAGGGCGGCCAGCGGCTCATCCAGGAGCAGCACGTCGGGCTTGTTGATGAGCGCCCGGGCGATGGCCACGCGCTGGCGCTGGCCGCCGGAAAGGAGGTCCGGCTTCTGGTCGGCCAGTTCCTCGAGGCGGATGAGGCGCAGCATGGCGTCGACCTCGCGCTCGATCTCCGCCTTCGGCTTCTTGGCGATCTGCAGCCCGAAGGCGATGTTGCCGCGCACGGTCAGATGGGGGAACAGGGCATAGCTTTGAAAGATCGTGTTGACCCGCCGCCGGTTCGGCGGCAGCGCGGTGATGTCGCTGCCGTCGAGAAAAACCCGGCCCGTGTCCGGGGTCTCGAAGCCGGCGGCCACGCGCAGCATGGTCGTTTTGCCGCAACCGCTGGGACCGAGCAGGGCGAAGAATTCGCCGCGGCGGATTCCCAGGGACACGTCGTCCACGGCCTGCACGGAGCCGAAGCGCTTGCGAATGCGGTCGAAATCTAGAAATTCCGCCATGGCAGCGCGTCGGGGGACGGGAGCAGGGAGAAACGCGGGCGGCAAGGATCAATTTTTCCCATGTGCGAACCTTAAGGAAAACCCGCGAAAAATGCAATAGGAAAATCGGGTTTTTTGCCGAATTTCCTCCCTGCCGCCGCAGCGCGAAGCCGTCTCTATTTACACTCCCCGGAAAGCGTGGCATAATCCCCGCATGCTAGACGAACGGGGCCTCATCGAAGACGCCCGCAGCCTCGGCGGCAACTACCACCTGCTGAAGATCGCCGCCCCGGGCATCGCCGCATCGGCCAAGCCGGGCCACTTCGTCATGGTGCGCGTCTCTGCTGCCTACGATCCCCTGCTGCGCCGGCCCTTGGGCATTCTGGAATGCCGGCCGCCCTACATCGGGCTCTATTTCCAGGCCCTGGGACGGGGCACGAGCATGCTCGCCGCCCTCGGCCCCGGCGACAGCCTGGACATCCTCGGCCCCTTGGGGAACTCCTTTCCGGAGTTCCCGGGCAAGAAGGTGCTGCTCATCGCCGGCGGGCGCGGCATCGTCCCCCTCTATCATTACGCCCAGGTCTGCGCCGAGCGCCGGCCGCTGTTCCTGATCTACGGCGGCCGCGGCAAGGCCGACCTGCCGCTTCTCGACCGCATCAAGGCCCTGCGCCTGCAGGGGCTGTTCATCTTCAGCGAGGACGGTTCGCTCGGCCAAAAGGGGCTTCTGACCAGCGGCCTGGAGAAGATTGTGCGCGAAGAGCGGCCCGACGTCACCCTGTCCTGCGGCCCCGAACCCATGCTGGCCGCGCTGGCCGGCCTGCTGAAGCCCTTCCCCATGCAGAACCTGGCATCGCTGGAGGCGATCATGGGCTGCGGCTTCGGCGTCTGCCAAGGCTGCGCGGTGCGCACCGTGACCGGCGCCCTGCGCAAGGTCTGCGACGAGGGGCCGGTATTCCCCCTGGAGGAGATCCAATGGCCGACCTGAGCGTCGACCTGGGTTTCCGCACCCTGAAGAGCCCGCTGATCGCGGCCTCGGGCACCTTCGGCTACGGCGAGGAGTTCCTGCCGTTCTTCGACCTCGACATTCTCGGCGGCGTAATCATGAAGGGCATCTTCAGGGAGCCGCGACCGGGCAACCCGCCGCCGCGCCTGCACGAGACGCCGGCCGGGCTGCTGAATTCCATCGGCCTGGCCGGCCCGGGCAGCGAGAAGCTCCAGGAGAGCATCCGCCGCCTCCGCGCCCGCACACCGGTGCCGATCATCGTCAATGTCTGCGGCGAGGACGACGACGAGTTCGTCGCGGTGGCCGAGACATTCTCGGCCATGGCCGAGGTGGCCATGCTGGAGCTGAACATCTCCTGCCCCAATGTCCGCCAGGGCGGCGCCTGCCCGGCCCAGGACGCCGGCCACACGGCCCGCCTGGTCGGGCGGGTCAAGGAGAGGATCCGCAAGCCGCTGATCGTCAAACTCTCGCCCAATGTGGGCGACATCGTCGGCGTGGCCCTGGCCGCCCAGGACGCCGGCGCCGACGCCCTTTCCCTGGTCAACACCTTCTTGGGCCTGGCCGTCGACATCGACGCGCGCCGGCCCGTGTTCGCCAACATCTATGCCGGCCTTTCCGGCCCGGCCATCAAGCCGCTGGCCCTGCGCCTGGTGCGCGAGGTGTGCCGCAAGGCCTACGTCCCGGTCATCGGCATCGGCGGCATCAGCAGCGGCCGCGACGTGTTGGAGTACATCCTGGTCGGCGCCGCCGCCGTCCAGATCGGCACAATCAATTTCCGCGAGCCGGCGGCCGCCCTGCGCATCACCAATGAGATCGAGGCGGAGATGGAGCGGCTGAAGATCGGAAACCTTTCCGAGATCCGGGGGCAGCTCCAAACCTGAGCCGCAGCGCACGTTCAGTGGCCTGAGCTCCCAGGCGCCAGGTCAATGCAGCATGTCCGGCAGCGAGATCTCCGGGTGGTGATAGCGCTCGTAGCCCGGCGTCTTCTTGCCGAACTGGATCGACGCCTGCGGGCACCACTGGATGCAGGCCAGGCACTGCTCGCAGCGCTGCAGCCAGTCCGGCCGGCCATTCTTCAGCTCGATGTTTCCCGCCGGACAGACCTGCGCGCAGATGCCGCATGAATTGCAGCGGTCATCGCACCAGAAATCCTTGTCCATCTTGTGGACCTGGTTGAAACTCATCCTGTAGATGGCGGTGAAAATGATGCGCTGCCACAGGGGACCCCTCTCGACCGCTCTGGTTTCGCGGCCGGCGATACAGGCAGCCGCTTGTTCCAGCCGGAGGCGGGCCGCGGCGAAACGGGCGTTTTGGCGCTCGATCGGGGCGGCGCCGCCCCAGGGGATGTAGTTGCTGGGCAGGACGATGTCGAAGCCGGCGGCCAGCGCCAGGCCCCGCCGGGACAGAAGCTCCCGCAGCTGGACCAGGGTGCGCGAAACCTGGCCAGCGTTGACCGCCACTGCGAACAGGTAGGTCCCGGGGCGCAGGGCAAGCTTCGCGATGAACTCCACGACCGGCCGGGGGACGCCCCACATGTGAACCGGGAAGACGAAGCCGACCGCCTCGGCGTCACCGGCGGCCAGGACGTCGGCGCCCTTCAAGCGCCGCAGCTCGGCATTGTCCAGCTTCTCGGCCAGCAGCCGCGCCGACCACAACGAATTCCCCGTGCCGCTGTAGTAGAAAAGCACTGTCTTCATTTTACCTGCCTCTGCCGGCGAGCATTCCATGCGCTTGCACGCAGCACATCAATCCCGAACGGCCGACACTCCCGGCAAAGCCGGAGCGCTGGATCAATTCCTATTCATCTCCGCCAGCCAGGCCTGGGCGAAGGAACGGGCGGCTTCGGTGGCCTCCTTGCCGGCGCGGAAGCACACCTTCCACTCGGGAGGCTTCTGCTCGTATTCCTCGTTGACGAAGATCATCTTGTCGCCGCGAGGCTTCAGCTTGGCGGCGAAATCGACGCCGGCGGTCGCGGCCAGGAAATCGTTGATGCGCTTTTTGATCAGGATCTGGAAATCGGCGGGATAATTCTGCTCCCATTCGGCGAGCGCCTCCTCGTGGCGCTTCCTGTCCTCCTCGACCGTCATCTCCGCCATCTGGCGCATGAGCTCTTTCTGCTGCGGGTCTTTCTCCATGCGCTCCATCTGGGCGCGCAGTTCCTTGATGGTGGCCTCCATGGCCTTTTTCGTTTCGGCGTCCATGGCCGCCATGTTCTGGCGCATCTCGGCGATGCTCTTCTCCATGTCGGCCTTCATCGTTTTCGCCTGCTCGCCGGCCGCGGGGCGCGGCGCCGGCGCCTCGGGCTTCTGCGCCTCGCGCAACTGCTTGTAGGCCGTCTTGAATTCGGGGTTGACGATATAGGTCCTGACCCAGACCAGCCCGAAAAACACGACCCGCGCCCGGGACAACGGCGGCAGCGCCTTGAAGGCCTTGATGGCTGCGTCGTTGTAGACGGTGCCGTTGACCAGAGCCTCCAGCACCGCCTCCTTGGCGGCGGCCGGAGCCACGCGCAGCTCGGTCAGGATTTCATCCCCGGCCTGTGCGTATGCCGGGCCGGCGGCCGCGACGAGGACCGTCACCACCATGGCCAGCAAAAACAGACCGCTCTTATTTGTGTTTGTGCGCTGATGTTTTTCCATGGCAGTATTGTAAATGAAACGCCGGCCAAGTCAATAGGAATGGCGAAAGGCAAT
>JALOLC010000168.1 GCA_025456175.1 Acidobacteriota bacterium | reverse complement strand
AGAACAGGCGGGCATTGTCGCGCAGCAGGAAAAAATAGCCGGCGCCCGAGCTGGCGGCGAGGAAGGCCCGGCCGTGCTCGCGGCCCTCCAGGAAGTTCAGGCGGAATTCCTTCTCCAGGAAGCGACGGAAATCGGCATGGAAGCGAGCGGCGTCCGCCGGCGTGTCCCAATGGGACTCCCAGAGCAGCAGCCGCGCGCCGCCGTCGCGGTACAGCGAGAAGAGATCGCCGCCCCAGCCCGCAGCGGCGGAAGCTTCTTCCTGACTCCCCGCGCCCAGCAGGACATTCAGGTAATGCTCGCCGACGACGCCCGTGTGGAAGCATGCGCCGCGGGCGGGGCGGAAGCGGGTGAACACGACCTGCGGCGGTTCGGCGGCGAGGTATTTCTCCGGGTGCAGGATCTGCTCCGAGGAGAGCGGCTTGCGGGCCAGGACCTTGTTGAGCCCCTTCCACTTGCGCCTGCCGACGATCGCCTGGCTGAACTTCATCCCCTCCAGATAGGGCATGAGCAGCTGCTGCCTGACGATCTCGGGCGCCGCGGCCAGGGTGGAGGCGCCGGCCAGGGCCGAAAAGGAAAGGATGTTCTCGGCGCTGAAGGCGCTGCCGAGCAGGTCGGGGTCGACGTTCATCTGCCGGACCATCACCAGGGTGGCGTCGCCCTCGACCGCGGCCAGGGCCGCCAGCTTGCGGTCGTCGAAATCGGAGAGGTCGCCGAGCACGGCGGCGAGGTCGAAGTGCTGGTCCTGCACGGCGTGGCGCAGCTCGTGGGCCAGCGCCGCGGCGTTGAGCATGTCGAGCTGGCGGAACTCCTCGACGGCCAGCAGCTCGTCCGTCTTCTCATTGTACATGCCGCCGACGTTCTCCAGGATGATCTTCCGCCGCAGCTCCTTGAGGGCGATCCGTTCGCGGGTGAAGCCCATCCAGTAGAGGAATTCCTCCTCCTTGGCGGCCAGTTCGTCGGGATAATCGTTGTCGAAGAGGTTCTCGATGTAGCGCTGCAGTTGCGCGCGGTCCAGGTACTTGACCGGCACGTCGCGCTTGAACCCCAGATGCCCGATGGCTGCGACCGCCTTCTTCAATTCCTGGATGTCGGCGGCGATCCCGGTCGCAACGGCCAGGCAGAGAAAAACAACCAGCGTCAAAAGGGGTTTGCGGAGGTTCATCCCCTGCGTTATATCATATTCTTGCCCCGAGGTAAATATTCCTTTCGTGGAACAGCGATAGCACTGGGAATTTTTCGCCTGCGCCGGCTAGCGGATCTTGCCCAGCACGGCGGGCGGCCAGTAGCGGAAGAAGGCCTTGCCGTAAATGTATTTCTGCGGCACGGGGCCGAACAGGCGCGAGTCGAAGCTGATGGCGCGGTTGTCGCCCATGACGAAGTAGGTGCCGGGCGGAATGAGCAGCGCCTTCATGTCGGCGGGCGCCTTGGCCGCGCCGCGGTCGCCGGCGAACGGCTGCTTCAGCGGCTTGTCATTGATGAGGACGTCGCCGCCGCGGATCTCGACGATCTCCCCGGGCAGGCCGACGATGCGCTTGATCAGCGACTTGTCCGGATCATCGGGCTTGTACAGCACCACGAGGTCGAAGCGGCGCAGGTTGCCCTTGCGCGCGGCCAGCTTGGAGATCAGGACGCGCTCCCGGTCGCGCAGCTGCGGCGTCATGGAGTCGCCCTCGATCTTGAAGGCGGAGACGATGTAGTTGATGAGGAAAAAGGAGATCAGGGCGGCCAGCAGGACGTCGATGACCACGTACTTGACGAAGTGCCTGAGCCTGGATTCTGGCATGATGGGCGCATTCTATGCTTAAAGTCCTGGCCAAGTCAAGCACGCCATTTCGGGGTCTTGTCGGACCCGCCCGACCAATCAGGCCCGCGGACGCTGCCGACGCTCTTGACCGGCACCGGTTTTAATCTTATAATAAGGTTCCTGGGCGATTAACTCAGCGGCTAGAGTATTACCTTCACACGGTAGGAGTCGCAGGTTCGAATCCTGCATCGCCCATTGTCCCAACCATGAAGAAAGTCATCCTGGCCCACCGCTATGACCAAGAGGCCGTAGAGCGCCTGCGCCGCGAATTCCAGCTGGTGCTCGCCGACGACGAGGACGGCGGCCTGGCCGCCTGCCTGCAGCGCCACCCCGACGCCGCCGGCCTCGTCAGCTTCCTCTCCGACCCCGTTGACCGCGCCATGATCAGCGGCATGAACAAGCTGCAGGTCATCGCCAACTTCGCCGTCGGCTACAACAACATCGATGTCGGCTGCGCCCTGGAGCGCAGGATCTGGGTCACCCACACCCCCAACGTGCTGACGCAGGCCACGGCCGACCTGGCCATGGCCCTCATCCTCGCCGCCTCGCGGCGCCTGGTCGAGGGCGATGCCCTGGTGCGCGCGGGCGCTTTTACTGGCTGGCAGGCCGACCTGCTGCTGGGCAAGGAGCTGAACGGCGCCGTCCTGGGCATCGTGGGCATGGGCCGCATCGGCCTGGCCACCGCCCTGCGCGCCCGCGCCTGCGGCATGCGCGTCGTCTTCTTTTCGCGCGGCCCCAAGCCGCAGATCGAGAAAAAATACGGCTTCGCCCGCGTCACCTTCCTGGAGCTGATCCGCAGCGCCGACGTCGTCTCGCTGCACCTGCCCTTTTCCCCCGGCGTGCAGCACCTGTTCAACCGCGATGTCTTCGCCCTGATGAAGCGCGACGCCGTCTTCGTCAACACCGCCCGCGGGCCGCTCATGGACGAGCAGGCCCTGGCCGACGCCCTGGAGAAGAACGAGCTTTTCGCCGCCGGCCTCGACGTCTACGAGCACGAGCCGGCGGTCAACGAGAAGCAGCGCCACCGGCGCGACGCGGCGCCAGATGGCCCTGATGACCGTCCAGGCCGTGCGCCAGGCATTGAGCGGCAAGAGGCCCCAACACCTGGTGCCGGAATGGAAGGAGAAGCTGAGGGCGACAAGATAGGGGCACAGCGCACCGTGCCACTACGGGGATAGCGCATTCCGCGGCCTTGTGCTGGAAAACCCGTCACCTCCGGCATATAATCCTTTAATGAACAAATCGGCGAAACTGGGCCAGAACTTCCTGCGCGACGAACGCGTCGCCCGCCGCATCGTGGATCTCGTGCCGGAGGGGAACGCGCCGCTGCTGGAGATCGGCCCCGGT
>JALOLC010000061.1 GCA_025456175.1 Acidobacteriota bacterium | reverse complement strand
CCTTTCATCCGGGCGGGCGATCTGCTATAGTCATTGTTGGTTGCTGCCACGGGCAGCGATTAACCGGAGTCCTAGGTTCGCCGCATGCAAACCGAAGCCGCAACGGCGCCGCCCGAAGGACCAGGGAATACTGACCATGAAAAGAATCATGCCTGTGTTGTGTATCCTAACCGCTGCGTGGCGAAGCGCATGATCGCCCGCTGCATCGGCCGGCGCTGATCGTGATGGCTGCTTGCGCTGACGCGAGTGCCATTCTTGAGCCACCCCGCACGATCTCAATCGAGCTCACTTCGTTCTGCAACATGCATTGCGCCTTCTGCCCGTCCGATGTCCTGCGCCGCCGCAAGGAGCATCTCTCCGAGTCCAACCTGAAGAGCTTTCTCGGCCAGGTCCACGCCCTGGGCATTCGCGCCCCGGTCATGCTCAACGTCCTGGGCGAGCCGCTGCTGAACAAGAGGGTCTATCCCCTGCTGGATGAACTGCAGGCGGCGGGGCACGCCGTCACGCTGATCACCAACATGACGCTGCTGGGCGATCCCGGGGTGCGGCGGGAGCTCCTGCGCCACGACAACCTGACCCTGGCCATGAGCTTCCAGACCGCCACGCCCCGCTCCTACGTCCTGCGCGGTTACGACCGGATGCCTTTCCGGGAGTTCGGCGAGATCTTCCTAGCTGTAGTCGAGGACAAGTTTCGCTTGCAAAGCGGGACGCGCCTGGAGCTGCACGTGGCTTCGAATTTCGTGTTGACCCACGATCCGACCATCCAGGCCGATGGCGCCATCGACCTGTGGGCCAACTTCGCCAGCGAACGAGCGGAGCGGCGCTGGATCGTCCGCACGCTGCGCCGGCTCGAGCGTCTGGCGCGCCGGATGGAGCGGCGTTACCCGGATGCGTTCACCGCTGCCGCCGCCGCGGCGTCGGCGAAGTACCACGAGCATATTGGCCGCGAGATCGTCGTGGAGCGGAGCAAGCTGCCGGAGGGGTTCCAGCACTTGAAGGAGGACGCATTCTGGGGCTACATGGCCCTTCCCGACGTATTCCTCGTTTTCAAGTCGCTTGAGCTGTGGACCCGCGACCGGGACTTCCTGCGCGCCGCCCTGCCGCCCGGCCGCTTCGCCTACGTCGAGGAGCGGGTCGAGCGCCGGCCTTGCTCCATGGCCGACAGCCTGGGCCTGCTGGCCAACGGCGATTTGATCCTCTGCTGCTTGGACTACGAGGGCGAGATGGGCCTGGGGAACATCGGGCACACCTCCGTGGCCGATGTCCTGCTCGCAACGAAGCGGGCAGCCGTCCGCCGCGACGCGATGGCGGAAGCGCTCTGCCGCCGCTGCCGGGGCAACCTGTTCGTCTTCGCCACCGAGGCGCTTCCTGGCCGTCGGGAGCAGGCCGTCGACAAGTTCGGCCGGGGCTTCTGGCCTTACGAGAGCGGCCTGCATGCGCTCGGCGGCCGCTGGACTGACGGCTGCGGCTGGGCCTACGTCTTTACCCGCATCCCCGCCCGGCGTGTCCGCCTGTCGTTCTGGTCGGGGTTCCCGAACGAAACCCAATTCGCCCTCGGGATCTCACTTTATGATCCGCTTGCCGACGACTTCCCCGCGCCAGCCGCCGCCTTTGCTTTTTCCGGGCGTGAGAACGAGCGCGATGAATTTGAAGCTGCTTTTGCTTTCCTGCCCGGCCGGCTCTACCGCCTGGAGGTCCGTTCAACCCATTTCTTCCCCAACGAGACCCTTGGAAATGATGACCAGCGCCGCCTCGGGCTGGCCGTTTTCTCGATTGCCATCCTGTCCTGAGCCGGGCCGAGGATCACGCCAAGGGTCATGATCCGAACCGTAAAAAGAAACTGGAAATGGAGTCTGTCTTATATCTCTTAAAAAAAATCAGGCCGCGACCCTTGGGCCGCGGCCTGTGATGCCGTGTCGTTCCGTGAGCGATCCGGGGCTTAGCCGAGGATGGCGTCCTTGCAGGCCTTGGCCACGCGGAACTTGACGACGCGCTTGGCCGGGATCTTGATCTCGGCGCCGGTGGCCGGGTTGCGGCCCATGCGCGCCTTGCGGTTGACCAGCACGAGCTTGCCCAGCCCGGGCACGGTGAAGCCGTTCTTGGCGTTCTTGTAGGCCATTCCCGACAGGGCTTCGATGGCCTCCACGGCCTGCTTCTTGGTGATCCCCGCCTTCTCGGCGATCCCAGCCACGATCTGAACCTTGGTCATTGCTTTGGGCATGTGCTCATCTCCTTTTTTGAATTCGCGGGTGGATCGATTCTTCTCTCCACTCTCTGCGCAGGGAAATATAAACAAATTCCGCAAGAAAATCAACCCCCGGGCCGTTTTTTTTTATTTGCTGCCCGGGGACGGGTGCTTGCGGCTGCGCTCTGTGAATATTTTTTTCTTTTGTGTTATATTTCCATTTTGCCAGGGAGGGCGCATGAAAAAATCAGTTTCGCTGGTCTTGTCGGGTTTGCTGTTGCTTTCCGTTTCCCAGGTCGCCTGCAAGAAAAAGCCGCCGCAGGTGCACGAGTGGTACCGCTACATCAGCGCCTTCACCTCGGGGGATATTTCGCGCAAGGCCCCGGTGCGCGTCCTCTTCGTGGGCAACGTCGGCACCGAGGGCCAGGACCCGGCGCAACTGCGGGAATACCTGGAGTTCAGCCCGGCTCTCAGCGGCAGGTGCGAGTGGAAGTCGGCGCGCGAGCTGGTCTTTACCCCCGACCGCCAGCTGGCCCCGGGCAGCCGCTACCGCGCCGTCCTTAATTTGAAAAAGTTCATGAAGCTGCCGCGCGCCTATGCGCGCTTCGAGTTCTCCTTCGCGGTGATCCGCGAGTCGCTGACGCTCGACCTGGAGGGGCTTGTGCCGCTGGACGAGATGACGCCCAACCAGTTCCTGCTGCGCGGCAAGTTGGGCACCCGCGACGACCAGGAGGACGTCGCCGTCAGGAAGGTCCTCACGGCGCGCCAGGAAGGCCGCGCCCTGACCGTCGACTGGCTGCACGGCGACGATGGCCGCAGCCATGCCTTCGTCATCAAGACCGTCCAGCGCCTGGAAGCGCCCAGCCAGGTCACGCTGCAATGGGACGGCGCGAGCATCGGCGCCGAGCAGAAGGGGACGCGCGAGATCGTTGTTCCCTCGCTGGGCCAGTTCGATCTTCTCGACGCCGAGGCGGTGCTGGAGCCGGCCACGAGCGTCCTGCTGCGCTTCTCCGACCCGCTGAAGAAAAACCAGAACCTGCGCGGACTGGTCACCATCGCCGGACACGAGCCCACCTTCGAGATCGAGAACAACGTGGTCCGCGTCTACTCCGCCAAGGGCTTCGACGGCGCCATCGAAGTCGTCGTCAACCCCGGCCTGCGCAACTTCAACGACCGGCGGCTGACGGCGCGGCTGACGCGCTCGGTCGCCTTCCAGAGGCTCATGCCGGCGGTGCGCTTCGTGGGCCAGGGGATCATCCTCCCCGACAAGGACAAGCTCACCATCCCCTTCGAGGCCGTGAGTCTGCGCTCGGTCCAGGTTACGGCGTTCCAGGTCTTCAGCAACAACATGGCGCAGTTCTTCCAGCAGAACAACCTGGAGGGCAAGGAGAGCCTCTCGCAGGTCGGCCGCTTCCTCTGGCGCAAAACCGTGCCCCTCTCCGACCGGGCCGAGGACGCGACCGTTTGGCGCCGCTACAGCCTCGACGTGACGCAGCTCCTGGGTGAAAACCCGGGCAGCCTGTTCCGCATCCTCCTCTCATTCAACCGCGCCAACGCCGTCTATCCCTGCGCCCAGGGCGAGGACCCCATCCCCGAGCCCGAGCTGCAGAACCAGGAGGATGCCTCGTACCGTGATTTTTCCAATTGGGATTACTCCTACGATTATTATTACGAGGAGGGACGCGACGGCTGGTCCGACCGCAATGATCCCTGCAAGAACGCCTACTACAATCCGCGCTTCAACGAGGAGGCGGTGCAGGCGCGCAACTTCCTCGCTTCCAACATCGGCCTGGTGGCCAAGCTCGGCGGCGGCAACGACCTGCACGTGGTGGCCAGCGACATCCGCACGGCCGAGCCGCTCTCGGGCGTGCGCGTCAGGGCCTTCAATTTCCAGAACCAGCTCCTGGCCGAGGGAAGCAGCGACGGCTCGGGGTTCCTTACTCTGGGCTTGAAGGGCCAGCCCTTCTTCATCGAAGCCCAGCTGGGCAGGGACCGCGGCTACCTGCGCCTGAACCGCGACGGCGCCCTGGCCACGAGCCATTTTGACGTGGGCGGCGAGAAGGTGACCCGGGGGATCAAGGGCGCCCTCTATGGCGAGCGGGGCGTCTGGCGCCCCGGCGACGACCTGTTCCTTACCTTCGTCCTCTTCGACCGCGAGCGCACGTTGCCCGCGGGCCACCCGGTGCTGCTCGAGCTGTACAATCCCAAGGGTCAGCTGATGCAGACGAGCAAGCCGGCCCGCTCGCTGGACGCCTTCCATTCCTTCCGCCTGCGCACCGCCGAGTCGGCGCCGACCGGAAACTGGAAGGCGAAGGTGCTGGTCGGCGGCCTCGTCTTCGAGCAGAACTTGAAGATCGAGACGGTGGTGCCCAACCGCCTGAAGATCGATTTCCGCCCCGGCGCCGACAAGCTGGTCAAGGGCGAAACCCTGCAGGCCGCGCTCCGCAGCCAGTGGCTGCACGGGGCGGTGGCGGACAGCCTCAAATTCGACGCCAACGTGCGCCTGGCGCCGCGGCCCACCGCTTTTGCGCGCTACCCCGACTTTGTCTTCGACGATCCGGCCCGCGAGGTCCCGGTCTCCGAGCAGGAGGTCGTCGCGGCGAATCTGGACGCCAACGGCGAAGCCCGCTTTCCCATCGAGCTTACGATGGACAAGGCCGCCCCGGGCATGATGGACGCGATGTTCACGGTGCGCGTCTTCGAGGAGAGCGGCGATTTCTCGACCGACACCCTCACCCTGCCCTTCTACCCGTACGCGAGCTTCGTGGGGCTCAAGGTGCCCAAGGGCGACGAGGCCCGCGGCATGCTGCTCACCGACCAGGACCATGTCCTGCAGATCGTCACCGTCGATCCCGACGGCCAGCCCGTGTCCCGCGACAAGCTGGAGGTCAGCCTCTACAAGGTCGAGTGGAAGTGGTGGTGGGACAAGAGCGGCGACTCCCTGGCCCAGTACGTCTCCAGCCCCAGCCACGTGGCGCTGCTCAAGGGGGAAGCCTCCACGCGCGACGGCCTCGGGCAGTGGAAGTTCCAGATCAAGTACCCGCAGTGGGGCCGCTACCTGGTGCGCGTGCTCGACCCGCAGAGCGGCCACGCCGCCGGCAAGACCCTGTACATCGACTGGCCGGGCTGGGCCGGCCGCGCCCGCGAGGAAAAGGGCAGCGGCGCCACGCGGCTCAACTTCAGCGCCGACAAGGAGCGCTACCAGGTCGGCGAGAAGGCGGTCATCTTCCTGCCCGACGCGCCGCAGGGGCGGGCGCTGGTCTCGCTGGAGAACCATTCGCGCATCCTCAAGCAGATGTGGGTGAGCACCCAGGCCGGCGAGAACCGCTTCACGATCGACCTCGACGAGAGCATGTGCCCCAACTTCTACGTCCACGTCACCCTGCTGCAGCCGCACTCGGGCAAGAAGAGCGACACGCCCATCCGCCTGTACGGCGTGATCCCCGTCCTGGTGGAGAATCCGCGCACCCGCCTGGAACCGCTGCTCAAGACGGCCGCCGAGCTGAAACCCCTGGAGGAATTCACCGTGGCCGTGCAGGAGAAATCGGGGCGGGCCATGACCTACACCCTGGCCGTGGTCGACGAGGGGCTGCTGGGGCTGACGCGCTATGCCGCTCCCGACCTGCGCAAGCGCTTCTACAACCGCGAGGCCCTGGGCGTCCTGACCTGGGACCTCTTTGACGACGTGGCCGAGGCTTACGGCGCCGATCTGTCGCGGCTGCTGGCTCTGGGCGGCGACGAGGAAGGCGGTGCCGAGGGGGCCGCCAAGAAGGAGCGGCGCTTCCCGCCGGTCGTGCTCTTCGCCGGCCCCTTCGCCCTGGAGGCGGGAAAGAAGGCGGAGCACAAGTTCCGCATGCCGCAGTACGTGGGCGAGGTGCGGGTGATGGCCGTGGCCGGCCGCGACAACGCCTTCGGCGTCGTTGAGAAATCGGTGCCGGTGCGCCAGGACTTGATGATCCTGCCCACCCTGCCGCGGGTGGTGCGGCCGGGCGAATCGTTCGCCCTGCCGGTATCGGTATTTGTCAGCCGCGCCGACATCCGCAAGGTGCAGGTCCAGGTCGAGCCCAACGAACGGTTCCTGGTCGACGGGCCGCGGATCCAGACCGTCGAATTCAACCGGCCGGGCGACGAGATCGTCTCCTTCCCCATGACCACGGCGGTGGGCGTCGGTTCGGGAGCCGTGGCCATCCGCGCCGTGTCCGGCACGCGCAAGGCCGAGAGCCGCATCGTCATCCCGGTGCTGGCCGCCAATCCCAGGATGGTGGAGACGGTCCGCGAACAGGTGCCGTCGGGAGAGACGCGGGTGCTCCCGATCAAGGCCATCGGCATGAAGGGGACCAACGAGGTCACCCTGGAATTCTCGATGCTGCCCCCCTTCCAGCTGCAGAAGCGCCTGCAGTTCCTCATCCAGTATCCCCACGGCTGCCTGGAGCAGACCCTCTCGGTGGCCTTCCCCCAGCTGTACCTGAAGTTCCTGATGAAGTTGGATGACGGCCAGCTGAAGAAAGTGGAGAACCACCTCGCCGCGGCCATCGAGAAGATGCGCGGCTTCCAGTCCGCCAACGGGGGATTCTCCTACTGGCCCGGCGAGTACGAAGCCCACGACTGGACCTCAACCTATGCCGGCTACTTCCTGCTGGAGGCGTCGCGCCTGGGCTACCACGTCCCGGCCGGCATGCTCGATCGTTGGAAGAAGCACCAGAAGGCACTGGCCAACTCTTGGACGGAAGGCCCGGAGCAGGGGCGGCTGGCGCAGGCCTTCCGCCTGTTCGCGCTGGCCCTGGCCCGCGACCCCGACCTGGGAGCCATGAACCGCTTGCGCGAGAATGGGCGGCTGGAAAGCGCGGCCAGCGTGCTGCTGGCCGGCGCCTTCCAGGCCGGCGGCCAGAGCGAAGCCGCCGACGACCTGCTGCAGAAGTGCTCCTGGCAGGTCGCGAAATACCGCGACGACCGACGCACCTTCGGTTCCGAATTCCGCGACAAGGCGATCATGGTGCGCACCCTGGTGCATATGAACCAGGCCCAGCGCGCCCGCAGGCTGCTGGAGGAGATCGTGGCCGCCATGGACGCCGACACCTGGTATTCCACCCAGGAGACCGCCTACGCCCTGATGGCCATCGCCACGTACTACGGGGGCTCGCCGGCCAAGCCCTTCCGCTTCAAGCTGGGCTGGGATGGCGAGACGCCGCGGGAGGTGGAGGCCAGCGTCCCCTTCTTGCAGCAGACCGTTTCCCCGTTCAGCGCCATGGAGCGCAAGCTGACCATCGGCAATCCCGGCGGCGGCAGCCTGTACGTGACCGCCTATGTCTCCGGCATTCCGGCCGCCGGCGCCGAAAAGGCGCACGAGAACAACCTGCGCCTGGAAGTGGTCTACCGCGACATGGATGACAGCGCCATCGACCCGGCGCGCCTGGCCCAGGGGAGCGACATGAAGGTGGAGATCAGCGTCACCAACCTGAGCCGGACGGAGCTGAGCAACCTGGCCCTCACGCACATCGTCGCCACCGGCTGCCAGATCGCCAACCCGCGCCTGTTCAGCGACGCGCCCTCGGGCGCGCCCGCCCGAGGCTATTATGATTACCAGGACGTGCGCGACGACCGCATCCTGACCTATTTCAGCCTGGGCGCCGGCGCCAAGAAGACCTTCACCGCCGTGCTCAACGCCTCGTACAGCGGCCGCTTCTACCTGCCGGGGATCAACGTGGAATCGATGTATGACCCGGCCTTCCACGCCAACACCACCGGCAAATGGGTGGAGATCACGCGCTGAGGCGTTTCTTCCGCCGGCGTAAACGCGAGCTCCTGCTCGTTGGGGCGCTGGCCGCCTTCTGCGCCCTGCTGACCTATTGGTCGCGGCCGCGGGTGCTGTTCGGCGACCCGCTCTCGCCGGTCCTGTTCTCCGCCGACAACCGGCTGCTGGGCGCGCGCCTGGCAGCCGACGAGCAGTGGCGCTTCCCCAGGATGAAGACCGTACCCAAGCGCTTTTTCCAGGCGCTGCTCGAGTACGAGGACCGCCGCTTTTACCATCATCGCGGCGTCGACCTGCGGGCGCTTCTCCGGGCCCTGGGAGCGAACTTGCGCAGCGGGGGCGTGGTCAGCGGCGGCAGCACCCTGACCATGCAGGTGGTGCGCATCTCCCGCAAGAACCCGCCCCGCACCTACCGCGAGAAAGTCCGCGAGATGCTCCTCGCTTTGCGCCTGGAGCTTTCCTGCTCCAAAAGGGAGATCCTGGACCTGCATGCGGCCCACGCCCCGTTCGGCGGGAACATCGTGGGCATCGATGCGGCCTCCTGGTTCTATTTCGACCGCAGCCCGGAGAACCTGAGCTGGGCCGAGGCGGCTTTCCTGGCCGTCCTGCCCAATGACCCCAAGCTGATCGCCGGCGCCGGGAACCGCGCGCTGTTGAAAAGAAAGCGCGACCGGCTGCTCGCGCGCCTGCAGCGGCGGGGGATGGTCTCCCGCCTGGAGCTGGCCCTGGCCCAGGCCGAGCCCCTGCCGCCGGGGCAGAAAGCCGTGCCGCGGCTGGCCCCGCATCTGCTCGACACGCTCGCCGCCCGCGGTGGTGCCGGGCGGCCGTTCCTCTCGTTCATCCGCCCCGGACTGCAGGACACCCTGACGCGGATCGTCCAGGCCAACGGCGAGAGGCTGCTGGGCGTGAACATCCGCAACCTGGCGGCCTTGGTCGTCGATAACCGCGAGGGCACGGTCGTGGCCTACGTGGGCAACGTACGCCGCGAGGGCGGGGCCGAGCACGGGCAGGACGTCGACCTGGTCCGCAGCCCGCGCAGCACCGGCAGCATCCTCAAGCCTTTCCTGTATGCCGCGCTGCTGCAGGAGGGCGGACTGACGCCCATGACCCTGGTCGCCGACACGCCGGCGCACTTTGCCGGCTACGTGCCCGAGAATTTCGACCGCCGCTTCCGCGGCGCCGTGCCGGCGCGCGACGCGCTGGCCTGGTCGCTGAACATCCCCGCCATCCGCATGCTGCAGCAATACGGCATCCCGCGCTTCTACAACCGGCTCAAGAAGTGGGGGCTCACGACGCTGGTCCGCCCCCCCGGCGGCTACGGCCTGACCCTGATCCTCGGCGGCGCCGAGGGGACGCTCTTCGAGATCACCGGACTGTACGCCGGCCTGGCGCAGCTGGCGCTGGGCGACGCCTCGCGGCGCTGTCCGCCGCGCCTGCTCCGGGACGAGGCTTGCCGGCCGTCGCCCATGAGCGACCTCGGCCCCGGCGCCGCCTATCTGACGCTGGAGGCGCTGACCGAGGTCAACCGCCCCGACGAGGAGGGTTTCTGGAAGCATTTCTCTTCCTCCCGCTGGGTGGCCTGGAAGACCGGGACGAGCTTCGGCCAGCGCGACGCCTGGTCGGTGGGGGGCACGCCCGCCTACACCATCGGCGTCTGGGCCGGCAACGCCGACGGCGAGGGCAATCCCGACCTGACCGGCCTGTCCACGGCCGCGCCGGTCCTCTTCGATATCCTGAACGCCCTGGACACGGGCGGCGCCATCCCGCCGCCGCGGCTGTGGTTGAAGGAGGAGCGCGTCTGCCGCGACTCGGGCTTTTTGGCCGGCGACCTCTGCCCCATTGTCCCGGCGGCATTGCCCCGGGAGAGCCATTTCCAGCAGCCCTGCCCTTATCACCAATTGGTGCACCTGGACGCCGGCCGCCGCTTCCGCGTCGACTCCAGCTGCGAATCGCCCGGCCGCATGGTCCACGTGCCGTGGTTCGTCCTGCCGCCGGTGCAGGAGTATTACTACCAGCGCCATCACCCCGAGTACCGCTCCCTGCCCCCTTTCCGCAGCGACTGCGCCGAGTTTTTCCAGGCCGAGGCCGGGCGGCAGGTCATCAGCATCGTCTATCCCGACGTGAAGACGGCCGTGTACGTGCCCGTCGACCTCGACGGCCAGCCGGGGCAGGTGGTGTTCGAGGCGGTCCACCGCCGCCCCGAGACGGCCCTCTTCTGGCACCTCGACGACGAGTTCCTGGCGGTCACCCGCCACTTCCACCAGGTCGCGCTCAGCCCGGGCCCGGGCGAGCACCG
>JALOLC010000167.1 GCA_025456175.1 Acidobacteriota bacterium | reverse complement strand
AGATATGGCGCCAACTCGATCACGGACGGCGGGTTGCTCTGCCTGAGGAAATACTCGGGCACGAGCTGCATTCCCAATGCGGCCTCGCTGGCGGTGCGGTACCTGCCCCAAAGGACCAGCCAGCAGCTCCGGCCGTCGCGGCTCCGGTTGAGCAGGAAGAAGCTCGCCTTGTCCTCCACCTGGCGGAAGGCGCTGCGCACCGACGCCTTCTGGCAGTCCATCTCCAGCAGGATGCTGAATTTGATCTGCAGCGAGACGATCTCCTCGCGCCAGGCCTCCCCGGCGGCGCGGAAATTGCCGCTGTCGAAAAGGGCGCGCGCCGCTACTCCCGTTTCTTTTGCCTGCGGCAGGGACTCGGTCCTGGCCGTCTTGCTGGGCGGCGTGAGCGGCGGCGTGGCATCCTCCGCGCTTTCCTGCGGCGCCGGCTCCTGGGTCGTGGCGGCCGGCCCGGTTTCAAGGGGCGAATCCTCCGCTGGCGTCGCTGCGGGGTTGACTCCGTCAGTGCCAGATGGAGGCGCTGGCTCTTTCTTCTCGGCGGCTACGGGCTGGACGTCAGGCTGGCCCGGCTCGGCGGATGAACGCGTAAGCCAGAGAAAGGACCCGATCAGCACGGCGGACACCAGGATGGACAGGAACGTGATGCTCAGCCAGCGAGGCTTCTGCTTCTCCGGCAGCCGGAAGGGCTGGGGGCGCCGCTGCTCCCTCTCCTCCTTGATTTCCATGTCGCGCGAGGGGCGGGAAGCGGCCGCCGCTTCCTCGTTGCGGTCTGGGGGCATGAGGTCGGGAAGGGTCGGAAGCCCCAGGTCCTCGTCCTCGGCCTTCTCGACCGTGATCTCGGGAAGTTCGGCCCGCGGGATGTCCTGAATGGCCGCCTCGTCGATCATGGCGGGCATTTCGATGTCGACTTCGGCAGCGGAGCTTGACGGCGATTGGCCGAACAGGCCGTCCATCTCGCTGAAATCAAGGGCCGCGGCCTTGTTCGTCTCCCTGCGGATCAGCAGGCCAGTGAGCAGAAAATAGTAAAGCATCTTCAGGATGCGGTATTTTCCCTCGGCCGGGAAATTCAGCAGGACCGATTCCAGGCGCTGCGGCTGGTGGAAGCGGGACAAGACCTCCTGCTGTTCGGCATCCAGGGCATAGATCCCCTTTTTCACCGGATCGGGATTCTGCTGCAGCTCGCCGGAAAGGGAACCCAACTCCTCCCAGACGATGTTCACGTCCATCTGCAACAGGATGTACTGGGCGACCAGGGATGGGACGTCCACGTCGAGGCTGACCAGGCGTGTCGGCGGCGGTTCCGCCACCAGCTGGTAGTTGCCGCTGGTCCAGCGCAGCACGCTGGCGGCGATGCGCTGCACCTGCTCGCGGGTGGCCTGGATCAGCACCTCCAACGTGATGACGCCGTTCTCCACCAGCACCTTGCCGAAGGTCTCGGCGATCTTGTTGCCGGATTGGTAGGGCGCCAGGAGCTCCGGGATGACCAGCCGCTTGGCCAGCAGGACATGGTCGATCCGGTCTTCGTCGTCAGAGGAGATGGCCCAGCTGATGCGGCCGCGGTTGAGATAGAACACCTTCAGTATCTCGTTCTGCCTGAAATAAAGGATGCCGGTTTTGCTCTGCTCATAAAGAGAGAGCAGCACCTTGGCCGGGGCCATCTCGTTCAGCGTACCCTGGTCGGGGATCATGTCACGTGCGCTCCAGTTTCCCATTCTAGCCAAAGGCGCTGAAATGTCAAGCGGGCCGCGTTTCCGGTCTTCAGCGTCCGAAGACCTTCTTCTCGTGGTCCAGCAGCCACTGCTTGCGCCAGAGGCCGCCGCCGTAGCCGGTCAGGCGGCCATTGTGGCCGATGATGCGGTGGCAGGGAACGATGATGGCCACGGGATTGTGGTGGTTGGCTCCGCCCACGGCCCGGCCCGAGTAGGGGCGGCCTATGGAGCGGGCGATGCCCCCGTAGGAGAGGGTGCGGCCGAACGGCACTTTGCGCAGCGCCGCCCAGACCCGCTTCTGGAAGGGCGTTCCCCGCAGCATGAGCGGAACTTCGAACTTGCGGCGTTTGCCATGAAAATACTCGTCCAGTTGCTGGCAGGCCTTCTTCAGGCATTCGGGGGCGCCGTCGGCCTCGGGCCCGGGCTGGTCGCAGAACTCCACCGCCACGACCCATTTCTCGCTGCCGGTGATGCGCAGGTAGCCGATGGGTGATTTGCAGTAGACGCACGGCGCGGCGGATTTGCCCCGCTTCCGGCCGGCGGTTTGAGCGGTCATTATTTCAGGATGGCTTCGAGCCGGGCGTTTACTTCGGTCCAGTTGACGATGTTCCAGAAGCCTTCCACGAACTTGGCGCGGTCATTCTTGTAGTCCAGGTAATAGGCGTGCTCCCAGACATCGAGCACCAGCAGGACGCGGAACATGGGGATGACGTTGGTGTTGTGCTTTTCGATTTGCATCAGCAGCGGCCGGTTGGTCTGCCGGCAGTAGACCAGGGCAGCCCAGCCTGAGCCCTCGGTGGTGATGGCCGTCTGGCTGAACTCCTTCTTGAAGCGCTCGAAGCCGCCGAACTCGGCGTCAACGGCCTTGGCGAAGAGGCCCTCGGGCTTGGGGGCCGTCTTGGCCGCCGGGGCCAGGTTCTCCCAGAACAACGAGTGCAGCAGGTGGCCGGCGGCGTTGAAGGAGAAGGCCTTGCTCAGGGCCTTGAGGTCGCCGTCGACGCCTTCGCGGCGGTTCTTGTCCAGTGTTTCCAGGATGGTGTTGGCGCCGTTGACGTAGGCTGCGTGGTGCTTCTGGTGGTGAAGCTGCAACTGGGCCTCCGAGATGAACGGCTCCAATTCTTTATAGCCGAACCCCAATTGCGGCAGTACATAGGGCTTCTTTTCCATGATACCTCCAAAAAATCTTCAGTTGTCGCCTGTATTAGTATAGAAAGCCGGAAAAAAAATGTCAAGTAGCCCGAAGCGAAAGGATAAAAAAAGTTTTTTTGCGAAAAACACAGTGCAGTAGCCA
>JALOLC010000166.1 GCA_025456175.1 Acidobacteriota bacterium | reverse complement strand
ATGGTCGACTTCATGTTGTCGATGTCGTTCAGGGCGTCGAAGATGCGCATGATGTCGATGCCCGAGCGCACGGCGTTGCGGCAGAAGCCCTCGATCACCCCGTCGGGGTAGGGGTTGTAGCCGAACAGGTTGCGGCCGCGCGACAGGGCGGTGAGCTTGGAGGCCGAGCCGACGCCGGCCTTGATCTTCTCCAGTCGCTCCCAGGGGTTCTCGTTGAGGTAGCGCATGACCGAGTCGGGCACGGCGCCGCCCCAGACCTCCATGGCATAGAAGCCGGCCTGGCGGTAGAAGGGCAGGAGGCGGTCCACCTGGGCCTGGCTCATGCGCGTGGCGAACTGCGACTGCTGCCCGTCGCGGAGCGTCAGATCGCGGACAAGGATTTTATCTGCCATGGGATTCTCCCGGGGTCTGGGGGCTTGCGATTAAAAATTAATTATATAACAAATCGTTGGCGAAGAAAAGTCCGCTCGCGAAACCGCCGGGGAGGGCTTTGATCCCGATACTAAGAAAAGACGCCCGGGATCAAAGTCGCGCAGAACCGGCAGCGGCCGTCGCTCAGTCCCTCGTTCTCGACGCTGAACATCAGGCGCCGCAGCAGCACCTTGCCGCAGGCGGGGCAATGGGTGTGCTCGGCCTCGGAGATCAGATTGCCGATGTAGCAGAAGCGGATGCCGGCGTCCATGGCGACGCGCCGCGCCTCGCGCAGCACGGCGGGAGGCGTGGGCGGGATGTTCTTGAGCATGTAGGTGGGGGCGAAGCGCGAGAAGTGCAGCGGCACGTCGGGGCCCAGCTCGCGGGCCAGCCAGCGGCACATGCGGCTTATTTCTTCGCGGGAGTCGTTGAGGCCGGGGATGAGCAGCACCACGATCTCGAACCAGATATTTTCCGCCCGCAGGGTCAGCAGCGTGTCCAGGACCGGCTTCAGGGCGCCGCCGCACTGCTCGCGGTAGAACGTCTCGCTGAAGGCTTTGAGGTCGATCTTCACCGCGCCCAGGGAGCGGCAGAGCTCGCGCATGGGCTCCTTGTGGATGAAGCCGTTGCTGATCATGACGCTGGGCACGCCGTTTTCCTTGCCCAGGATGGCGCAGTCGCGCACGTATTCGAAGAAGATGACCGGCTCGTTGTAGGTATGGGCGACGATGCGGCAGCCCCGCTCCCTGGCCTGGCGGATGACCCCTTCCGGCGGCAGGTCGACCGTCTTGACCTCCTCGGGCCGGCGCTGCGAGATCTCCCAGTTCTGGCAGAAGCAGCAGCTGAAGTTGCAGCCGGCCGTGGCCAGCGAAAGGGCCCGGCTGCCGGGGAGGTAGTGGAAGAGCGGCTTCTTTTCAATGGGGTCGACGTGGACCGAGCAGGGCTGGGCATAGACCAGGGTGTAGTAGGTGCCGCCGCGGTTCTCGCGCACGCCGCAGGTGCCCCGCGAACGGTCAACGACGCGGCAATCGTGGGGGCAGAGGCGGCAGACGATCTTCTTGCTGCCCAGCTTGTCATAGTGGGCGGCTTCGCGCGCCTTCGGCCTGCTTGCCGAAGCGAGAAGCGCCGGAGCCGCCAGCGCGGCGCCGGAACAGGCCAGTGCCCTGGCAAAGCCGCGGCGGGTGAGCGTCATCGGCCGAATTCCTCTTCGCTGAAGACCTGGGCCTGGAAGACGTGGAACTTCATGGTGGGCGAAGAGCGGAAGGCGTCGCGCGCCAGCCCGGCCTTCAGGCAGAGATGGCCCAGGAACTCGTCCAGGGTCCAGCCGGTTTCGGTCGCCACCTGGGGCAGGAACACGGCCTGGGCAGGTCCGTCGCGGACAATCACCCCGTCGGTGCCCAGGCGGATGGAACGGTAATCGCCGACCGGCTGCAGCGCGCTCATCACCGAGATTTCGATCGCCACTCCGGCCAGCTCCTTTTCCCTGAGAGGAGGGAAGCGCGGGTCGTCGAAGGCGGCGTGCAGGGCGTTGGCCGCCACGCCCCGGTAGAGCGGTTCGACGCCGACGATGCTGCCGATGCAGCCGCGCAGCTCGCCGTTCTTGCGCAGGGTGACGAACACCCCCGCCTGCCGGGCAAGCCCGGGGCGGCCGGCATAGCGCACTTCCAGGTCGCTGGGCTCAGGACGGCCCAGGAAGCGGTCGCGCAGGGTCGTGCGGGCCAGCTGCAGCAGCGCCAGCCGCTCCTCCCGGCCCAGGCCGGTTGGGGAAAGGAGAGGGTTGCTCTCGCTGAAAAGCAAAGCGGCGTAGCTGACGCTCGTCGAGTAGTCGCCGTTCAGGTCGCCCGAGCGGTAATAGTCGGCCAGCGCGGCGCTGTATTTCTTCTTCGCGAACAAATGGATCAGGACGCCGATGGGGACGAAGCCGCAGGCGGTGATCCCTGTTTTTTCGTGATAGGAGAAAAGGCGGTCGAAATCGAAGCTGAGGATGGGAGCGATGAAGCCCCTGTCCAGCTTGTCGAGGTTGGCTTTCAGGTCGCCGCGAAACGGCGTATAGCCGAAGTTCTCGCCGTAATGGCTGAGGTCGCTGGAGACCACGACCAGGGTGTGGCGGTCGACCAGTGGCGCGATGGCCGCGGCCATCCGGGCGAAATCGCTTTTTCCCAGCTGGCCGAAGAGGATCGGGACGATGCGGAAGCCCTCCCGGCCCAGCGCCTTTTGCAGGAAGGGGAGCTGGTTCTCCAGCGAATGCTCGAAGCGCATGGTGTCGCGATCGCTGCGGAAAAGCCTGCGCGAGGCCAGGGCCCGGCAGGCTTCCGTGTCCACCGCGACCGTTCCCAGGGGGGTGGCCCAGGCATCGTAGTCGGCGACGCAGGCGCCGTGGAAGCCGGTGCGGTGCGCGGATCCCATGAGGATGACGCGGCGGATCCCCTGCGCCGGGGAGAGGGCGCCGTAGGCCTTGGCGGCGCAGCGTCCCGAGTACTGGAAACCGGCGTGGGGGGCGATGATGCCCCGCACCAGGATCCCCTTTTCCGGAGCGGGCAGTCCCGCAAAGAATCCGTCGAGCATCTTCTGCAATTGAAGCGGATCGGAGGGGTACCAGGGGCCGGT
>JALOLC010000060.1 GCA_025456175.1 Acidobacteriota bacterium | reverse complement strand
TGTTCCTGGACATCGGCAAGGAAGTGGCCAAGGACTTCCCGGGCATCCAGATGGACGACGCCAATATCGACGCCATCTGCATGTGGCTGCTGAAGAATCCCAAGAACTACTCGGTGCTGGTGGCTACCAACATGTTCGGCGACATCGTCTCCGACCTCTGCGCCCAGATGGTCGGCGGCCTGGGCTTCGGCTGCTCGGGCAACATCGGCGACAAGCTGGCCGTCTTCGAGCCCACCCACGGCTCGGCTCCCAAGTACGCCGGCCAGTACAAGACCAATCCCATCGCCACCATCCTGGCGGCCAAGATGATGCTCGACTGGCTGGGAGAAAAGGAGATGGGCGCCAAGGTCGAGAAGGCCGTCGCCGAGGTCATCAAGGAAGGCAAGGTGCGCACCTACGACATGGGCGGCGGCAACAAGACGCTGGAGATGGCCGAGGCGATCGCGGCGAAGCTGTAGCCCCAACACCCCGGCAACCATGAGAGACAGATGCAGGGAGAACGCCCGATGAATGAAATCACGATGCACGAGGTTGGCCTGCGCGACGGGCTGCAGATCGAAAAGCAGGTCGTGCCGCTGGAAAAAAAGATCGCCTGGGTTGACGCCCTGCTGGCGGCCGGCATCAAGATCGTGCAGCTCGGCTCTTTCGTCAATCCCGAGAAGGTCCCGCAGATGGCCGACACCGACAAGCTGTTCGCCCATTTCGGCCAGCCGGGAAAGACGCCGGCAGCGGCCGTCCTGTCGGGACTGGTCCTGAACGAGAAGGGGCTGGAGCGGGGCATGGAATGCGGGGTCGGCATGTTCTGCATGGGTGTCTCGGCCAGCGATACCCACAGCCGCAAGAACACCGGCAAGGGGACCGAGGAGGCCGTCGGCCAGATCATCGCCATGGCCCAGGCGGCCCTGAAGGCGCAGAAACGGGTCCAGGTTTCCATTCAGTCGGCCTTCGGCTGCGGCTTCGAGGGCCCCATCCCTCCCGAGCGCGTTTTGTCCATCGTCGACCGCTATCTGGCCGCCGGCATCCGCAACATCAGCCTGGCCGACACGGCCGGCCACGCCTATCCACCCCAGGTCGAGTCCCTGTATGCCGAGATCCTCAAGCGTGACGGCAAGGTCGAGCTGGCCTGCCATTTCCACAACACCTACGGCCTGGGGCTGGCCAACTGCTACGCCGCCATGAGATCGGGGGTGAAGTACTTCGAATCGGCCCTGGGCGGGCTGGGCGGCTGCCCCTTCACCAAGGTGGCGGCCGGCAATGTCTGCACCGAGGACCTGGTCCACTCGTTGCAGCGACAAGGCCTGGCCGGTGAGATCGACCTGGAGAAGCTCGTGGAGACCGCCCGCGATCTCGGCCGCTTCTTCAACCGCGAATTGCCCGGCTTCATCCTGAAGGCGGGCTCCATCGTCCATTTTGAAAAAGCACAGTGAAGGAGAGCATTCCATGAAACTACTGGAGAAAATCAGGGTCCTCGACCTGACCAATGTTCTTTCCGGGCCGTTCTGCACCATGCACCTGGCGCTGCTGGGCGCCGAAGTGATCAAGATCGAGAATCCCGACGGCGGCGACCTTGCCCGCAAGCTGGGCAACGTCAATCCCCTCAACAAGCAGCTGATGGGAACCAGTTTCCTGGCGCAGAATGCCAACAAGAAATCACTGACCCTCAACCTCAAGTTCGAAGAGGGCAAGGAGATTTTCCGCAAGCTCCTCAAGACGACCGATGTGGTGGTGGAGAATTTCCGCCCCGGGGTCATGGCCAAGCTCGGCTTCTCCTACGAAAAAATCTGTGAGATCAACCCCAAGGTCATCTACTGCGCCATCTCCGGCTTCGGCCAGACCGGTCCCGACGCCTTCAAGCCGGCCTACGACCAGATCATCCAGGGCCTGAGCGGGGTCATGGCCGTCAACGGCGACGAGCGGCTGAATCCGCTGCGCGCCGGGTTCCCGGTCTGCGACACGGTCGGCGGCCTGAACGCCGCCTTCGCCATCATGGCCGCCCTTTACCACCGCGAGCGCAGCGGTGAGGGGCAGTTCATCGACATCGCCATGCTCGACTCGATCATGCCGCTCATGGGCTGGGTGGCGGCCAACCTGCTGATCGGCAACCAGCAGCCGGTGCTGATGGGCAACGACAATTTCACCGCCGCCCCGTCGGGTACCTTTCGCACCCAGGACGGCTACGTCAATATCGCCGCCAACCAGCAGAAGCAGTGGGAGGACCTGGCCGACTCCCTGGGCGTTCCGGAACTCAAAACCGATCCGCGCTTCCAGGAGCGTGATGCGCGCAAGGCCAACCGCAAACAGCTCACGCCGCTGCTGGAGGCCAAGCTGACCCAGCAGTCGACGATCCACTGGGTCGGTGTGCTCAATGAGAAGGGCATCCCCACTGGCGACATCTTTGGCCTGGAGAAGGCGCTGCTGCAGCCCCAGAGCGAACATCGCCAGGTGATCGCCTCGGTCAAGGAGGAGGGGATCGGCGACATCAAGCTCTTCAACCTGACCGCCAAGTTCTCCAAGACGCCGGCCAAGATCGAAGCTCCGCCCCCCCGCCTCTCGGCCCACACCGGTGAAATTCTGAAGGGGCTGGGCTACAAGGATGACGATATCAAGGCGTTAAAGGAAAAGGGCGCGATCTGAGCGCCGACAAATAACAAGGAGGATACAGCATGGGAATGACAATGGTTGAAAAGATACTGGCCAGGGCCACCGGCCAGTCCGCGGTCAAGGCGAACGACGTGCTCGAGCCCAGGGTCGACCTGGCCATGTCGCACGAGAACGGCGCCCTGGTGATCAACCAGTTCAACGAGATCTACAAGGACACGGGGCTCGAGGCCAAGGTATGGGATCCGTCCAGGATCGCCATCATCTTTGACCACCGCGTCCCCGCCGAAAGCTCGAAGACGGCCGGCAACCAGAAAAAGATCCGCGACTTCGTGGCCAAGCAGGGCATCGCCAAGTTCCACGATATCCGCGGCGATGGCGGCGGCATCTGCCACCAGATCCTTCCCGAGTTCGGTTACGTGCGGCCGGGGAGCGTCGTGGTCGGCACTGACAGCCACACCACCAGCCATGGCGCCCTGGGCGCCTTCTCTTTCGGCATCGGTGCCACCGAGATGGCCGCGGTCTGGGCCCTGGGCAAGGTGCTGAACGTCGAAGTGCCGGGGACCATCAAGGTGGTCTGCGAGGGCAAGTTCAAGCGCCACGTGGCGCCCAAGGACCTGATCCTGCACCTGATCGGCAAGCTGACTGCCGAGGGGGCCAACTTCAAGGTCATCGAGTTCCATGGTCCGGCCATCGAGAGCATGTCGACCTCGGGCCGCCTGGTGATCTGCAACATGACGGTGGAGGCCGGCGCCACCTCGGGCATCGTCCCCCCAGACGCCGAGACGCTGCGCTACCTCAAGGAGGAGGCCGGCGTAAAGGAAGCCCCCGAGCTGTTTGGCCCCGATGCCGACGCCGTCTACGACCAGGTGATCACCATCAACGTCTCCAAGCTGCAGCCGCAGATCGCCTGCCCGCACACGGTGGACAACGTCAAGCCGATCAAGGCCGTCTTGGGCACCCAGTTGAACCAGATCGTCATCGGCTCGTGCACCAACGGCCGCCTCGACGACCTGGCCATCGTCGCCAAGATCCTGAAGGGAAAGAAGGTGGCCAAGGGGACGCGCATGCTGATCTTCCCGGCTTCGACGCGCATCTACCTGCAGGCGCTGAAAAAGGGCTATGTCGCCACCCTGATGGAGGCCGGCGCCGTGGTGATGAACTCGGGCTGCGGCCCCTGCCTGGGCGTGCACCAAGGGGCGCTGGCCGACGGCGACGTCGCCCTGGCCACCACCAACCGCAACTTCAAGGGGCGCATGGGCAACCCCAATGCCGAGGTCTATCTGTGCTCGCCGGCCGTGGCCGCTGCCAGCGCCATCACCGGCGTCATCACCGACCCCAGGAAAAAAGGAGAGTAACATGGCCAAAGTCGTTTTCAAGGTCGGAGACGACGTCTCCACCGATATCATCTACCCCGGTCGCTTCATGGCCACGGTCCTGCCGACCGAGACCCCGCAGTATGCCTTCGTCGACTATCCCGAGTTCAACGCCAAGATCAAGAAGAGCGAGTTCCCGCCGCAGAGCATCATCGTGGCCGGCAAGAACTTCGGCTGCGGTTCCTCGCGCGAGCAGGCCGCCTCGTGCCTGAAGGGGCCCGACTTCGTGGTGATCGCCCGCAACTTCTCGCGCATTTTCCTGCAGAACGCCATCAATCTGGGTTTGAAGATGGTGATCTGCCCGGCCATTGAGGCCAACGAGGGCGACGAGCTCGAGATCACGGCCGAACAGGTGGTCAACAAAACTTCGGGCAAGAGCTTCCCCATCATCGCCCTGCCCAAGGCCCGGCAGGCCATTATCGACGCCGGCGGGCTGATCCCCTTCGCCCGCAAGATCGTCCTCGACGCCAAGGGCAGGCACTGATTTCTTGGAGCTGAATTTCAAGGAGGCGCTGGCCGCCCTCGCCCGGGCGTTTTCCGCATACTTGTTCTATGCGGCAGCCCTGGTTCTCGGCGGACTGCTGATTCTGCTTGAATTCGGTCTGGCCCTTTTTGTTCTGCGCTTGACGCGGATCCCGGCTCCTTCTGCCGCCTCAATCGCGACCGCCGTCATCCTGTTGGGAGGCTGGCTTACCCTCCTGGCCTGGCGGCGCCTGTTTCTCTTCCGCCGCCTGGCCGCTATGCTTTATCTTTTTTCCGGATCCGATCCCTGCCGGGCCAAGGCCGCAGTCGGGCAATGGTTTCCCTCGTACTCGGCCTGGGCGCGCTGGAACCGGGGCTTGAGCCGGGCCCTGGCCAGCCTGGGCCGAAAGGATGGGCCGGTCCAGTCGCTCTGCAAACCGGCCATCCTGGCCCTTGCTTTCGCCCGCGGCGGCCAGGTTGAGATGGCGCTCCGGGAAGGGCTGACGCTCTATTGCCGGCACGGGGAGCGGACGCGTCCCCTGGCGCGGCGCTGGCTGAGATTCTCGGTGATGGGCCTGGCGTTACTGTTCCTCTGCCTGGCCCTGCCCAACTGGTTCTTCTTTCACGCCGCCGGGGCGCCGATTGCCATCGGCGTTGCCCTGGCCGCGGTGATCGCCTGGTTCCTGCACCAGGCGTTCATCGCCCCTCTGGCCCTGTCCGGTGTCAGCACCGCGCTGCTGGCCGAGACCCGGGGACACGCCCCCGACCCGGAGCGTTGCGAGAAATTGACCGCGTTTTTCCCGGCAGCGGCCTTGGCTAGCAAGAAGTAAAGGTCCGGCTTTGCTCCGCCGCTATTCGCTCACCTCGACCGTCTTCATATCGTTCCTGCAGGAATTCTGTGGCTGGTTCACCCCTTTTTCGAAAACCCAGAATTGATATATGGCCAATAAAAGATCATATGAAAGATTTCAGGCAAATTCAGAAAAAGGCCTTGCAGCCATGATGCATAAATGATTTGCGGAATTCTTTCTTGTCGCCATCCCCTTTGGCATGCGTGTTGCCCGATTGGCCTGTCTCAGAACAGTCGCCAGGAAGCCAGCACGGCAAGGATCCCCAGAGACGATAGCGCCATTGCCGTGCAGTGGATGCGGCCGGCCAGGGTCCAGTAGCGTGCTCGCCACGCCTTCCAGCAGACAACGAGCAGCCAGGCGTTCAAGAGGATGAACAGCCAGGGCACGGGGCGCAGGGCCCCGCCGTGGGCAGCGACCAGCCGCGGGGTCGAGAGCAGGAGCAGGAGATACGCGGACTGGAGCAAGGCGATCGCACCGAGAGCGAGCTTGGCGGACCCCGGCGTCCGCTCCGCGATCGATTTGTCGGCCTTTGCTTTTTTCAATCCGCGGACTAAGGCTCGCAATCCCCAGAAAAGCAGGGAGAACAACAGGAACCATAGGGTGAACGAGGCGAAATAAAATGCCCCTCGGGAGGCGAGCATCCGCGCCCCCAGCTTGGAAGGGAACAGGGGGACCGTATCGATGCTGTGATGTCCCTTGGCGAGCTCGACTTCCAGATCGAATACGATCTCCCGGTCGAAATCATGAAAATGGTAATAATGGATCCGCCTGGCATTCAGGTCCAGGACATAAGAGTACTGGGTGTTTCTCCCGCTCACGGCCCGCAGAATTTCGCGGCAGGAGGCCACGGTCGGAGTCTCCATCCGCGACAGCATGCCCGTGGCCGTCTGGAAGCGGGGGCAGGTGGGTCCGCGGTCTGCCAGCTCGGACTGGCGGAAATTGGTGCAGACCTGGAAGTGTCCTTCGCTGCGGATGATCCGCTCGCCCTCGATGATGATTGAATCGCCGTTCCGGTCGCCAAACATCCACTGGGCGGAGTGCAAGCGGATGCGGTGCCGGCGGGCTAGCGCCTCCACTTCGCCGACGGTGGCGCACTCGGCCAGCGACTTGTCCACGAAGTCGAAAGACAGGTCCTTGACATGAGTCCCGTCTGCCTGGGCCGGCACGAGGCGCGGGACGGCGAAGCCGTCCATAAAGAGCCCCTGGTCGTTCATGCCCCCTTCCCGCTCCTCGGCGTTTCCGGCGGGATCGAACGTGCCGAAATAGACCATACCGTGGCGAGCCGGGCCGCCGGGAATGAACCAGATGCGCAGGTTCGTGGCGTTGTTGTCCTCGTTGTTGCCCACGAGCGTTGTTTCGGCATTTCGCACGATGAAGCCCGTGCAGGCGTGAGCAAGCGGTGAAAGCAGGGCAAAGACCAGCAGGGCCAGCGGCAGCGCTGGTGGAATGCTTCCCTGTTGTGTGAGGGACAGTAAAGTCCGCTCCGAAATGATATCGATTGGTAAATCAATTTTGTTCATGACGGGATTTTATATCAACATGATAAAAATACAACACCCGGCTGTGCGTTAGTTAAGTTTTGTATTCCTCCAGTTCCAGGGGGCCGGTTTTCTCGCACGCACACGCAGTATTTAGGCCGCACGGCCATCCAGACGGTCGAGGTTAGAGAATAAAGAGAGGAGCGAGTTCCTTGGAGAAGCCGGGCCTGAACGCCGCAGATTCGGGAGACGGCCGCCAGGCGTTGAACCTCCAGCCCGTCCCGCACGTAACAGGATTATGAACAACAAGCGCGATGATGTTTTCCAGAGCGGAGCAGCCATGGCCAGCCGCTGGAAGGTCCTGATCCTGTTTGGCTGTCTGGCGCTTGCCGCCGCGGGCGGTCTGCGCGGCCAAGCGGTGAGCGCCTATATCTCGGGCAGCGTCCAGGACGAGGAAGGCGAATACCTGGCCGGCGTCGAGGTCAGCGCGATCCATGTCGTCAGCAACGCCGAAACCAAAACGGTCACCGGGGCCGGAAACGGCGCGTTCCGCCTGATGGGCCTGGCTCCGGGCAGGTATCAGGTCAGTTTTGACATGCCGGGCTACCAGTCCTACGTGGCCAGCGGCATCCAGCTCTCGGCCGACCAGTCGGCGACTCTGCGCGTGAAGCTCAAGCGCATTCCGGGCTACGAGCCTCCCGCGGCGCCGGCCGCCGCCGAGACGCAGGCCGATCCCCGCACCTGGAAGAAATGGCAGATTGAGATCGGCGCCGGCTATTTTCCCGCCGAGCCGGAGGACTTGAACCTCTTCATCGAGAGCGACCGCTGGCGCTGCCGCGAGCGGGCCCTGCAGTACGTGAACGACTACGGCTTCAGCTTTAACGAATACTATATACGGAGCACGGGGGGATTCGCAGGCCTGCGCGGCAGCCTGCCGCTGACGGTCCAGCTGCGCTACTTCCTGAAGCCGATGCTTTCGCTGGTGGCTGGATTCGATTGGTCCAAGCAGCTGCGGGACTCAAACTACTCGCTCTCCTTCGAGTTTATCAACCTTCATGGAGACGAGAATCATCTTCCCGAGAACTTCAGCGTGGGGAGCACGATATCCGAGTTCCGCTTGGAAGCGAGCACGCTCTTTCCCCATTTGGGCGCCCAGGCGGCCATCGAATTGAATCCCAGTATCCGCCTGGCGGGCTTTCTCCATGCCGGCTGGGCCTTCGCCCATCTCCACCATTCCTCGCTGCTCCGCACCTGGGACGAACCCCTCGATGAGACCGCGACCTTCGAGCTGGCCATGACCGGGCGCGGGAGCGGCCCGGCCGTCGAGGCGGGAGCCCGGATCGAGATGAACGTGTGGCGCGGCCTGGGGCTTTTCGTGGCGGGTTTCCACCGGCTGTGCCGCATAGACCGCGTCAGCGGGGAGAGCGTGAACACGGAAATCGTCACGAACCTGGCGGGCAGCACGCTGAAGAGCCGGATCAGCGGAAGCGAGACGGGACGCTGGCGGATGAGCGATGGCCCCTATCCCCACCCAATTGTCGCGCCGGAGACGGAGGCAGACCCTGCCGTTCCCTTCGTCCTTGACTTGAGCGGAACCGGGCTGCGGGCCGGGCTCTTCTTGCGCTTCTGATTTGAAGCAGCAACGGCTGGTCTCGTCATGGATTCGGGCAACGAGGAATTTGGTAACTTGAGATCAAGGAGTTGCGGCTCAACCCCGAAGGCTCACGCCTCGTAGAACATGCAGCGCAGCGCATTTGCGGGAACCGCGCAACTGCCTCGCCGCGATTGACAACACGTGCCGAGCGGGCCATAATGGACCGCAAGGCCGACTTGGGCCAAGAGCGTCAGCCGGCGCAGGAGAATTCTGTAAAAAAGGAGGTCGCATGAAGGACCAAAAAACAATTGGGTCAAAGGGGCCGGAAAACCGGCTGGTTGCGTTGGCGGCGGTTCTGGCGCTGGTTCTGCCTCTGGCTGCCCAGAAAGATTTCTCCCAGTCGGAAAAAGAAACCCTCGCCAAATACAAGCAGGCCAAGGCCTGTTTCCTGAAGGGTGGAGAATATTTGAAAAAGGGCAAGCTGGACAAGGCACAGAAAGAGGCTGAAGCCAGCCTGGCGATTCTTCCCCGCTACGCCGACGCGCGCCTGCTATTGGCCGAGTTGGCGTACCAGCGGGGGGAGTATGATGGCGCCCTCAGGGATATCGAGACCGCCAAGAACGATTTCGTCACCGTCAAAGAGCTCTATGAGTTTTCCTACCAGGACTATCTTGAACGATTGCGCAAGCAGCGCGACGATCTGGAGGCCTACATCCAGGACATGTCCGCTGGAGCGTCGGATAAGGGCTCTTCCTCCGGGCGCAATCCCGCCCTGACCGCGATCAGCAAGGCCAGGCAGGACATCGCCATGATCGACAACAAACTGCACGAGCCCATTCCTCAAACCCTGGGTCTCCCGGCTGAGTTCCATTACATCCACGGCAACATCCTCTTCAAGCTGAAGCGCTACGGCGAGGCCCAGACGTTTTACCAGGAGGCGGTGCAGGCCGATCCGCGCCACGCCAACGCCACCAACAACCTGATCAGCATCCTCTTCGCCCGCGGCGATACGGCCGGCGCCCTGAAATACCTGGAGCAGGCCGAGGCCAACGGCGTGGCGGTGAACGAGAAGCTGAAGAAAGCGATCCTGGAAAAACAGCCGCCCCGATAACCTCCGACCGGTTCCTGAAAAAATCTGAAGCCGATTGACTTGGCTTTGAAAGAAGTTCACTATGTGAGCGTGGATGAAAGCGGCCTTCTTCCTGCAGGATTCAAGGCGGGTGCCCTTCATCCTTGAAAAAGGAGGGGAAATGAAGAACGTGAGCGACAAATCTCTTGGCCCGATCATTTCGTGTTTCATGGCCGGCGCGCTGCTGCTGGCGCTGCCGCTGGCCGCGCAGAAGGATTTCAACCAGGCTGAAAAAGATACCATTGAGAAATACAAGCGGGCCAGAGTCCATTTCCTGAAGGGCGGGGAGTACTTGAAAAAGGGGAAGCTGGACAAGGCCCAGAAAGAGGCTGAGACCGGCCTGGAGATCTTTCCCCGCTATGCCGAGGCGCGCCTGCTATTGGCCGAATTGGCGTATCAGCGGGGAGAGTATGATGGCGCCCTCAGGGATATCGAGACCGCCAAGAACGATTTCTCCGCTTTCAGCAGGCTCTACACCTATACCTACCAGGAGTACCTCGACCGTCTGCGCGAGCAGCGCGACGAAAAGGAGAAGATCCTCAACATGATGGCCGCGGCGCTGTCGAATGTCAAAAGCAACGCCGAGCGGTTGCGCATCGAGTCCCAGGTCAGCATGGCCAAACAGGACCTGGCCACGATCGATGCCCGCCTGAACGACCCCATCCCCCCCACGATGGACATCCCGGCTGAATTCCATTTCATCCACGGCAACATCCTCTTCAAGCTGAAGCGCTATGGCGAGGCCCAGACATTCTACCAGGCAACGGTCAAAACCAATCCGCGCCACGCCAACGCCTGCAACAACCTGATCAGCATCCTCTTCGCCAGCGGCGACCACGCCGGCGCCCTGAA
>JALOLC010000059.1 GCA_025456175.1 Acidobacteriota bacterium | reverse complement strand
CCAGGACTGGGCCGAGATCCTGCTGCGCATGTACCTGCGCTTCGGCGAGCGCCTGGGCTTCAAGGCCGAGATCACCGACATCCTGGCCGGCGAGGAGGCCGGGATCAAGAGCGTCACCGTGCGCTGCGAGGGCGAGTTCGCCTTCGGCTATCTGAAGGAGGAGATCGGCGTCCACCGCCTGGTGCGCATCTCGCCCTTCGACGCCAACAAGCGCCGCCACACCTCGTTCGCCGCCGTCTTCGTCATCCCCGAAGTGGACGACTCGATCAAGATCGACATCGAGGCCAAGGACCTGCGCATCGACACCTACCGCTCCTCGGGCAAGGGCGGCCAGCACGTCAACCGCACCGACTCGGCGGTGCGCATCGTCCACCTGCCGACCAACACCGTGGTGCAGTGCCAAAGCGAGCGCTCGCAGCACCAGAACAAGGACCGGGCCATGAAGATGCTGCGCTCCAAGCTCTACGACCTGGAGTTGAAGGCGCAGCAGAAGGTCAAGGACAAGATCGAGGACGGCAAGGGCGGCATCGCCTGGGGCGCAGCCCTACCAGAGCATCAAGGACCACCGCACCGGCCTCGAGCGCGGCGACGTCCAGCGCGTCCTCGACGGCGACATCATCGGCTTCATCAAGGAATCACTGAAACTTCCAAGATAAAGCTCGGTATACGGTTGACGGCAGAGGGTGGACGGCAAGAAAAACCTGAAATCTACTCTCCGTTTTATGAAAAAAATTCAGAATTGACTCGATGTTTAAATTTTTACGCAATCATATTAATACGCATAGTTGACATATATGCAAACTAATTGCATTATATATGCATGAAGGAAACGAACGATTTCAGCCCCAGGCGCCATGTCGAACTGTTTCACCTGCTTTTTCTGGCCCAGCTGGGCCAAAAGCTGGACAAGCGGCACTATGCCCTGAAGGGCGGCTGCAACCTGCGTTTCTTCCACAAGAGCATCCGCTATTCCGAGGATATCGACCTCGACCTGCAGGACATCCCCGCCGAAAAGACCGCGGCCGTCGCCGATGCCATACTTTCCTCGCGCTCATTCGCCGATATTCTCCGCGCCTATGGCCTGGCCATCGCCCGTTGGTCGAAGCCCAAGCAAACCGAAACCACCCAGCGCTGGAAGGTGGCCTTGGCAGTCACCGACTCGGACATGATCCTGCCGACCAAGGTGGAGTTCTCCCGGAGAGGCATGGTCATGGAGACCCGATTTGCGGCCGTCGATCCGTTGATTATCCAATCGTACCATCTCTCCCCGCTGCTGGTCAGCCACTATGCTGCCCAGGAGGCTTTCGAGCAGAAGATAGCCGCCCTGGCCGACCGCAGGGAGACGCAGGCTCGCGATGTCTTCGACGCCAGCCACCTGCTGAATTCGGGCGCCGATCCAGCCCGGTTCCCCCCAATACTGCGGGAGCGGCTGCCGCGGGCAATCGAAAACGCCCTGTCCGTCACCTTCCCCGTCTTCAAGAGCCAGGTCCTGTCCTTTCTCCATCCCGACCAGCGGCAGCCGTACGATTCGGCGGAGGTCTGGCAAGACCTCGTCCTAGGCCTCGTGGGGCGCATCGAGGGAGAGACCCGATGAGGCTGATCGATGCTTACGCGCGGCTGAAGGAGCTGGGGTCGCCCGTGATCAGGACAAGCGACCTTATGGCCCTCCTGCGCGTGGACAAAGTGCATGCCAGCACGCTCCTCGCTCGCCTCGAAAAAACCGGCCAGATCGCCCGCATCAAACGCGGTCTCTGGGTTTTTCCCGGTAAAATCGATCCCCTGGCGCTGGCCGAGCATCTCACCCACCCCTTTCCGGCCTATATTTCGCTGCAGAGCGCCCTCTTCTACCACGGCATGATCTCTCAGGTCCCGGAAACGGTCTACGCCGTCTCCCTGGCCCGGACAAGGATCTACCGCACGCCTCAAGGGATTTTCTCCATCCATCACATGTCCCCCGACTTTTTTTTCGGATTCACATCCCTGCCTTCGGGCTGCAAGATGGCGACGCCCGAGAAGACCCTGCTCGATTTTTTCTACCTGAGCCCGGCGAAATCAAACCTTTTCCGTTCCCTGCCCGAGGTCGACCTTCCCGCATCGTTCCGCATGCAAACGGCCAGGCGGATGATCGGTCGAGCCGGCCGCTCGCGCCGCATCACCTTCCTGGAGAAGCGCTTCGCCGATTTCATTGGCCGACATTCGGTGGGAAAACCCGGCTGATCGATTCCGCAGTCCTACCCGAGCGTCAAGGACCACCGCACCGGCCTCGAGCGCGGCGACGTCCAGCGCGTCCTCGACGGCGACATCATCGGCTTCATCAAGGAGTCATTGAAACTGCCCAGATAATTCAGTGAAACGTGAAAAGTGAAATATGAACAGGGAAGAGATTTTCACGATCAATTTCTTGTTCTGGTCTTTCACCCTTCACTTTTCACTTTTTACTTTTCACAATAGTTCGATCAGTTGAAGTGCAAATCTTCTTATCACCGCGACCGGTTACTAGACAGATTTCTTTTTTTGACAAGCTGGAAATGTCAACGGTCAAGCGGTCGGAATTCAAGATCGTGAAACGGTCGCCGGACTTGGAGATGGTCAGAGTAAAAAGGTCGGGGCCAGCGGCAACGGTATAGCGGTCGAAATCTTCGTTCAAGCCAAGATGGCCATGCAGGATCGCCTCGCCCAGGACGCCGGCGGCGCCGGCGTAGAACAGCGCGCCCTGGCCGTTGCCCGCCTTGTCCGACCACTCGAAGATGTTCATGTCGGCCAGGTTCTTGGCGGCGATCTCCTCCAGATAGCGGTCGGCCTCATTGCGGAAGCCCGCCTGGTAGAGGGCGCTGACCAGCCGGCCGCCGATCCAGTCCCATTCGCCGCCGTTCTGGTAGCTCCAGGGCTGGCGCAGCGCCGGGTGGGGGAAAAAGTTCTCCGGGAAAGGGGGCAGCAGGGTGAAGGAGACCGTGCGTAACCCATACTCGCCGCGGCGTTGCTCCAGCACGTTCAGGAAGCGGGCGATCTCGGCCTTGCTCATCAGCCCGGCGCGCATGGCCTCGGCGTTGCCGCCCACAGCCAGTATGTTCCGCTCCCAGCGCAGGGCATCATCCTGGCCCTCGACGCGATGGACCAGGAAATACCCCTGATCCGCAAGATAGAGCTGCCGCCGGCACTCGGCGGCGACGGCTTTCTCCCTGTCCCGCCATTTGCCAGCCCTGGCCTTGTCGCCGAGGCGCCCGGCCATGAGGGCCAGCCTGTTTGCCGCCTGGATGAAGAGGGCCTGGGCATAGGTGGAAAAGGTCCGTTGTGACCGATCGGACAGCTTGATGGCCCGCTGGTCGGGGTAGGAGCGCTCGACGTCGCCCCAGTCGGCGGTGAAGCCGCTCCAGATGAGTCCGCGTTTCGCATCCAGGCGGTTTTGCCACAGCCAGTCCAAGGCCATGTCGAGGCGCCGCAAACGGGAAACGCCCGCCACATCGCCGCGCAGCCAGGCGGGATCGGACAGGGCCAGCTGCCAGGCGGCCAGGACCAGCGAGCTCTCCTGGTCGCTCTCGACCGTGTTCTTGTCGCAGCGGCCGATCGAGTCGACCCAGTCCTGCACCTCGCCCGCGGGCGCCTGCGCGGCAAAGAAGCGGTCGACGATCCCCTGCAGATCGGCCAGTGGATAGACGAAGCGCGCGTAGCCCAGCATGGTCGCCGTGTCGCGAATCCACACCTGCGGGTAGGTCGTGCCGGCGGCGAAGCCGAAGAACCTGCCTCCGACGCGGATCTCGTTGTTGCGGAAGACCTGGCGCACAAGGTATTGTTCGCGGTCCAGCCGCTCGCTGCCGCTCAGGAAAAAGGTCGGCAGCCAGGCCTTCCTGAAATCGTCCGCCACCAGCGGCAGCAGGCGCAGGGAGACGACCGGCGTCGGCCAGCCCCTGTCGCGCCCCCAGAACTCGCCCTCGCGCACGATGTCCCACTCCAGGCGGTACGCCCCGGGAGCGAGGCTGAAATAGACCGGCAGGTCGAAACGGACCGTGGCGCCCGGGCGAACCGGAACCGGCAGCGCGAAGCGCCGGTTCTCGAAGCGCACCTCCCTGCCGGCCTCGTCGCGGACGTGGTAGGAGATGAAGAAGTTTTTCGTCCCCTCCAGGCGCCACGGGGAATCGTTTTTGACCGTGAAGCGCAGCACGGTTTTCTCCCCCTGGCGCGCCGTCACCTGCTGCGGCGCGCAGGCCATTTTCACGACGGTCCCCTGCAGGGGCGAAACAAACGCCGAGAGCGCCGCCACGCCGGCGACGAAAAGCCGGGATCGGATCATGCCGGCGCTCCAGGCGGCTCTTCCGGGCCGCCGCGCCGCGCCTTTTCGCGGAAGAAGTCCTCGAGATTGGCGCGCCAGGGGCGAACCTGGAAATCCAGCTCGCGCCGCACCTTGTCCGTAGCGAGCACGGCACGCAGCGGCCGCGCCGCCCGCGTGGGGAACTGGGACGTGGGAATGGCCTCGATGGGGATCGCCCGGTCGAGCAGCCCCGCCTGCAGCGCCAGCTCCTGGACGGCCACGGCGAAGTCGAACCAGGAGATCACCCCGGCATCGCAGTAGTGGTAGACGCCGAAACGTTCGCTGTCCACGGCGACCAGGCGGGCGATGTTGGCGGCCAGCAAGGCGGCATAGGTCGGCGAGCCGAACTGGTCATCGACCACCCGGGCCTTCTCCTTCTCAGCAAAGACCCGCAGCATGGTGTGGACGAAATTGGCGCCGTGGACCCCGTAGAGCCAGCTGATGCGAAAGAGGAAATAACGCCCGCCAGCGGCGGCGAGGCGCCGCTCGCCCTGCCACTTGCTCACGCCGTAGCGCGAGAGCGGCCGCGGCGCGTCGTCCTCGCGGTACGGTTCCGGGCGGTCGCCGGCGAAGACATAGTCGCTGGAGAAATGAATGAGCTTGGCCCGCAGGCGCGCGGCCAGGGAGGCCAGGTTCTCCACGCCGCCGGCATTGACGGCCATGGCCGCGTCGGGTTCGTCCTCGGCGCGGTCGACCGCCGTGTAGGCGGCGCAGTTGACGATCCAGCCGATGCGCTTGTTGCGGGCGAAATCGGCCAACGCGCGCGGATCGCAAATGTCCACTTCCCGGTCGCTGGCAAAAAAAGGGAGGTTCTCGCCAACCAGCCCTGCGGCCAGCTGTTGGCCCAGCATGCCGTTGGCGCCGACCAGCCAGACCCCGGCGTTGATCCCCATCGCTGCGGCGGGGTTCAAGGCCGCTCGTCGGCCACGCGCAGGAGATAATCGCCGTAGCCGCTCTTTTGCAGGGGCACCGCCAGTTTTCTCAGCTGGGAGCGGTCGATCCAGCCGTTCTGAAAGGCGATCTCCTCCAGGCAGGCGATCTTGAGGTCCTGGCGCTCCTCGACCGTCTTGATGAACAGGGTGGCGTTGACCAGCGACTCGTGCGTGCCGGTGTCCAGCCAGGCAAAGCCGCGGCCCAGCACCTGGACACGCAGCGTGCCCCGCTCCATGTAAACGCGGTTGACGTCGGTGATCTCCAGCTCGCCGCGCGCCGAAGGCCGCAGCGAACGGGCGATGGCCACCACATCGCGGTCATAGAAATACAGGCCGACCACGGCGAGGTTGGAGCGCGGCTGCGGCGGTTTTTCTTCAATGGCAACCGCCTTGCCGTCCGCGCCGATCGTCACGACGCCGTAGCGCTCGGGGTCCTTGACCGCGTAGCCGAAAACCGTCGCCCCATCGGCGCCGGCGGCCTGGTGCAGCAGGCCGGTCAGGCCATGGCCGTAGAAGATGTTGTCGCCCAGCACCAGGCAGACCGGGTCTCCGGCGATGAACTCCTCACCGACGCGGAAGGCGTCGGCCAGCCCGCGCGGCTCGTCCTGGACCTGGTACGAAAACCGGATTCCCAGCTGGCTGCCGTCGCCCAGGAGGCTGCGGAAGCGCGGCAGGTCGGCCGGCGTGGAGATGATCAGGATGTCGCGGATGCCGGCCAGCATCAGGGTCGAGAGCGGATAATAGACCATCGGCTTGTCGTAGACCGGCAGCAGTTGCTTGCACATCACCTGGGTGATGGGATGCAGACGGGTGCCGTGGCCGCCAGCCAGGATGATTCCCTTCATTGTCGCCCCCCGCGTACGTGAGTGATTTTTCCCATGGCTTTCATTCCACCGTGACCGACTTGGCCAGGTTGCGCGGCTTGTCGATGTCGCAGCCCTTGAAACGGGCGATAAAATAGGCGAAGAGCTGCAGCGGCACGATGTTCAGCACCGGCTGCAGCAGCGGCAGTGTTTCCGGGACGCGGATGACGTCGTCGCACAAGCCGGCGATGCGTTCGTCGTCCTCGCTGGCCACGGCCAGCACGCGGCCGTTGCGCGCCTTGATCTCCTGGATGTTGCTGAGCATCTTGTCGAAGGTGGAGTCCTGGGAAACGATGGCCACGGTGGGGAAATTCTCGTCGATCAGGGAGATGGGGCCGTGCTTCATCTCGCCGGCCGGATAGCCCTCGGCGTGGATGTAGGAGATCTCCTTCAGCTTCAGCGCCCCCTCCATGGCGGTGGGAAAATTGTGCTGGCGGCCGATGAAGAGGAAATCCTCGTAGCGGGCGTATTCCTGGGCGATCTTCTTGATGTGCTCGATGTCGGTGAGGATCCTCTTGACCTGGCGCGGCAGCTTCTTGACCGCCTGGATCACGGCGCTGCCCTCGGTGAAGGAGAGGCCCTGGTAGCGGCCGATGAGCAGCGCCATCAGGGTCAGCACCACCAGCTGCGAGGTATAGATCTTGGTGGAGGCCACGCCGAACTCGGGGCCGGCATGGTTGTAGACGCCGGCGTCGGTGATCTGGGCGATGCCCGAGCCCACGACGTTGACCACGCCGAGGATCAGCGCCCCCTTGCGCTTGGCCTCGCGGATGGCGGCGATGGTGTCGGCGGTCTCGCCCGACTGCGACAGGGCGAGGACGGCGGTGTCGCCGTCCATTTTCAGCTTGCGGTAGCGGAACTCCGAGGCCACCTCCACCTCGACATGCAGCTCGGAGAGGCTTTCGAAGATGTAGCGGCCGCAGAGCCCGGCGTAGTAGCTGGTGCCGCAGGAGACGATGACCAGCTTCTTCACGTTCTTCAGGCGCTCCATGACCGGCTCCAGGCCGCCCAGCTTGGAGACCCCCTCGCTCTCGATGAGGCGGCCGCGGAAGGCGTTCTCGATCGCCTGCGGCTGCTCGAAGATCTCCTTGAGCATGAAATGCTCGAAGCCCTTCTTGTCGGCCTGCTCGTCGCGGCCCTCACGAATCTCGATCTCCTTCTGCAGGAACTCGTTGTTCAGGTTCTTGATGTGGTAGCCGGAAGGATGCAGCACGGCCATCTCGTCGTCGTTGAGCGAGATGATCTTCTGCGTGTAGGGCAGGAGGGCGTTGGCGTCGGAGGCGGCGAAGTACTCGCCCTCGCCGATGCCGATGATGATCGGACTGCCGCGCCTGACGATGACCACCTGGCGGTCGCAGTCGGCGTGGATGGCGGCGATGCCGAAGGTGCCCTCCAGGCGCTGGACCGTTTTGAGCAGCGCCGTCTCCAGGTCGGCCTCGAAGTATTCCTCGATCAGATGGGCGATCACCTCGCTGTCGGTCTCCGAGCTGAACACGTGCTTGCGGGCCAGCAGCTCCTCCTTCAGGTCCAGGTAGTTCTCGATGATGCCGTTGTGCACGATGCTGACCTTGCGGGTGCAGTCGCAGTGGGGATGGGCGTTTTCCTCGGAGGGGCGGCCGTGGGTGGCCCAACGCGTATGGGCGATGCCGCAGTGCCCCGGCAGGGGGCGGGCGATCCCCTTTTTTTCCAGATCGGACACCTTGCCGACGGCGCGGATGAGGTTCAGCTGATTGCCTTCGGCCACGGCCAGGCCGGCCGAATCGTAGCCGCGGTACTCGAGCCGCTTCAAGCCATCCAGGAGGATCGGCTTGGCCGCCCGGGCACCGCAATAACCGATAATGCCGCACATGCTCTCTCCTTGGGACCCCCGCGCTAGGCGAAATGGGTCAAGCTTGGCTTGCCCAGCGGATAGACGTTGAAGCCGATCTCGTAAAGCTGCCGGTGATCCAGGATGTTGCGGCCGTCGAAGACGAAGGCCGGCTTGCCCATGGCGGCGAAGATCCTCTCGAAGTCGAGGTGGCGGTAGGCTTCCCATTCGGTGATGACGGCCAGTGCCTGGGCGTTCGCGGCGGCACGGTAGGGATCGGGCTCGTACAGCACCGTGCCGGCCGCTCCGGCGATGGGGTCCAGGTCGCGCCGGGCGTTGTCCAGGGCCTGGGGGTCGGTGATGGCCAGAAGCGCCCGCTCCTCGAGCAGCTTGCGGGCCACGTGGATCCCAGGCGACTCGCGCGTATCGCCGGTATCGGCCTTGAAGGCGAAGCCCAGCAGCGCGATCTTCTTGCCGACGACGGTGTGGAACATCTCGCGGATGATCATCTGCACGAAACGCTCCTGCTGGTACTCGTTCATGCGCACCACCGCCTCCCAGTAATCGGCCACCTCGTTCAGGCCGTAGCTGCGGGAAATGTAAACCAGATTCAGGATGTCCTTCTTGAAGCAGGAGCCGCCGAAGCCGATGCTGGCATTCAGGAAGCGGGAGCCGATCCGCCGGTCGCTGCCCACGGCGAACGAGATCTCGCCAACATCGGCGCCGGTCTTCTCGCACAGGGCCGAGACGGAGTTGATCGAGGAGATGCGCTGGGCCAGGAAGGCGTTGGCCACCAGCTTGGAGAGCTCTGCCGACCAGAGATTGGTGGTGATGATCCTGTCGGCCGGGACCCAGCGGGCGAAGATGTCCACGATCTCCCGCGCCGCCCTCCGCCCTGCCTCGCTCTGCCGCGAGCCGATCAGGACGCGGTCGGGCTCCAGCAGGTCGCGGATGGCCGAGCCTTCGGCGAGGAACTCAGGGTTGGACACGACCTCGAAGGGAATGCCCTTCTTGTTCTCCTGCAGGATGCGCTCCATGGCCTCGGCGGTGCGCACGGGCAGGGTGCTCTTCTCGACGATGATCTTGGGCCCGGCGGCATGGGCCACGATCTCGTGGGCGGTCTTCTCCCAGTATTGCAGGTCGGAAGCCATGCCGGCGCCATGGCCGAAGGTCTTGGTCGGCGTGTTGACCGAGACGAAGATGATGTCGGCGGCGCGGATGCCGGCGGCGATGTCGGTGGAGAAAAACAGGTTGCGGCCGCGCGCCTCGCGCACCACGTCCAGCAGCCCCGGCTCATAGATGGGCAGGGCGTCGCCGTTCCAGGCGCGGATGCGCTCGGCGTTCACGTCGACCACCGTCACCTTGAGTTCGGGGCACTTGGCGGCGATGACCGCCATGGTCGGGCCGCCCACGTAGCCGGCGCCGATGCACAGGATGTCTCTCTTGAATTTCATGGCCGCACCTCGGCGGGATCGCCACTGCTGCCTGCGTGGAAATCACGATACCAGCGGATGAAGCGCGCCACTCCGTCCTCGACCGCAGTGCCGGGGGCGAAGCCCACGTGGCGCTGCAGGTCGGCGATGTCGGCGCAGGTCTCCGGAACGTCTCCCGGCTGCAGGGGCAGCAGGACTTTTTCGGCCTTCCGGCCCAGGTTCTTCTCGACCAGGCCGATGAAGCGCAGGAGGTCGACCGGCCGCTGGTTGCCGATGTTGAACAGGCGGTAGGGGGCCGAGGAGCTGGCCGGGTCGGGGCAACGGGCGTCCCAGTCCGGGTCGGGCCGCGGCGGTTTGTTCAGCACGCGCCACATCCCCTCGACGATGTCGTCGACGTAGGTGAAATCACGCTTCATGTCGCCGTGGTTGTAGACTTCGATGGGCTCGCCGGCCAGGATCTTGCGGGTGAAGATGAACAGGGCCATGTCCGGACGGCCCCAGGGGCCGTAAACGGTGAAGAAACGCAGGCCGGTCGTGGGGATGGCGAACAGGTGGGCATAACTGTGGGCCATCAGCTCGTTGGCCTTTTTGCTGGCCGCATACAGCGAGAGCGGATGGTCGACGTTCTGCCCCACCGAGAACGGCTGGCTGTGATTGCCGCCATAGACCGAGGAGGAGGAGGCGAAGACCAGGTGGCGAACCGAGTGCTGGCGGCAGTTCTCCAGGATGGTCATGAAGCCGGCAAGGTTGCTGTCCACGTAGGCCCAGGGATTCTGCAGCGAATAGCGCACGCCGGCCTGGGCAGCCAGGTGCACCACCAGTTGCGGCTTCTCCGCGGCGAAGATGGCCGCGATCTTCTCCCGGTCCTTCAGGTCGGCCTTGTAGAAGACCAGACCGGGAGCCGTGAGCCGGGCCTCGGCCCGCGTGGCCAGGTCCCCCGATTCGCCGGCAGTGAAGCCGAGTTCACGCAGCCGGGCCAGCTTCAGGTTCACATCATAATAGTCATTGAGATTGTCGATGCCGACGACCGGGTGCCCCTCGGCCCGAAGCCGCCGGGCGAAATGGAAGCCGATAAAGCCGGCGATGCCGGTCAGCAGCACAACGGGCTTGTCGGCCGCGGCTCGGTCACTCTCTGCTGCCATGAATTATTGCTCCCTTACGGTCGGCCACGGGAACACTGTCCCCCCGCGCCCGAAAAAGGCGGCAGGGACGGCATTCCCACTCCAGCGACGCATAATTATAGTATATTCAGCGCCAAAATAAAAGCAGGCAACGACGCGCAGGGCAAACGCTTCCATCGAGCCTCCCCGCGTTTTGACGGTTGCAAAGATTTGCACTATGTTATCTAATACGTCCATCTTCAGCATGGGCGCGATGATCAAAGGGGGCGCATGAAAAAACAGCTTCATCTCATTCCCAAGACCTTGGTTTTGCTCTTTCTCGCCGGCGCCCTGTACTCCCAGTCGCCTGGCATCAAGAAGATCAAGCTCGGGCCCGAGATCAACAGCCCGGCGCGCGAGATCGGTCCGCTGATCAGCGCCGACGGTCAAACGCTCTATTTCACCCGGGAATGGTACGTGGACGACGACATCCGCAGCGACATGAAGTCCAGGATGGGCCTGGGCAAGAACGATCAGGCGATCCAGGACATGCTCAACAACCCGGCCCTCGACGAAAAAACAAAGGCCACCCTGCGCCAGGCGCTCGTGCCGCCTACGGACGAGCAGCTGGTCC
>JALOLC010000165.1 GCA_025456175.1 Acidobacteriota bacterium | reverse complement strand
AGCGATCCTTGAAACCGGGGTAGGTCGCCTCGACCTCGGCGAAGATCTCCTCGATGCTGCCGGGGCCGTACTCGGGGTGGAACTGGACGCCCCACACCGGCGCGCCCCTGAGCTGGAAGGCCTGCACCGGGCAGTCGGGAGTCGAAGCCAGGACCTCGAAGCCTTCCCCCAGGTCCAGCACCTCGTCGAAGTGGGAGACCACCGAGACCAATGGTGGGCGAATGCCGGCAAAAAGCGGGTTGGCCGCGAACTCGATTCTCCGGTAGCCGAATTCGGGAACCGCGGCGTGGCGGATGTGCTTCCTTCCCAGCAGCCTTTTCACGATGAACTGGTGGCTGTAGCAGATGCCAAGCACCGGTTTCCTGGCGGCGATGAACGCGGCGAGAATTTTTGCCAACCCTCGGAGCCCGACATGATCATGCGGTCGAAGCGGGAAAGGTCGGGAACGTCGGGCTGTTTCAGCGGCCGCCAAAACTCCACCCCGGTCCCGGCCTTCTTCGCGATGCCGGCCATGAGGCGGTCGAAGGTCCGGGCGAAGACGTCGGAAACAAACGTGTCGGCAACAAGCAGCATGGGACTCCTTTTTTGAATTATTATACATCAATTCCTTAAAATACCGAGTTGATCCCCCCTGCATCCCCCATTGAGCAAGGGGGGAAGATCGTAAGAGCATTCGTAGTGACATGTCGCGACCTGTCACTGCAGATACTGGGGGCCGGGGGGATCAGTCTAATGCGGATGGTCTTTTCTTCAACTTCGATGCTTGTCTTATTCTTTCTTCCGCGTCACGCGTCACGAAGTTCGGTCATTTCTTGGGCACCCAGAACAGCAATACCATCGCCGGCACGGAGATCAGGAAGCTGACCAGGAACATGCCGCTGTAGCCCAGCCAGGAGGCGATGAAGCCGCTGGAGACGCCGGCCACGATGCCGCCCAGGCTCATCAGCCCCGAGCCGATGGCGAAGTGCGCCGCCTTGAACTCGGCCAGGCAGAGGCGCATCAGGAAGGTGGTCAGCACCGCCGTGCCCAGGCCGCTGGCGAACTGCTCGAAGCCGGTGGCCCCCGCGAACAGGGCCAGGTTCCAGGCACCGATGGCCATGGGCTGCGCGGCGCCGGTATTGACCCCGAGGTAGTAGGCCAGTTCCCGCGCCAGCAGCATGTAAACGACGTTGGTCAGGTTTTGCGCCAGCAGGAAGGGCCAGATCACCCGCTTCAGGCTGTAGCGCGCGATCATCCAGCCGCCGATGCCGATGCCGCCGGCGATCCAGCCGTAGTGCTGCTTGATGCCCAGGTCGACGGCGAAGGCCGAGACCATGGAGCTGACCATGAACTCGCCGCTGCGCACCAGGATGATGAAGGCCAGGACCAGCCCGATCTTCTCCTGGTCCATGAAAGAGAGGAAGGAGCGGCCGTAGAACGACTCGGGATCGCGGGTGAGGACGGCGGCCAACCTGTTGCGGAAGACGGCCAGGAGCAGCAGGATCAGCAGCAGCCCCAGGCCGACGGCGCGGGCGAAGTTCAGCTCCTTCAGGACCGGCAGCCCCTGCTTCCAGCCACGGTAGACGGCCGAATTGAAGAAGAAGTAGAGAGCGGCGATCCCGGCGGCGGCCAGGGCGATGGCCGACAGGCTGCGCGGACGGGCGAAGAGTCCGAGCATTTTCGCCGCCGGCCGGCGCTGCGTCTCGCACTCGGGGAGAAAGAAATAATGGTAGGCGGCCAGCAGCGCCAGCAGCAGCCCGGCGAGCAGGAAGGCGAGCGTCCAGGAGAAGGAGGCGCCGATGGTCACGATCACGCCGGTGCCGGTCAGCATGGCCACGCGGTAGGCCATGACGCGGTAGCCCAGAAATTTCGTCTGCTCCTGCTTGTCCAGGGCGGCCAGGTAATAGCCGTCGATGGCGATGTCGTGGGTGGCGGCGATGAAGGCGCCGACGAACAGGGTGATGGCGATGAGCCGCACGCCTCCCGGCAGGGGAACCAGGAAGGCCGTGGCGCCGATCAGCGCCGCCAGCGCCGTTTGCATGGCCAGGAGCCAGCGGCGCTTGGTGGCGAACTCGTCAACCAGCGGCCCCCAGAAAAACTTGAGGATCCAGGGCAGGCCGAAGAAGGTGGTCAGGCCGACCGCCTCCAGGCTGACGCCGCGGTCGCGGAAGAAGACGGTGGAGACGGAGCGGATGATGGAGAAGGGGAAGCCCTCGGCGAAGTAGGTGCTGAAGCACCAGAGGTGCGGCTTCTTGAGGAATGCCGGTTGCTGGGTGTCGGGCATGATGCCCCTCATCATAGTACAGGGGGCGGCCGCATGCAATCCCGTTGCGGTTGACATGGGTGGGGAAATTCGCTAAAAATGGCGCCATGGATATAAGCATGCCGCGAAGCGCCGCGGCGACGGCGCTGCTGCTGGTCGGTGCCGCCTGCCTGTGCCTGGCCCTTGCGGCCGCGGCGGACAAAGACGGAGCGGCCGCCGCGGAGCTGCCCAAGAGGGTGGCCGACCTGCACCGCTCCGGAAAAGCCCTGTGGCAGCAGCAAAAGCTCAGGCTGGCGCTCGATTCGTTCCGCCAGGCGCTGGACCTGAGCGCAAGCAACGGCGAGCCGGCGCCGGCCGAGCTGCTGCGCGACGCCGGCAACGTCGCCATGTACCTGGCCGACTACAGCGCGGCGCTCTCCTTTCTCCTGCGTGGGCTGGAAAGCGCCGAAAGCCACGGCCAGGACCTGGTGGCCATCGAGTGCTCCTACCTCGTCGGCTACGTCCACCGCGACCAGAACAGCTATCCTCCGGCCCGCCGCTACTTCGCCAAGGCGCTGGCCATGGCCGAGGCTGCCGGCGACACGAGACACGTCATCCTCGCTTTGAATGAACTCGGCAATGTCGCCATCCTGGAGGGCCGGTACGCCGAGGCGCTCTCCCACAAGCAGAAGGCGCTGGCTCAGGCACGCGCCTTCGGGGAAGATTATGTGCTCTCCGCCTGCCTGCATGACATGGGGATCTATTACACTTTCCGCGGTGAACATGGTCGGGCTCTTCCCTTCTATCGGGAGGCCCTGGCGATCGACCTGCGCCGCGGCGGCAAGCGGGATATCATCATCTCCCTGACCAATGTCGCCGCCTGCCTGTCCGGGCTCGGGAGCCAGGGCGAGGCGCTGAAGGCAATCGAGCGGGCCCTGGCCACGGCCGGCGCCGACGAGTTTCCCAAGGACATCCAGATGGTCTATATCCAGGCGGCCGACATCCACGAGCAGATGGGAAATTTTCGCCAGGCCCACGCCTACTTGAGGAAATACAAGACCCTGAACGAGGAGATCTTCACCCGCGAGCAGACGGAAAAGATCGCCGAGATGCAGGAGCGCTACGAGAGCGTGAAGCGCCAGAAGGAGAACGAACTCCTGCGCCGCGACAACCAGATCCAGGCGCTGTCCCTGGAGAAGCAGGTCAACCTGCGCAACTTCGTGGTCGTCCTGGCGTTGTTGGTCCTGCTTTCCGCCGGATTGGTCTATTGGCGTTATCGCGAAAAGGCCAGGGCCAACGCCCGCCTGGAGGCGGCCAATCTCGAGATCCACTCTCGGAAAAAAGAGTTGGAGGAAGCCTACGGCAAGATGGAGGCCCTGGCCCGCGAGGATGCCCTGACCGGGCTGCCCAACCGCCGCGTGGCGCTGGAGGCGCTGGAGCGCGAAGCGCAGCGCTGCCGGCGCTCCGGGCGCCCCCTGGCCGTCCTGATGGGCGACCTCGACGGTTTCAAGGCGATCAACGACGGCTTCGGCCACGATGCCGGCGACAGCGTCCTGAAAGCCGTCTCGGCGCTGCTGCGCGCGAGCCTGCGCAGCCAGGACACCCTGGCCCGCTGGGGCGGGGATGAATTCATCATCCTGCTGCCCGAGACCGACCGCCGCGGGGCGGAAACGATCTGCGTCACATTGAAAAACAAGGTCCAAGGACATGCCTTCGAGTTCCAGGGGCGGCCGGCGGCCGTTGGGCTCAGCATCGGCCTTTCCGTATTCGCTCGCGACCGGACGGTCGACGAGTGCTTGCGGGAGGCCGATGCGGAGATGTACCGCCGGAAGAAGGGGCGCTCCTGAACGGACTCAGGGCGCGAGGGTGATGCGCACGAATGGGCCGCGGGCAACGTCGTCCGCGGCGAACGGCGCGGCCAGGGGCGAGCCGCAGGACCAGATGATCTCGCCGTCGAAGACGCTCTGGCGATACGGCGAATGAATCTTCCGGTACTTGTCGGTGCCGCGGGCGGGGCGGGCGCGGAGCGGGAAGCGCAGCTTCCTCTCCGGCACCACGATCTCGAGGTTGTCCGCCGGCTTGCGGAAACGGGCGGTGCGCCGCAGCGTGAGGACGAGCCCGATCCCGGCGATGGACCAGCTCCCCCGGCCCGTGATCTCCAGCCGATAGTCGTCGATCCGGATCTTCTCCGGGAAGACCCAGCCCTTGGCGAACTTCAGGTTCAGGCCCGGCAAAGAGAGGCCGCGGCCGGTCTCCAGGCTTTGCAGGAACCCGGCGATGTGCTCGTAGCCGACGCCCAGCAGGTTCCCTTTCAGCCGGCGCAGGTACTCGCGGGCCAGGTGGCGGGCCACGGCCGGGTGCAGACCGGCGAACGCCGGCGCGGGAAGGATCGCGCCCGGGAGCAGGTTCGCTTCCAGGAGCGCCTGCGCCTGGCCCTGGAAATATTCGAATTCGTCCTGGATCAGCGTCACCGTCCTGAAGATCCTTTCCTCGACGTCGGGCTCGATGGCCCGGGCCGCGGGCATGAGGTCGTGGCGGATGCGGTTGCGCAGGAAGTCG
>JALOLC010000164.1 GCA_025456175.1 Acidobacteriota bacterium | reverse complement strand
ATTTCTTGATGGCCTCCAGCGCTTCCCTGGCCGCCGCGAGCAACGGCTGCGCCGAGATCTCTTCCCCCACCGCGTTCTTCATCCACAGCTGCGGGGTGAGTCTGCCGGCGCGGCACATGCGTTCCATCTCCCGGCCCAGGTTCTTTCCTTTCAGGTAGCTCTCGAGCTGGAAGGCGACCAGGTGCCCCAGCGGATAGTCGGGCAGGTACAGGGCGGCGTCGATCATGTGCGAATAGGCGGCCAGGAGGACCTGGTCGCGGGCGCCGAAGAGCGGGGCGTAATACTTGTTCCAAACCTCGCGGGCGCTGGCCATGACCGCGCGGCGCAGGGCGTCGGGAGTGGCCTCGGGGTTCTTGTACAGCCATTCCCACACCCGCATGTCGACCAGGGCCACCCCGGCGATCTCGTAGGTCGCCCACAGCGTGTCCAGCGCCTTCAGCCGTCGGGCGCGGCTTGTTTCCCCGGGAAAGCCCAGGATCTCCAGGTCGCGGTTCTGGAAGACGAAGGCGAAGGCCTCGCTGATGGCGGTGTTGGGCACGCCGGACATCAGCCATGAGTCGACCTGCTGCAGGGAAAGCACCTGCTCGACGCAATGGCCGAGCTCATGCAGGGCCACGTTGAAGCCCTGGTAGTTCATGAGGCCGGCTTCGGCGCGGGTGCGCAAATGGGATTTCTCGCCGCGCATCTGTGCGCCCCAGGCGTGACCGGCGCCGCGGGCCGGGTCAACGGCAATGCGCGCGGCAATGGCTGCGGCGCCGGCGGGGCCGAAGCCCAGGCGCTGCAGGATGGCGGGCAGGCCTTTTTCAAAGCGGTCCAGGCGGGCCCAGCTCTGGCGGACGCGTCGGTCCAGCTCCGCTTCGGTGATCCTCGCCCTGGGCTTGAAGCCGTTGTACCAGATGTCGAAAGGCCTCAGCTCGCGGCCCAGGCGCAGGGCGATGACGGCGGCCGTATCCCTTACCTCGGGCGCCGTCAGCACCTCCTCCAGAAGCTTCTCCACCGCCGACGCCTCCAGCTCGCGCTCCAGCTCGAACTTCCTCTGCATGTGGCTGGGCAGCGAGGGATGGAACTCGTCCATCGCCTTCATGGCCTTGAAGACGTTCAGCAGGTGCATGTAGCGTGAATTGGGCTCCGGGGTCCAGGCGGCCTCCTTGCCGTCCTTGAAGATCTTGTTCTTGAACGGGTTCCAAGTGAACTCGCCGCGGTTGACCAGCGTGGCGGGGATGCTCTGCTGGATGACGCGCTTGAGCACCTCGTGGATCATCTCCTGGGCGGCCAGGCCGTCCTTCTCGGCGTAGAGAGCCTTGAGCCGGTCGCGCAGCCCCCAATGGCTGATCAGCTTGAGGTCGGGGGGAAACAGGACCAGGCCATCGTTGTCGACCAGGCGGCCCATGTGGATGTTGTACTGGGCGATATAGGTCTCCGCTTCGCTCGTGGCGGCGGCCGCCTCCTGACGGCAGCGGGCCGGCAGCCGGGAAAGGAACTGGTCGCCGCAGCGGGCATGGGCCCAGTCCAGCCGGCTCCAGCCCGGCCCCAGTTCGTTCTTTTCGGCCAGGGAATAGGTGGGAAAGTTGAGCAGGACTTCGAAGGCGATCTTGGCCTCGAACAGGTCGTCGCTGACATGGGCGGCGGGGTCAAGCTGGCCGAAGCGCTGGTCGATGGGCTGGATCTCCCCCCGTTCGAGCTGCAGGGGCACCTTCAGTTCCAGGCTGACCCTGTTCAGGTGGCCGTACAGGGTCTCGAAATTGGCGGCGATGCGCTCGCCAAGGGCCTGCAGGCGCTCGGGATCGGCGATGAAGCCCAGCTTGCAGAATTTGACGAACTCCTCAACGCTGCCGTCATCCGCTCGCCAGAAGGCGGCCACCTGCTGCACCCCGCGCTCGATGCGCAACTTCTGCGCCTCGCCGGCTTTGGCCAGCAGGTAGGCGCGCACCCCATCCTGGGTATCCTTGTCGATGAACATGGCTTCGCCTCCCAAGCGCACGCAAAAAATGAGCAGCAATGCTGCGAGAATATGCGGGGAAAAATTTTTCACCTGGGCCTCCAAGGGCTCGAATGTAGCATGGAGGAGCCGGCAGGTCAAGCGAAGGGAAGAGCGAGGGAAAGGCAGAGGGAAGAGAAAGGGAAGACAGAGTGGGAAAAATCAAGAGGCTTCGCAGCCTTTCTGCGAGTTTTCGCTGAGAGCTGGATTCAGGGAATGCGTTTCTTACTTTGACTTCCCTCTCTCTTCCCTCATTCTTCCCTTTTCTTCTCTCGAGCTCCAAACATCTCCTCCCTGGCGAACTCGATCTCCGTGGCGAAGAACAGGATGCGGCTGAACTGGCGGCCCAGAACGTAGAGCTGCTGCCAGGCGAAGGCCAGCACCACCCACTGCGGCTTGCCCTTGGGCAGGATGCGGGCGACTTCGAGATAGAGCAGCGTCAGCAGGACGAAGGCCACTCCGGCCAGCAGGTAGAGCCCCCAGGCCTTGAAGAAGCGCCGGCCGACCCGCTTCAGCGTGCGCCAGGTTTCCTTGAGCACGCTGCGGCCGTTGCCCGCCGCCAGCCCGATCTTGACGTAATCGAAGAACATGGCGACAACGCCCAGCAGCAGGGCCAGGGCCAGCAGGCGCAGATTGCTGGCCACCAGGACCGGCCACTCGGTCGCCGCCTCGCGGGTGAAGGCCCTGAGCAGACCCGCGACCAGCCCGAACAGGAGGCCGGCGAAGAGGAGGTAGAACGGGATGGAAAGGAGGAAGAGCCGGAGAAAGCGCCAGAAGTACAGGCCGCAATCGTGAAAGAACTCGGCCAGGGTCGACCGAGCGCCGGGCCGGAGCAGGCCGCCGATGATGCCGCCGTTGAGCAGCACCGCCAGCAGCAGGTAGAGGACGAGGCCCGCCAGCAGCAGCCCCAGGTAGGCCGGCGCGGAGTCGAGGTGGCGCGCGCTCAGGTCGGTCAGCCAGTGGACGTCCAGCCTGGCCAGGACGCTGTCGGCGGCCAGCGAATGGGACAGCTGGCCGTGGATGACCAGCGCCAGCGGGGCGAGCCGTAGGGCCAGGCGGCCGCTGCGCAGTGTGACGACGACACCCTTGGAGAAATGGGAGATGTTCGACATGGTGTGCTCCTAGATCAGGGCGCTGGCGTACTGCAGCAGGTTCTGCACCCAGAACAGCAGCCTGCCCGACCAGCGCATGGTGCCCGCGGTTTTCGCTTCAACGACGTAGCTGTTGTTGCTCAGGTCGCGGTCGACGAGAAAGACCGTGCCGGGGTCGACCTGGGCGTAGCGCACCTTGCTCGGCCCCTCATAGGTGAACTCGATCCAGCGCTCCCGGCCGTCCCAGTGCTCGACCTTGCGGCTGCCGTCGGCGAAGACGGTCAGGACCTTGAGCGCGATGCCCGTCCCGGGCCGCGCCTCGCCCAGGCGCCTGACCCTGACCCTGGTCAGGAAGCGCTTTTTCTTCTCCTTCTGGTCCTGGGCCCTGGCGCTTTTCACCGTGGTCTCGACCTTTTTCCCCTGGCGGTCGAAAACGCCGCGCGGGATCGCGATCTCCATGGATTCCGCCCGCTCCAGCGCATAGTCCCAGTCCTTGGCGGCGAAGAACAGCTCATCGAAGAACCAGTTCAGGTCGCGGCCGCTGACCTCGTTGGCAATGGCGATGAAGTCGCGGGTCGTGGGGTGGCGGAAGCGGAAGCGGGTATGGAACGTGCGCATGACGCGCAGCATGGCCTCCTTGCCGATCAGGTTTTCCAGAGTGCGCAGGTTGGTCGCCGCCCGCATGTAGACATTGATGGCATAGCTCATGGAGCTGGAGAAGCGCCAGGAGGCGGTGACCACCGGGTCACGCTTCGCGGCATGAACGGCCGCCGCCCGGTCCAGCTCCAGGTCGGAATACTTGAAAGAGCCACTGTAGCGGGACAAAGGGATCCTGGCCAGGTTCAGGGGGAATGAGCCGGCGCCATAGGCCTTGGCCAGGACCTTGCCGGTGGCATAGGTGTTGATCCCCTCGTCGAGCCACGCCTCCTCGAACTCGTTGCTGGCCGAGAGGCCGTACCAGTAGCCGTGGCCGAACTCGTGGACGATCACCATCTCGGGGTTGTTCTCCTGCGGGCTGGGCAGGACCTGGGTGCCGGCGGTGAACAGCGTCTGGTACTCCATGCCGCCGCTGCCGCTGCGGAAGGGCGGGTCGACCATGGTCACCTGGTCGTAGGGGTAGGGGCCGTACCACAGGCCGTAGTATTTCAGGGCCATGCGCAGCGCCTTGAAATGACGCTCCGCCTGGCCGCGGTGCTCGGGGTTGATCAGCAGGATCATCTTGACGTCGGGGAGCCGCACCTCCTCCAGCGGCAGCCGCAGCGCGCCGGCGACCTCGCGGTACTCCCTGTCGCTCACCTCATCCCTGGCGACGAAGTCGCGCTCGATGCGGACGTAGTCGGGATCGGCGGTCCAGGCGAAGTCGTGGATGCGCGCCTGGGCGAAGGTGCGCGTCGTTGTCCCGGCCTTCGCGTCATGGGCCGTGGCGACCTCCTTGCCTGCGGCGCCCACGACGTATTCCTTGGGGACGGTGATGTGCACCGTGAAGTCGGCGAAGTCGGCGAAGAACTCGCTGTTCAGGTGGTACGGGTGGCAGTTCCAGCCCCGGCCCTCCTGGTATACGCCGGGCTTGGGAAACCACTGGCCGATGAAATAGCCGTTGTGGTAATAGCCGGAGCGGCGGACCGTTTTCGGGATCTTGGCCGTGAAGGCCAGCTCC
>JALOLC010000163.1 GCA_025456175.1 Acidobacteriota bacterium | reverse complement strand
GTACGTGCCGATCGAGCAGTCCCCGGCCGAGGGCAAGGGACTCTATTTCATCCTCTGTATCTGGGTGCACGGCCACAAACAGGGGCGGGGCAACTTTCAGAAAAAGGGGCTGGGGACGATGCTGCTGCAGGCGGCCGAGGAGGACGCCTGCCGGCTTGGCGCGTCCGGGATGGCCGCCTGGGGCGTTTCGCTGCCGTTCTGGATGCGCGCCTCCTGGTTTCGCAAGCATGGCTACCGCAAAGCGGACAGCCATGGCATCATGGCCCTGATGTGGAAGCCGTTCACCGATGACGCGGAGGCCCCGGCCTGGATCACGCCCAAGAAAAAGCCCCATTCCGAGCCGGGCAAGGTCGTGGTGACCGGCCTGCTCAACGGCTGGTGCCCGGCCATGAGCATGGTGCATGAGCGGGCGCGCCGCGCTGCCGCCGAGCTTGGGCCCAAGGTCGAGTTCCGCGAGGTGCGCACCGACGACCGCTCCGTGTTCCAGGAGTGGGGGATGACCGACGCCCTGTTCATCGACAACAAGGAAGTGCGCAACGGCCCGCCGCCGAAGTACGAGAAGATCAAGAAGAAGATCTCCAGGCGGCTCAATAAAGTGAAAAGTGAAAAGTAGAAGAAGTGAAAGGATAAGATAAAAACTGATAATCAAATCTCGCTGAAATGCAGGTCACCTTTTCACATTTCACTTTTCACATTTCACTATTTTGCGCATGACGAACTCGCCGGCATAGAAGAACGCGGCCGTGGCCGCCAGCATGAAGAGGCGGAACGCCAGGAAATCGGGGAAGACCTTTCTCAGACTCGCGTGGACGCTGAAGGCGAGAGCAGGTGCAGCGCCGCGATGCCCGCCAGCGCCGCCAGCCATGAGCCACGGGGGAAACCGGCCCGGCGCGCGTACCGGAACCCGATCAGGACGCCCCCGATATGGGTGAGCGGCGAGGTGATGATGAACTCGCCGCCCCAGGCCAGGTCGATCGCCCACAGGATGTTGCCCAGGGCCAGCCAGAGGACGCCGACGGCGTTCAGCCAGGGACGCTGGGCAATGAGCGCGATGCCGACCAGCAGGCAGCCGAGGTGACAGGCCCAGAGCAGGCCTCCCGGCACGCCGCGCAGGATCCAGGTCGTGCCATGGGCGGTGTAGAAGGCGATGGCCATCGCGCCCAGGAGCAAACGTGGCCACTCTTTACCTTTCACTTTTCACTATTCACTTTTTACTCGCGAAATCGTGCGGATCGGCACGGGCCGCATGAGCGCCTGCCCGTCGGCCGCCAGGCGCTGGATGCGGCGCACAACCTCCATGCCCCGGGTCACGCGGCCGAAGGCGGCGAAGCCCTGGCCGTCGGGGTTGCGCCGGCCGCCAAAGTCGAGCTCGGGCTGGTCGTTGACGCAGATGAAGAAGCTGGAGCTGGCGGTGCCGGGCTCGGCGCGGGCCATGGAGACCGCGCCGTCGACGTGCTTCAGCCCGGTTTGCGCCGTCGTTTCGTGAGCTATGGCCGGGAAGCACTTCTCCTCGGCCACGTCGCCGCCCTGGATCACCTCGATCCGGATCTTGTCGTTGGGCTGGTTGTCGGGGGTGACGACGCGGAAGAAGGTGGTGCCGTCGTAGAGCCCGGCCTCGACGTAGCGCAGGAAGTTGGCGGCCGTCACTGGCGCCAGCTGCGGGTAGACCCGGATCTCGATCTCCCCCGCGTTGGTCGTGATGCGGCAGATGATCCCGTCCCCCTCGGGCGGCGGGTCGGAGCGGACCGTGAACGAAACCAGGATAATGAAGGCCAGAGTGAAAAAAAACAGCAGCGCCTTCTTGTGGACGCGCGCGGGTTTTCTCCTTACCTTTTCGCTGGCCGGATCCATGGAACGGATGGTAAGGGAGAGGTGCCGGGCTGTCAAGCCCATAGAAACACACCTTAGGGCTTTCCCGTATAACGTTGGAGGCGAAGATGAAAAAATTAGCTTTCCTGGTACTGTTGGCCGTTGCCGTCATGTGCCTTGCCGCAGACGCGGGTAAAAATGATCCATTCCCCTTCCAGGGAGAGTTCCGGCTGAAGAGCGGCGGCTGGATCACGCTGACGCGCATGGGCGTGACCGAGGCGCTGGCCAAGCCGATGTTCATCGACTGGCAGGGCGGCCGCAACGGCATTCTCGCCGTTGCCGGCGAGGACCGGCTCGTCTCGCCGCCGCCGGCGACACCCGCTGCCCCCTGGCAGGCCGAGATCGTCTTCAAGCGCGACGCCGTTGGCTGGGTTTCCGGGCTGGAAATAACCGAAAAAGGCGGGGCGCCGAGGAGCGCCGAACGACTGCTACCCTGGAGCGAGCTCGACGTGAACTTCGCTTCCGGGCCGCTCACCCTGGCGGGCACCCTGCTGCGTCCTGCCGGCGAGCGGCTCTTGCCGGCCGTCGTCCTGGTCCACGGCTCGGGCCCCGGAACACGCCACCAATTGTCGGTCATGGCCTCTTTCTTCGCCCACCTGGGCATGGCGGTCCTTTCTTACGACAAGCGCGGCTGCGGCCGCTCCGGAGGCAACTGGAAGCAAGTCGACCTCGAGGATCTCGCCGCCGACGCCCTGGCCGCGGTCCGCTGGCTGCGTGCCCATCCCGGCATCGACGGCAAGCGTATCGGCCTGTGGGGCATCTCGCAGGGCGGCTGGATCACGCCGATGGCGGCGGCCATGGACCCCGACGTGGCCTTCGTCATCAACAGCTCCGGACCCGGCACCAGCCTGCGTCGACAGGACCAGTACATGATGGCCAACATGCTGAAAGCGAGCGGGGTGGGCGAGAACGATGTCGATCTGGCGCTGCGGGCGTTCGGGACCCTTTATGACTACGGCCGCGGCAAGGCGACGGCCGAGGTCCTCGACTCCTTGATGGCCCAGGTCCGCCAGCGCCCGCTCCTGGCGGAACTGGCCCTGCCGCCGGCACGCGAGATCACCCCCGCCGCCCTCTATGCCCGGCAAGCTATCGGCGATCCGGCCTGGTTCTACCACCTCGATCCCGACCGCGACGCCTTGGCGCCCTACCGCAAGCTGCGTTGCCCGCTGTTGGTCACCTACGGCAAGCTGGACATTACCGTGCCGGTCGAGGAGAGCGCCCGCCTCATCAACGAGACCCTGCTGGCGGCCGGCCACTCCAACTTCAGCATCGCCCGGCTGCCCGCCACCGGCCACGGCTACGCCCGCATGCAGGAGGGCAACCCGCCCCGGCCGGTCCAGCCCGGTCAGATCTCCCGCGAGTTCTTTGCCACGATCGAAAAATGGCTGCGCGAGCACGGCTTCTGCGGCATGGGCAGGACGTGATGATTTGCATCCTGGAGTGCACCTAAGGTAAGCCAGCGGACATTGCGTGGCGTGAAAGGGGCAGGGTCGGCAGGCTTTGGTTTTGCAAAACTCCCGCAATTCTGTATAATGTATAATAGCGTTCTGAATAGAGAAGTCATGAAAAAATCGATACTGCTGATCAATTGTTACCGCGAAGAATCCGATAAGAAAATATCGGGCTACCATGACTGGCTGAAATCCGGCGCGGTCAGCGCGGGCATGGAACTGGCCATCCAGGAGGCCGCGGACCGGCAGGTGCTCCCCCCTGACGGTGATTTCGCCGCCGTGGTCGTATCCGGCTCGCAGAAGATGGTTAGCGACGGCGAAGTGGAACCCGGCCTGAGCGATTTCTTGCATGGCTGCCGCCTGCCGCTGCTGGGCGTATGCTACGGCCACCAGGCGCTGGCCAGCGCCTTCGGCTGCCTGGTGAAGAGGGACGCAGCGAAGCACCTGGGCGAGGAGGAGATCTTCCTGAACAGGCCCGATCCGCTTTTCGCCGCTTTCCCGCCCCTTTTCAAGATGGCCGCGAGCCACGAGGAGATCGTCGTGCGCGAATACGATTTGGAAAAGGAATTCATGGTGCTGGCCGAAAGCCGCTACGGGCTGGTGGAGGCCATCCGCCACCGGAGCCATCCCCTGCTCGGGGTGCAATTTCACCCGGAAAAATCGGGAGAGCTCGGAGTCAAATTGCT
>JALOLC010000162.1 GCA_025456175.1 Acidobacteriota bacterium | reverse complement strand
CGCGGCGGCCACTATGAGCTGGAGGACCTGCACTCGACCAACGGCACCTTCGTGGCCGGGGTGAAGATCGAGATCAAGAAGCTGCGCAACGAGGACCGCGTCCGTTTCGACCGCTTCGAGTTTCGCTTCAGCAATCCCCTCGACGTCAGCCGGACGGTGATCGCCGAGGCCCCCGGCTTCGTTGCCGCGGACAAGACCGAGATCCATGAAGCGGGCGCTCATGTCCCCCCGCCCCCAGGGCCCCCTTCTCCGCCGCAGCCGCTCGCTGAGCTTGTCCAGCCGCCCGCCGTTGCCGCAGCCGGCGTCCGTGCCGCATCGGGGTCGGCGGGGAGAACCTTGGGCGGCTTCCTCCTGGGATTCCTGGTCGCCTATCTCCTGGGAGTGATTCCCATGACCGCGATTACCTTCGCCCGCGCTGCGGTCAAGCTGGACGCCCTGCCCCAGCTCTTCCGCCAGGCGGTCCATCTCCATCCCGCCATGCACCTGCATCCGGCCTGGACGAACGTCCCCTGGCGGGACGCTTCGGTCATCGTGGTGGCGCTCTTCCTGCTCCTGGGGCTCATCCTGGGCGGATGGATCTTTCAGAATGCGCGGCGCCGGGGACGCTTTGCCTCGGCCCTGCTCCTGGCCCTGGGCTATGTTCTGCTTTCCCTGCTGCTTCAGGCCGCCGGCAACGACTTCAACTTCGCCGGCCTGCCCATGAGCTATCCCATGCTCATTCCGGCCCTGGGCGCCTGGGGCAACTTCGCCCTCTGCTCGGCCTACTTCTTCGCCGTGGTGCTGCTCCTCGGCGGACTGGGCACGCTGCTGGGCAAGCGCGGGGAGTGAATCCCCGCCGGAACTGGTTTGAGCTCGCCGGCCCTGGCTTTTCACTGCGGCCATTGCCACTTATTGACATTTCCTTTTTTTGGCCGCACTATCCGGCTTGGGGAAAGCGATAACAAAAGATCGCATTGGTTTTTCGGAGGTGGATCATGGACCTGAGCCCCTTTGTCCCGTCCCTCGTCGTCTTTTTTTCCCTCTTCCTGCTCGTCTTCCTTGTCATGCCCTCGTTCCGGGTGATCGGCCCGACCCAGGTCGGCCTGGTCACCAAGCGCTTCGGATTGAAGAAATTGTCCAAGGACAACCCGATCGCCTTCAACGGCGAGGCGGGCTATCAGGCCGACCTGCTCATGCCCGGCTGGCGCTTCAAGTTCTGGATCGTCTACCGGGTGGACAAGTATCCCTGGATCCAGATCCCCGCCGGCGAGATCGGCGTGGTCATCGCCCAGATCGGCTCGTCCCTGCCCACCGGCGCCAAGTCCGCGATCGACAAAAAGGAGTTCGGCAACTTCACCGACCTGCGCGCCTTCATCGCCAACAACGGCCAGAAGGGCGTCCAGCGGCGGCTTCTCTCCCCGGGCCAGACGCTGCCCCTGCATCCCGTCGGCTTCCTGGTCATCACCAAGAAAAACGTGTATGGCCTGCCGGTCTCTCCGGAGCTGCAGCGCGCCGCCCGCGAGCGGGGCGGGCTCAGCTTCATGAACTTCGGGCTCAAGCACGAGGGGCAGCTGAACGTCACGCAGATCGCCCCCCTGATCGAGAGGGACGCCAAGACCGGCGAGGAAAGGACCGTGGACGCCATCGGCATCATCACCGCCCTGGAAGGCGATCCCTTGCCCCCCAGCGACATCGCCTCGCGCCTCGGGGGCTACGACGATATCGCCAGGATCGAGCGCGCGGCAACGAAGGACAGCCCGCTGCGTAACTCCGAGCTCATCGAGATCATCCTCGGGAACAAGAACAATCTTCACAACAACTACCAGGACTTCCAGGCCTTCCTGGACCATGGCGGAAAAATCGGGCTTCAGCACGACCCCCTGCTCTATGGCGCCTATATCCTCAACCCCTTCCTCATCGAGATCGAGATCGTCCCCATGCTCGTCATCGAGCAGGGCGAGGTCGCCGTGGTGAAATCGTACGTCGGGCTGCCGACCGAGGACACCTCCGGTGCGACCTTCAAGTTCGGCAGCCTGGTGAAGCCCGGCCATCGCGGCATCTGGGAGGAGCCCCTGCGCACCGGCAAATACCCCATCAACCCGCACATCTACAAGGCCGAGGTCGTTCCGACCTGCATCCTGACCCTGAACTGGGCCGAGGCCACCTCCAAGGCGCACAACCTGGACCGTGAGCTCACGCAGATCAAGGCCAAGAGCCGCGAGGGGTTCATCTTCAACATCGATCTCCAGGTCCAGATCCATGTGCCGGACACCAAGGCCCCCAAGGTGATCAGCATCGTCGGCACGATGGCCAACCTGGTCAACGAGGTGCTCCAGGCCGCGGTGGGCAACCATTTCCGCGACAAGCTGCAGAGCATGCCCGCCATCCGCTTCATCGAGACCCGCCAGGCCGTGCAGGAAGAGGCCAACGAGCACATCCGCAGCAAGCTGAACGAGTACGAGGTGGAAACCCGGGGCGTTTACATCCAGGACGTCGTCCTGCCGGAGAAAATGGTCGAAGTCCTGACCCAGCGCGAGATCGCCAACCAGGAGATCACGACGTTCCAGAAGCAGAAGGACGCCCAGGACCAGCGCATCTCCATGGAGCAGAGCAAGGGCACCGCCGAGATGCAGGCCGAGCTCGCCAAGTCCAAGGTCGGCATCGAGATCCGCAGGAACCAGGCGGACGCGCGCAAGGTGGAGGGCCAGGGCGAGGCCAGCTTTCTTACCGACGTGGGCAATGCCAGGGGCGTCGAGGTCCGCGCCATCGGCATGGCCAATGCCGAGGCCTACGAGCGCCAGGTCCAGGCCCTGGGCCCGCAGGCCACCGCCGTCGTCAATGCCATCAAGGCCCTCGCCGACAAGGGCATCAAGGTCATGCCCGACATCCTGGTCATCGGCGGCGAGAAGGGCGGCGGCACATCCGAGGGGCTCATCGCCGCCGTTCTCGGCAATCTCACGAAGGGCACGACCGCGACCGACGCCGGACGCAAGCCGGAGGCGGTGCCCCAGGCGCCGGTGGCCCCCGCCATGAAGCCGGCCAAGAAGTAGGACTTACGCGCCACGCGCAATGAAGGATCGTTTCTTTTAAAACGCTTCGGCGAAGGTGAGGTAGAAGGCGGGTGATTTTCCAGCGAAGCCGACATCCAGGCGCAGGTTCAGGTTTTCGCGGCGGTTGAACTTGTAGCGCAGGCCGGCCCCGCCGGCGGCGTGGAATGCCGAC
>JALOLC010000161.1 GCA_025456175.1 Acidobacteriota bacterium | reverse complement strand
CTGACCGACTCGCTCAATACCCTGAAGGATTACTGCCTGCCGGCGCCCGTGACATTGCAACCCGCGAGCATGAACGACATCGTTGCCGGGCTGGCCCCGCGCTGGCAGGCGATCGCCGGCGCCGCCGGGGCGCGGGTGGTCCTGGAGCTTGCCGACGATCTCCCCTTGCTGCCGCTCCATGCCGGTCACCTGCGCATCCTGCTGCTCTCCCTGGCCGAGAACGCGGCCTGCGCGCTGGCAACGAAGCCGGCCACGGCCCGGGAGATCCGCGTCTCCACGCGCGCCGGCCGGGAGGCGCAGCAGCTGGCCGTTCGCGACAACGGCTGCGGCATGGGCGCGGAGCGCGGAGGAGGCGGCGAACGCCTGGATGCCTTTCTATGCGAAGTTCCCAGGCCGCGCCGGCCTGGGCCTGGTGCTCTGCGAGAAGGTCATCGCCGAGCACGGCGCCGCCTGCGCGGTCGCCAGCGAGCCCGGTGAATTCAGCGAGTTCACCATCGCCTTCCCGACTTCAAATAAGGAAAACCATTCCCGCAACGGATCATAAAGGAGGTCCAATGAAACGCAAGTTCGTGTATTTTTTCTCGAAAAAGCAGAGTGACGGCAACAAGGAGATGAAGAATCTCCTGGGCGGCAAGGGCGCCGGCCTGGCCGAGATGGCCAGCATCGGCCTGCCCGTCCCCGCCGGCTTCACCATCACCACCGAGGTTTGCGACCTGTTCTATAAAAACGACAAGCACTACCCCGCCGGCCTGGAAAAGGAGGTCGACGAGAACATGCGCAAGCTCGAGAAGGAAGTGGGCAAGAAGTTCGGCGACGCGAACGACCCGCTGCTGGTCTCGGTGCGTTCCGGCGCCCCCCTTTCCATGCCCGGCATGATGGAGACCATCCTCAACCTCGGCCTCAACGACCGCTCGGTGACCGGCCTGGCCCTCAAGACCGGCAACCGCCGCTTCGCCCTGGACGCCTACCGCCGCTTCATCATGATGTACGGCTCGACGGCCAAGGGCATCGACCGCGAGGAGTTCAACCACGCCTTCGAGGCGCTGAAGAGCCAGCGCACCCGCCAGCGCCTGGCCCTGCCCAGCCATGCCAAGGTCAACGACACCGACGTCGACGAGAGCGAGCTCCAGTTGCTGGTCGAGGAATTCAAGGCCATATATAAAAGGAACATCGGCCAGGATTTCCCCCAGGACCCCAGGGAGCAGCTGTGGGGCTCGGTGGACGCCGTCTTCGGCTCCTGGATGGCCGAGAAGGCGGTCACCTACCGCCGCGTCGAGAAGATCAAGGGAGTGGTGGGAACGGCGGTCAACGTGCAGCAGATGGTCTTCGGCAACATGGGCCCCAAGAGCGGCACCGGCGTCTGCTTCACCCGCGACCCCAACAGCGGCGAGAACACGTTCTACGGCGATTACCTGGTCAACGCCCAGGGCGAGGACGTGGTGGCCGGCATCCGCACCCCGATCAAGCTCTCGGACTTCGAGAAGGCCGACCCCGCGTCCTACAAGCAGCTGGTCGACGTGCGCCGCACCCTGGAGCGGCACTTCAAGGACATGCAGGACCTGGAGTTCACCGTCGAGGAGGGGCGGCTGTACATGCTGCAGTGCCGCACCGGCAAGCGCTCCCCCGCCGCCTCCTTCCGCATCGCCGTGGACATGGTCGCGGAGGGGCTGATTCCCAGGGAGCAGGCCATCCTGCGCATCAAGGACAAGGACATCGAGGGCATCTTCTACCCGATCATCGACCCCGACCAGAAGGAGGAGATGAAAAAGAACTTCCTGGTCAGCGGCATCGATGCCGTCCCCGGCGCCGCCTGCGGCAAGGTGGTCTTCAATGCCAAGGACGCCGAGGCCGCCGCCGCCCACGGCGAGAAGGTCATCCTGGTGCGCAAGGAGACGAGCCCCGAGGACGTCGGCGGCATGCACGCCGCCCAGGGAATCCTGACCGCCACCGGCGGCAAGACCTCGCACGCCGCCGTGGTGGCCCGCGGCTGGGGCAAGTGCTGCATCGTCGGCTGCGAGAAGCTGAACATCAACTACGAGAAGGGCGAATTGTCCGTGGGCGACAGCGTCGTGCGCCAGGGCGAGGAGATCACCCTCAACGGCTCCACCGGCCAGGTTTACCGCGGCGCCATGCGCCTGATCAAGCCTGAGCCCCCCGCTTCGTTCAAGACGCTGATGGGCTGGGTGGACAAGATCCGCGCCATCCGCGTGCGCACCAACGCCGACACCCCCTACGACGCGGCCAAGGGTGTCGAGCTCGGCGCCGAAGGCATCGGCCTGTGCCGCACCGAGCACATGTTCTTCGACACCGAGGAGCGGCGCCTGGCCATCCAGGAGATGATCGTGGCCGACACCCTGCCGGGGCGCGTCGAGGCGCTGGCCAAGCTGCTCCCCTTCCAGAAGGAGGACTTCAAGGGCATCTTCAAGGCCATGGACGGCTTCCCGGTCACCATACGCCTCATCGACCCGCCGCTGCACGAGTTCGTGCCCCATACCGAGGAGAAGCAGATCCAGCTGGCGGACCAGATCGGCGTTCCATACGAGAAGGTGCGCCTGCGCGTGGAGCAGCTGCACGAAGCCAACCCCATGCTGGGCCACCGCGGCTGCCGGCTGTGCATCACCTACCCCGAGATCCTCGACATGCAGGTGCGGGCCGTCATCGAGGCCGCCTGCGAGTGCGCCCAGGCGGGCGTCAAGGTCATGCCCGAGATCATGATCCCGCTGACCATCGACAAGAAGGAGCTGGCGATACTCGATCAGCGCACCCGCCAGCTGGCCGACGCCATCATCCGCGAGCGCGGCGCCCGGCTGCGCTACCTGGTCGGCACCATGATCGAGGTGCCGCGCGCGGCGCTGCTGGCCGACCAGATCGCCGAAGTGGCCGAGTTCTTCTCCTTCGGCACCAACGACCTGACGCAGATGACCATGGGCATCTCGCGCGACGACGCCGGCAAGTTCCTGCCCGACTACGTCGACGAAAAGAAGGCGGGCGTCTTCGCCGACGACCCCTTCCAGTCGCTCGACCAGGACGGGGTGGGCATGCTGGTGCGCATGGGCATCGAGAAAGGGCGCCGGACCAAGCCCGGCCTCAAGATCGGCATCTGCGGCGAGCACGGCGGCGAGGCCAAGTCGGTCGAGTTCTGCTGCCGGGTGGGGATGAATTACGTCTCCTGCTCCCCCTTCCGCGTGCCCATCGCCAGGCTGGCCGCGGCCCAGGCCGAGATCAAGAGGAAGCAGGCATCCGCCCCGGCCAAGGCGAAAAAAGGCGCCGTGAAGAAAGCCAAGCCGGCCAAGATAAAGGCGACTGCGAAAAAGATCAGGAAAACGGCCAAAAAGCAGTTTCCGAAACGCAAGATTGTCCGCGGCAAAAAAACGAAAAAGAGATAAGACCTTATTGCCAGGTTCAGTAGGGGCGGACCTCTGTGTCCGCCCTTTTTTGCATTGCCGTTCGCGCTTGACATTGCGGACGCCTTTTTTTAGAATTCGTCCATCAACATGAAAGCACTAGAAGTCAAAGGCTTGAGAAAATCGTTTCGCTCGAACTTCCTCA
>JALOLC010000160.1 GCA_025456175.1 Acidobacteriota bacterium | reverse complement strand
TCCGGCGCTGGCGGTCAAGGAGCTGGGCGGCACCGGCCGCGTCCACGACTGGCGCCTCAGCCGCCGCATCGTCGAGAGATCCCCGCTGCCCGTCTTTCTCGCCGGCGGCCTGCACGACGGCAACGTCCGCGCCGCCATCGAGCAGGTCGGCCCCTTCGGCGTCGACCTGTGCAGCGGCGTGCGCAGCGACGGCCGCCTGGACACCAAAAAATTGGATTTGTTCTTTAAAGAAGTTGAAACGGCTGGCTCATAACTTTCAATACGTTCTGTCCGTCTCTGCGCCCTATTCTATCTCTACCCGGTCGCCGTGGGATCAGGGCGATTCGATCACCTTGATCGACCTCTTGCCGCTCATGAACCCGATGTCGATGCGGCCGATGCAAACTCTTTCCACCGAGGCGTCGGTGACCTGCTCGGTCAAGACCTTCCCGGGTTCGCGCTCCAGCTGGCGGATCATCACCCCCAGGGCGTGCCGCTTCTCTTCGGCGTCCTCAACGAAGCGTACCCGGCCGGAGAACTGGACGCTTTCAAACAGGTGGTCGCAGCGGCCGTGGGAGTAGCCGTGGTCGAGGATCGCCTGCCCCCAGACGCGGTCGTTCGCCTTGAGGAAATCGATTTTTTTCCCCTCTTTGGCACAGTGAAAATAGATCGCATTCCGCTCCTCATCATAACCGTGGCTCAGGGTCACGAGGTAGGGTGCGGCCTCCCTGCACATGGCCGCAGTGACATAGTGCGTCCCCTTCAGTATCGCCTTCATCTCGGCGGGGTCCTTGATCTCCTTCTCCTTCCGGCGCAAACCGTGATCGTGTTCCATGAGGCGTCTCTCCTTTGATTATGCCCAAGCTGTGAAAAGCCATTTTAGCCGCAAGAAGGCAAGGAATCAATCGGGTTTTCACTCGCTGTCCAGGCAACAGTGAGATTCTTCGCCGCTGGCGGGACTGTCAGGGTTCATTTTAAAAATATCAAAAATCGCATACACTAAAGGCGCGACTCGTCCGTCGATAGCGGTGAACACCATGAATGATCGACCCGCAACCAATCTGGATGCCGGCAGCCGGCTCGAGAGGGCCTACAAGAGCGAGAGGCCGCGCCTGCTGGCCCGCGTGCGCGCCGCCGGCCGCAGCCTGGAGGAGGCCGAGGACCTGGTGCACGACGTCTATGCCGAGACCCTGGCGCGCCTGCCGCTGGTGGACGGGATCCGCAACCTGCCGGCCTGGATCAATTCCTTGTTCACCCGGCGGCTGATCGACGCCTGGCGCCATGAAAAAGTACGCCGGGCCTCGGGCGAGACCGACGTGGCCGAGGAGACGTTGCGCGCGATCATCCAGGGTGCGGGGCTCGATCCCCACGAAGCGTACGTCCGCGAGTGCCTGGTGGACGCCCTCAACGACGCCCTGCGCGTTCTGCCGGCGGCGCAGCGCCGGGTGGTGGAAGCGCAGGTGTTCGGCGGCATGACCTTCAGGGAGATCGCGGCGGCCAGCGGCGAGAGCATCGACACCCTGACGGCGCGCAAGCGCTACGCCTTGCGCAGCCTCTCCCACGCCCTGCGCCACTGGATCGACCGATGAACGAGAATAACGGGCAAGGGCCCGGAACGATATTTTTTACCGGGAAAGACCCGGAGGAGGCATACCATGTCGGATCATGAGAACACAGACCGGAAGATGCCGGACGACGCCGGCGCGGAGAATTCCAAAGGATGGTGCGGCCACCATGGGCGGCAGCACGGGCATGGCAAAGAGTGCAGCGAATGGGGCTGGTGGGAAGACCGCACCCTGCCCCAAAAAATACTGGTGGGCAGCGGCTTCGCCATCCTGGGGATCGGCCTGCTCTTCCTTTTCGGCTGGGTCGTCATGCTCCTGTGGAACTGGCTGATGCCCGATATCTTCGGGCTCAAGCGCCTGACCTACTGGCAGGCCTGGGGTTTGCTGATCCTGTCCCACATCCTCTTCAAGAGTTTCGGCTCGGGACACGGCAGCGGCCGCAGCGACCGCAAACGCCGCAGGGAGCTGCGCCGCTACATGCATGAGGAGCCGGCGGCCGCCGACCAGGCGCCGGCAGGCGAATGAGCGGGGCAGTCAAGGACGCCCGAAGGGTGTTCCTGAAAAAAGGCACTTGCTCGCAGGCCTTGTGCTTCCTGCTAGACCGCGAATTCGGCCATCTGAAGGAAAATGAGGAGCGCGCCGCTGACCCGCTGGCGGGCGGCATCAACCGCCGGGGATACCAGTGCGGGATGCTGTGGGGGGCCGCGGCGGCGGCGGGGGCGCAAGCCTTCCGCCAATACGACGACCGCGACCGGGCCGTCGGCATGGCCATGGCCGCGACCCAGCGCATCGTGGAGTCGTTCGCAAAAAGGGCCGGGAGCGCCGATTGCCGGCAGATCACTGGCTGCAGCTGGATGAGCCCGTTCGGTGTCGCGAAATACTTCCTTACCGCCAGGATTTTCACCTGTTTCAATCTCATGGCCAGCTGGGCCCCGGAGGCGATCGCCATCACCAGAGAAGGATTGTCCGGCGCCGGACCCGGTCTGCCTGAGCGGCCGCTGAGCTGCGCCGCCGAGGTCGCGAAAAAAATGGGGGCCAGCGATGAAGAAATGGTTTGGGTCGCCGGATTCGCCGGCGGCATCGGCCTGAGCGGCAACGCCTGCGGCGCGCTTGGGGCCGCCTTGTGGATGAAGACCCTGGCCTGGTGCCGGGAGCATCCCGGCAAAACCCCACCCTTTTTTGCCAACCAGGGGGTGAAAAACACCTTGAAGGCTTTCGACGACGCGGTGGGTTCCGCCATGCTCTGCCATCAGGTAACCGGACGGCGTTTCAATTCAGTCGCCGAACATACGGAATTCGTCCAGAAGGGCGGTTGTGACAGGCTGATCGATCTGCTCGCGCGAGCATAATGCTTACCATCCGAATTAGACGCTCATCATCCGCAATTTAGCCATCGAGCACGGATCCGCCGGTCTCGCCCGCCTCGTCCCCGCTCTCGGGATGGGGCTCTGCGATCTGGCCCGTTTCAATGGCTGCAAGAAAGTCGTGCTGGAAAATATTGGGCCAAAAAAACTCACCGCCCTGCTGGAAAAAGCGTTGAAATAACTCCTACCTGCAGCTGGCGGCGATGGCGGCGGCGAAGTCGTCGACCTGCTTCTCCGTCGTGTTCCAGGAGCACATCCAGCGCACCTCGTTCTTCTCCTCGTCCCAGGTGTAGAAAAAATACGTCTCG